>CAKXKM010000020.1 GCA_934876235.1 Collinsella sp. AF02-46-1 | reverse complement strand
GTTCGATGTCTGCCCGGATGCGACACATCTGGTGTGTCCATCCTCGCAGTATCCGGTTCTCAAGGTGCACGCTCTGCGGCTGATCCGGTCCGACCGGGCCGCGCGGCAAGGAGATATATTGCCAGACCCGAGAAGCTCTGTGGGACGTCAATTCCACTCTTCACAAGTCCTACACAACATATCGCTTTCTATAGCTAATAGAAAGACTGGTGCGGATCTTCCGCACGTATCAGATGATGACCCTTTGGTTCAGGAATATATAGAGATCGGTCACCTGTAAGTGTCTATCTACCCGCGCTTTTAGCAATGTAAACCGCGCTTCAGATAAAAAGAGGGAGCGCCGCGCACAACGCGACACTCCCCTAGCGATTCAAGAGAATCTATTAGGCCTCGAGAGCCTTCTTGGCGATGGCAGCCAGCTCGTTGAAGGACTCGATGTCCTCGTAGGCCATCTGAGCCAGGACCTTGCGGTCGAGCTCGATGCCGGCAACCTTCAGGCCGTGCATGAACTGAGAGTAAGAGATGTCGTTCAGGCGAGCAGCAGCGTTGATACGGGTGATCCAGAGAGAACGGATCTCGCGCTTCTTGTTGCGGCGATCACGATACTGATACTGCAGGGAGTGCTGGACCTGCTCTTTAGCATGCTTGTAAGTACGCGAAGCGGCACCGTAGTAACCCTTCGCACGGTGCATAACGGTACGGCGCTTCTTCTTGGCGGCAACAGCGCGCTTAATACGTGCCATGTTCTATCAACTCCTAGATGGTAAAACGAAAACGGGAACGCGAACTTAGGCGAGACGCGACTTGATGACCTTGCGGTCGGCAGCGGCAATCTCGGTCTCCTGACGGAAGCCACGCTTACGCTTGGTGGACTTCTTACTCAGGATGTGGCTCTTGAAAGCCTTGGCGCGCATAAGCTTGCCGGTACCAGTCTTGCGGAAACGCTTCTTGGTGCCGCTGTGGGACTTCATCTTAGGCATGAAATACTCCTTAATCGGTTACAGAACACTAGTTACTTGCTATCGCTTGCCGCTTTATCCTCATCGAAGGCGCCCTTAATCGGGGCGAGCAGCATAAGCATGTTACGGCCTTCCATCTTGGGCTTGGACTCGACCGTAGCGTAAGGCTTGAGATCCTCGGCGAGGCGCTCGAGAACGTTAAGGCCCTGCTCCGGGTGAGCCATCTCACGGCCGCGGAACATGATGGTGATCTTAACGCGTGCGCCCTTCTTGAGGAAACGCAGAACGTGGCCCTTCTTGGTCTCGTAGTCGCCAACGTCGATCTTGGGTCGGAACTTCATTTCCTTGACCTCGACCTTGGACTGGTTCTTACGAGCAGCCTTGGCCTTCATGGCCTGCTGGTACTTGAACTTACCGTAGTCCATGACCTTGCAGACCGGCGGCTCCGCGTTGGGAGCGATCTCGACCAGGTCGAGACCCTGATCGTCGGCGACGCGCTGGGCATCGCGGATGGCGAACAGGCCGAGCTGAGAGCCATCGACGCCAATCAAACGGCACGAAGATGCAGTGATCTCGTCGTTGATGCGGGTGTCATCAGACTTAGCTATTTTCCCTACCTCCATTCATAAAAAAATAACCCGGCGCTTCTCAGCAACCAGGTCGTACACATAGACTTCCTCGATTTGAGGAAGGGAATCTAAGTTGTATGACCAGTCAGCTGCTCATTGGCGCCAAAAGGTGGGAACCCTCGGGTTCCTCTTTAGGGCATTGCGGGAACAACGCCTTGCGAATAATAACATGTACAGCGCGTTATCACATTACGTACACGAAAAAAGAGGCCTTGACCCCCTTGAACGCTCGCTTGCATGTATGGTGCCCGAGGCGAGACTCGAAGGGCCTTCGCTTCGCGAAGCCCCGGGCTTCGGGCGCATAGCGCCCTCGCCACGCTCCGCTACAAACAGGCCACAGGCCTGTTTGCTTAACGCTCCGCGCGCTCACGCGAGTTCGGCACGAAAAAGGGGGCCTCGACCCCCTTGAACACTCGCTTGCATGTATGGTGCCCGAGGCGAGACTCGAACTCGCACGTTGTTGCCAACGGTGGATTTTGAGTCCACTGCGTCTGCCAATTCCGCCACTCGGGCACGTAATGCGTGAGTTAGTTTATCACAGCTTTCTGTTGATTAGTCCGAAAATGGAACTTCGAGCATTTCGATGAGTTCGACCGAGCGGAGCATCTCGCGCCGACGGCACCCACGACCGTCGACCGAAGCCTCACCCATCTGGTTATCGTAAGGGTCCTCGCGCATGCCGTCGAAAGAGGGCTCAAACTCTGCCTGGAATCGATTGTTGGCCACCATACGCCACGGGTCGAGATTGCCAAAGTAGTGACGACGGCGCCGCTCCTCCCCCATTCTGCGCGCAGAAGAACCAAACGAAACATCGGCGTTAAGCCAACCGGTCTGTGGCGTATAGAACTCAGCCCAGTCGTGCGGCCCCACCGAATCGGGCGCAACATACAGGCCGCTCTGCCAACGGGCAGGCACGCCCGCGATACGGCACATGGTGATAAACGTGAGCGCCATAACGCCGCAATCGCCGCGGAGCGAATGCGCACAGTCATCGGCAATAGATCCCAAAAGCAAGTACGGCGGCTGATAGCGATAGTCGATGTACTGCGTCAGGTAATCATAGATAGCACGGGCGCGATCGAGCGGATCCTCGAGCCCGTCAATGACACGGGCTGTCAGCTGCTGTAGATACGGCGTGAATGCAATGTGCGGACGGTCCTCGGAGGTGTCCACGGGCAGTGGCGCGTCCATGCAAGGATGCACCGGAAGCGCACCCCCATAGACATCACGATAAGCGGCATCAATTTGATAGCGATAGGTCACCGAGAATGAGCGCTCACTCGAAGAAGACCACGAGGCGGTACGCGCCGAAGCGTTCGCGGGAGCAACAGCACCCTCCGGCGTCATGTCGAGAATCTCGACCCGAGACTGCTGGCGGCAGGTGGCGGCAACGGGAAGCCAAGCGCGAACGGTCTCCCCCTCTAGAGCGCCGGGGACAGACACAGACGCTTTAAGCGTAATGACGCGAGCCAATCCGTTTTGCGACTCCATCTCCTTGAGCATCTCGTTGCGCAGTGCAATTCCGTCCGTAGGATCGGGACGCATGCCGGGGACCTCTTTGGGATATACGCGAAGCGAATCGAGGAAGTTGTCGAGAACGAACAGCTCGCCATCGATAAAGCGCCAGTCAATACGCTTACGGTCAATCAGATCGTCAAACTGCTCCTCGGAAAACTCAGGCCACTCCTCGCGAATCATTGTAATAGCCTGATCGCGCGACACCGAAAAATGAAGCGGCGTCTCGAGCATGCGATACCGCTCGGCACGAACACAAGCAGCCAGCGAAGGCTCGGGGTTCTGCTCCAAAAGGCGATCGCAGGCAGCAACAGCCTGCGTCAAATACCCGGCATCCTTAAGACGAAGAATCTCGGGCGGCAGTCCAACATCGAGATGACGAAAGTCATCACAGCGAACATCAGCAGAGCAACCAACTGGACCCTCGTCAATAACCTTCCCATCCGAAGGCAGCACATTAATAACAGCCATACCAAAACTCCAAGTCACTAGAACGCTTGAAGCCCATTGTAGCGAGATAAAAAGAAAGCCCCAACAAGGGAGCCATCAACACCGCTGAACGGTAGTCAAATAAAAAATTCAGCCTCGTAACCCTGCGGCGTTAAACGAAGGAAGCCCCGTCCCCCGGAACTGCTTCCTTGGCGCGACTTCTGGCAAAGCCAGTAGCCATCTTAATTCAGCCCAGTAACCCTGTAGCGAGTTAACGAAGGAGGCCCCGTTTCCCCGGAGCTGATTCCGTCGCGCGACTTCTGGCGAAGCCAGGTGAGCGCGAGGGAAACAGCGTAGGGGGAACGGGGCCTCCGGCGGGAAGTTAAACCGCTACTTACGCCTTGTTGACGGAGCCAAACTCCTCCATGAGCTCCTTGGTGCGGGCAACGATGTTGTCGCGACCAGGCTTGAGGAGCTTGCGGGGGTCAAAGCCCTTGCCCTGCTGATCCTTGCCAGCCTCGATGTACTCGCGGACGCCCTTGGCGAAGACGAGCTGCAGGTCGGTGTTGACGTTGATCTTGGAGATGCCCAGGGAAATGGCCTTCTTGATCTGATCCTCGGGGATGCCGGTGCCACCGTGCAGGACGAGGGGCAGGTCGCCGGTCTGAGCCTTGATCTCGCCCAGACGCTCGAAGGAAAGACCAGCCCAGTCGGCGGGGTACACGCCGTGGATGTTGCCGATGCCGCAGGCGAGGAAGTCGACGCCCAGGTCAGCGATCTGCTTGCACTCAGCAGGATCAGCGAGCTCGCCGCTGGAGGTCACGCCGTCCTCGGTGCCGCCGATGCCGCCGACCTCGGCCTCGATGGACATGCCCTTGGAGTGGGCAAGCTCAACGAGCTCCTTGGTGCGGTCGAGGTTAAGCTGGAAGGTCTCCTCGTGAGAGCCGTCATACATGATGGACGTGAAGCCGGCCTCGATGCACTTGAAGCAGTCCTCGTAAGAACCGTGATCGAGGTGAAGGGCGACGGGAACGGTAACGCCCGTGGCCTCGACGGCAGCCTTGACCATGTCGGCGCAGACCTTGAAACCGCCCATCCACTTAGCGGCACCAGCGGTGCACTGAAGGATCAGCGGAGACTTGGCCTCCTCGGCGGCCTGGAGAATAGCCAGGGTCCACTCGAGGTTGTTGGTGTTGAAGGCACCGAGACCGTACTTGCCGGCCTCAGCCTTCTTGAGCATGTCTGCTGCGTTGACGAGCATAAAAGAAACCTCCTGTAAGGTTGCTCCAATAACGCCTGAGATTTTACCACGGCATACCCAAGCATAAACGTTCGTTTGTTCACGAATATGGGTACTTTAGCGATTTTTTATACCGCCTGCCGCCCCAGAACGGCCGTTGACGAGTTTGGGGGTTGACGTTATTGTCAACGCCCAAATACCAACCAGCTATACGATTACCAAAGATGCGAGCTCAAGCATGATGGGCATGGTGACAAGCGACAGAATCGTCGACAGCGTCACCAAACCGATTCCAAACTTATAGTTGCCACCGTATTTCTCGGACAAGATGGCCGCGAACGACGCGACAGGCGCACCGAGAGCGATGAGCATCGTAAGGCGAATCTTGGCATCAATCCACGGGAAGAGTGCCAACAAGCCGACAACAATCGCCGGGATGATGACAAGTCGCACCAAGCTGACGAGATAGGCCTTTTTGCTCGTAAGGACAGCGCGCATATCGCTCTGCGCCAAATAGGCTCCAAGCACAAGCATTACAAGGCCCGTATTGAGCGCACCCAGGTCATCGAGGATCGTCGCCATCAACGCGGGCGGATGGATTGAAAAGAAAAAGCAAACAAGACCGACCAAGATCATGATGAGATTGGGGTTAGTGATGCAGTTTTTAAACGACATCTGGCTCTTATCGCCCGAAACCAACCATACGCCATACGTCCAAATGAAAAACGTGAGGCATGAGACCCCAATGGAGAGATAGAAAACGTATTCGGACCCGAACACGCCCATAACAATGGGAACCCCAATAAAGCCGCTGTTGGAGAAGATGGCGCCGTAACGGGCGACGCCATCCTCCTTTTTAAAGAACAGACGCGTGAGCGGAATCGAAATGAGCGTGACCACGACGGTGAGCGCGAAGCAGAATCCCGCATCGCGGATCATGTTGGGATCGAAGTCGACCATAAGAGTTCTCAGCGTAATGCAGGGATACGCCACGTAGATGACAACATTGGCCATCTGGCTCGTACCCTTACGGTCGATAATCTTCATGCGGTAGAGAGCATAGCCGATCGCCATCAGGATAAACATGATGACGATCTGGTTGATAAGCGCGGCAACCGCTCCTCCCATTACAGCTCCTCGCCGTTGGTCTCGATAACCTTCTTGTACCAGTAGAAGCTCTTTTTACGCGAGCGCTCCATAGTGCCGGTGCCGTCATCGTGCTTATCGACGTAAACAAACCCGTAGCGCTTGGCCATCTCTCCATCGGCATTGCTCACCAGGTCGATGCAGCCCCAAGGTGTGTAGCCCCAGACCTCAACACCATCCTTGATGGCCTCGGCCATAGCCTTGATGTGATCGCGCAGGTACTCGATACGATAGTCGTCGTCGATAGATCCATCCGGGTTGACCTCATCGCAGCAGCCGAGGCCGTTCTCGACCACCATAATGGGGATTTGATAACGCTCGTACACCTGGTTGAGCATGATGCGCAGACCCATAGGGTCGATAGGCCACTCCCACGCAGTCTCCTTGAGGTAAGGATTCTTGGCGCCCCCGAGAAGGTTGCCGCTCGTCTCCTCAGCAGGGTCAGTGCTTGCGCACTGGCTCTGATAATAGCTGTGCGTATAGAAATCGACTGTACCCTCTTTGAGAACCTTACGGTCCTCGTCGGTGATATCGAGCGTCACGCCTTCCTCATCCCAGATACGCTGGGCAAAGTAGGGGTACTCGCCGCGCACTTGGACATCGGAACAGTAGTAGTTGCGATATTGATTGCGCTCGCGGGCGAGCTCGACGTCGGCAGGATTGGGCGTGAGTGGATAGGCCAGCATGTAGGCGATCATACAACCCATCTTGTTGTCGGGGTCGATCTCATGCCCCGCCTTGACCGCAAGAGCACTTGCGACAAACTGATGGTGCAGCGCCTGTAAACGCTTCTGCGGGTTATCTTTCTGGTGGCGCAGGTCAAAGGAGCCCGGATTGAGAATGCCGAGGCTCATGTAATTGCCAAGGGACATCATGCCGCAATTGATCTCGTTGAACGTGAGCCAGTAGTGGCACTTGCCCTTGTAATGCTCCATGACGGTCTTGGCATACTTCACATAGCAGTCAATAGCCTCGCGCGAAGCCCAGCCGTCGACCTTTTGGCACATGGCAAAGGGCATCTCGTAATGACTCAGCGTCACGAGTGGCTCGATGCCGTACTTATGGCATTCGTCCATCACGCGATCGTAAAACGCGAGACCGGCCTCGTTGGGCTCATCTTCGAATCCCGTCGGGAAGATGCGAGGCCAGTTCATCGAGAAACGAAAGACTTTGAATCCCATCTCGGCAAGCAGGGCGATGTCCTCTTTGTAGTGATGGTAGAAATCGACACCATCGTGACAGGGATAGAGCTTGTTGGAATCGAGCTCGGGCGTGATCTCGCGCGGGTGGTGATGGTTGCCGTTGGTGGCCATATCCATGCAACTCGGGCCCTTGCCGTCTACATCCCAGGCTCCTTCGAACTGATTGGCAGCAGTCGCGCCGCCCCAAAGAAAGTCTTTAGGAAAAATACCCATGGTCGTCCTCTTTTCTATAGGAAACGGGCCGTCGTCACGACGGCCCTTATGCCTGCTGAAGGAAAATTAGTCGAGGTCAGCGCCGTTGGTGGCGATAACCTTCTGGTACCAATCGAAGCTCTTCTTCTTAGAGCGCGCGCAGGTACCGTTGCCCTCATTGTCGAGGTCGACATAGATAAAGCCGTACCGCTTATCCATTTCGCACGTCGACATCGAAACAAGGTCGATGCACCCCCACGGGGTATAGCCCATCACGTCGACGCCCTCCTCGATAGCGGCACCGATAGCCTTGATATGCTCACGGAAGTAATCAATGCGATAGTCATCGTCAATCGTGCCGTCTTCGTTGACTTTGTCGTAGGCACCGAGGCCGTTCTCGACGATGAAGAGCGGCTTATGGTAGCGATCCTGCATGTCGATCAATGCGTAGGTGAGGCCATCGGGGTCGACCTGCCAACCCCAGTCAGAAATGGGCAGGAAGGGATTCTTGACGCCCGTAGCAAGGTTTCCGCCAACCTTCTCGCGCTTATCCGCATCGATAGAGTCAACCATCGACATGTAATAAGAGAACGAGACAAAGTCGACCGGATACTGCTTGAGAATAGCCTTGTCGCCCATGCCAAACTCAACGTGGATGCCGTTGCGTTTCCAATAGTTGAGCACATGCTGCGGATACTCGCCGAGCACCTGGACATCGCTATAGAAGTAGTTATCGCGATTGTCCTTCTGCGCAAGCAGCATGTTTTTGGGATTGCAGTTCTCGGGATAGGTAAGGGTGCGCGTGACCATGCAGCCCATCTGAGCACTGGGAACCATCTCGTGCAGCATCTTGGTGGCAAGGGCACTCGCCACAAATTGATTGTGCACGCACTGGTAGATAAGCTCCTCGCGCTTATCCTCGGGATAGCGCTCGGTGCAAACGCCAATTGTGGTCCAGGGGTGACGGAACACAGAGTCGATCTCGTTGAACGTGAGCCAATAGGTCACGTACTTGCCAAACTCACGAAAGCAGACCTCACAGAAGCGCAAGAAGAAGTCGATGACCTCGCGCTTGCCCCACCCATCGTAGTGATTTGCCAGATAGAGCGGCATCTCGTAGTGATGAAGCGTCACAAGCGGCTCGATACCCGCATCTTTCATAGTGCGGAACAGATCGCGGTAGTAGTCGATACCGGCCTGGAGCGGCTCTTCCTCTGTCCCCGTGGGGAACAGACGGGTCCACTGGATGGATACGCGCAGCGTCTTGAAGCCCATCTCCTGGAAAAGCGCAATGTCCTCCTTGTAGCGATGGAAGAAGTCGATGCCGTGACGCTTGGGGTACACATGGGTATCGGTCGAGGCCTCGGCCCCCCTGATCTGCTCATCAGTGATCCCGTGCAACGCCGCGTAATCCTTTTTGTCAACCTTGGGCTTATAGGTGGTGCAGTCGGCGACCGAAAGGCCCTTGCCGTCAACATCCCAAGCACCCTCGCACTGGTTGGCAGCAGTGGCACCGCCCCACAAAAAGCCTTCGGGGAACACGTAGCTCATAGTTATCTCCTTAGTTAAAAAGAGGGGCACGGCGCTCCCGTGCACCGCGCCCCTCGAAGTTACAGGCAGATTATCGGACAGCCGATAGGTGTAGTCATTACGCCTGAGCAGCCTCTTCCTGCTCCTTCTTGGCCAGCTTGCTGTTGGCGAGGACGAACGGGATCCAGATGAGGACGCCCACGACGAGTTCGACGAGCTGGACCACGACGCCCTGCCAGCCATGACCGACAAAAGCGTTGAGAAGAATGGGCACACCGAAGGGAACGTCGACGGTGTTGCAGGGCAGGAAGCCGATAGAGGTTGCAAACATGGCAATGGCAACGCAGATACCGGAACCAAAAGCAAACGGAATTGCGTAGATCGGGTTCAAGACCAGAGGGATACCGAAGACGACGGGCTCGGAGATGCCGCAGATGCCAGGCAGGAAGCCGAGCTTAGCGATAGCCTTTTCCTCATCGCGCTTGGAGCACAGGAAAATAGCAATGATGAGGCAGAGGGTCATACCAGCGCCACCGGGGGCGACGAAGCAGTTCCAGAAGCCCATGGTGAACGGGGAATCGGGCATGGTGCCAGCGGCAAGGGCAGCGGTGTTGGCAGCGATTGCCGCATTGAACATGGGGTTGCGCACCGGGGAAACGATGAGACCACCATGGATACCGAGAACCCAGAAGAGCTGAGACACGACAACGATGATGATAACGCCAGCGGGAGTCTTGAAGGCCGCCTCGAGCGGAGCCTGCATAAGCCCGTAGATCCAGTCGTTGATGTAGGAGCCGGTAAGGACCTGGAAGCCAAGGCCGAAGACGGCACTCGCGACGAGGACGATAAAGACCGGAATCATAACGTTAAAAGACTGGGAGATACCAGAAGGAACCGAAGGAGGCATCTTGATCTTGATCTGGTCGATCGTAGACAGCCAGCAGAAGAGCGAGCCGAACACAACGGCCGTAATCATGCCGACGAAAAGACCCTGGGCGCCCATCTGGGTGGTAAGCAGACCAGACACCGGAGCCTCGAGAGCCGTGCCGGCACCGTCGACCTTGATGGAGGTGCAAATCATGGAGATGTAGGCCGCCACGGAAACGAGCGCCGTCGGATACTCCGGAGCCTTCTTGGCACGGGCCAGGTAAAGGCCAATCAGGAAGGTGATGGGCACCGTCATGAAGGACATGGTGCAGTAGTTGATAGCGAAAAATGCCGGCTCAAGCCCCGCGAGCGCGGGCACCCATTGTGCAAGCCCCGTCGTGGTGGAAGAGACCAACGTCTTGAGCAGCGTGCCCATAGAGCCCACGATAACGAAGGGCATAAACGCGGTAAAGGCATCCTTAATTGCGGAGAGATATACGTTGTCGCCTACTTTTTCTGCGAAAACCATCATCACATCTTCGAATTTCTCGGAGAAAGCCATATGATGTACCTGCTTTCGAAAGTTAATGACGTGCTTTCGGATGTAGACCGCTGTCGAGTGCTAGTCGCACAGCGGCGATTTTGGGCTATTGAGCCCTTATGCCTTGGCGACCAGGTCCTCCGCCTGCTTGAGGACCTTGGCGCCATCGCAGCTGCCGTAGGCAACCGGATCGATTACGGCAACGGGAGCTTTGCCGTCAACGACTTTGGTGAGCTTGCGCTGAAGATGGCGGACCTGCGGGCCAAGCAGCAAAACGTCAAAGTTTCCGAGTTCCTCGGCAACCTGGCCTTGCTCGACGGCCCAAATTTTGTAATCATCCTTGCCCTGGGCCTTAGCGGCCTCCTCCATCTTGCTCACAACGAGCGAGGTGCTCATACCAGCGCAGCAAGCCAACATGATGTTCATAACGGACTCCTTTCAAAAGCGCTCATCTTGGGCGCTTGATTGACCAAACTCGATATTTTGGGGCTACTTGCCCTCGTACTTGTCGCGATAAAGCTCGATGAAGCGCTCGGCAAAATCACTCGCCATGATGGCCATCGTCAGATGGTCCTCGGCATGGATCAAGATGATGTTGATATCGACCTCGTTGCCGTTTGCCTCGGCCTGAGTGAGCTCGAACTGCATCTTGTGGGCTGCGCTCATCTCGGACTGCGCCTCGGCGAGCTGCTTCTCGGCCTCTTCGAAATCGCCATCATGGGCAGCGTCGATCGCCATGAGCGCGGCGGACTTGGCGTTGCCCGCATGCAAAATGATCTGAAGGGCATTTTCATATTTGCTCTCGTCCATCGGTGTCTCCTTCTACTCGTTGTCGTCTGTTTTTCCATACATATTCAAAAGCTTGACGACGGTATCCCATCGCTGGTTGTCGACAAGCTCCTGGATAGCCTCTTTGCTGGTAAGCATCTTGGCCATACTGCGGTAGAAACGGTCAAGCTTCATGTTCTTAGCCTTTGAAACCGATACGAGAAAGACCGCCCGTACCGCCTGCCCGTTCCATTCGACCGGCTCGCGCAGTAGTCCAACGCAAACAAACGTCTCGTCCGTCACGGCCTTGACCGAATGGGGCATGGCGACCTGATTGCCAAAACTCGTTTGCGCGAGTTCCTCACGACGCATGACCAGCTGCTTAAACTCATCAGGCACGTTACGCATGGCAGCGACCTGCTCGCATAGAATTGAGATGACCTCGTTCTTGTCTGCAGCGACCATATCGGAGACAAAAAGGTCAGCCGAAAAATAAGGTGCAAGGTCACCGGTAACATTTGCACCGGCAAGAATCTCACGAACATCGTGCATATCATCGGCATCGAGAAAGAAGCTCACCTCGCGCACGGGCACCGGAAGCGCTCGATGCAGGGGCACCGTGGTAAAAACGTAATCGATACCCGTCATATCAATACTGTCGACATGGGAGGCATCGCAGGTCACAATCTTGTCCACGAGAGCACCGAACTCTTGGCGGTATCGGTACTCAAGGAGCTTGGCGCTTCCCTGTCCGCTCGCGCACACTACGAGGATATTCTTACGTGGGACCTCGCTCTTCTGGCGCTCAAGCGCCAAGGCGAAGGCGAGTGCGATATAGCCGATCTCGTCATCCGAAAGACGACTACCGTAGTGCTCGGCAAGGATGACCGACGAATCGAGTGCCATCGAATACGCGAGCGCGAATCTCTCCTTGATATCGGCAAGCAGCGGATTATCGATATGCATGCGATATTTGAGACGCACGGCAAGCGGAACGATATGACGCGCGAGGTTCATGCGGAGCTCAAGATCGCCGCGAAAATCAAAGTGATAGGAATCCCAGATGCACTCGAGCATCTCAGTGACCACATCCCAAACCTCGTCGGAAATTACGAGACCTTCATCTGCACCGTCGGAACTAGCATACAGAGATTGCTTTCCCGCAAGGTGAATGGCGATGTAGGCAACCTCCTCCTCTGGGAGCCGAATGTCGAAAGCTTTCTCGATACGCAAAGCCACACAACCGGCCACCGCAAACTCGCGCGCTGTACGCAGCTTCTCAATATGTTCGGCTTCGAGCGGGACGTAGCACTGCTCGCGGATTCGCCAAATGGCGACCGCGATATGAACCAGCAAGTTTTGATAGGCCGCTGAGTTGATTTGGAAGCCTTCCTCGGCAATGACCTCATTCACACAGGTGGCAATCGTGTCGAGGGTCACCTGGTTCTGAGAATCGCTCTCACGATGCTCTGCAAGCTTGTCGAGCGTAATGCTTGCCAAGCAGAGGCGACGCGACATCTCCGAGCCGCTCACGCGAATCCCGTAATGAGGACGCCGTTCAAGCTTGAGATCGAACTTGGCCAGCTGTGCCTCAACCCGCTTGAGATCGCCTGAAATAGCATTGCGGGATACATAGAGGATCTCCGAAAGATCGTCCAGGGTGATCCAGTCGACGCGACTCAACAGGTCGTTCAGCAAGTACTCAACGCGCCCCTCGCTCGTAGAGGGAATTGACTTGAGACCCCCATTGGATGCATCGTCCTTGATCGAGCGGTATGCGTCGCAATCGCTGATATTGAGGGTATAACCCCCGCCACGGTGTTTATGGATATGGGCCTGAGGCTCGAGGACAGCGTTGAGCTTCTTGACATAAGTACGAATCGTGCGATCGCTCACGCCAAACTCTTCGCAAAGACGAGCGGGCGAAACATCGTGATTAGCCTCTATGTAGTCAAGTACTTTTTGAACCTGTGAATCTAACACCAGCGTTTCACCTCCCCGTATCTATCCGACAATTAGAAAGATACAAGGTTTATGAAAGGTGTTCCACAATCTCGATTTCCCCAGAAGTCGGAAGTCTCTTGGGTGGAAACGGAAACTGTCTAGCGCATGAACGGGTTGCACATGAGTTCACGCGCCATAGTGGTCGAGGGACCGTGGCCAGTCAAACAAACGGTATCGGGTGGAAGCATGTGGGCGAGCTTGGAGAGCGAGCGCAGAATCGCCGCCTCGTCGCCACCGGCAAGATCGGTGCGGCCGTGGCTGCCCGGGAATAGCGTGTCGCCCACAAAGGCAATGTTCCCCTGCTCGGTGGCAGCAAACAAGACGATCCCGCCCGGCGTATGCCCTGGTGTCTCGATCACCTGCAGGTAGATATCGCCCACCTCGATAGCATCGCCCTCGGCGAGCAGGCGCGTCGGCTCCCCGGGGTCGGGCGTCTCAATGCCCCACATAGCTCGCTGTTCCTCGATGTTCGCATGCGGCACCGCTGCGTCCTTGCCACACAGCTCGTACAGGGCGTCAACGCCAGCGGCGGCCCGAACTCCAGCGATACCGCCAACATGATCGGCATGGCCATGAGTGCATACGGCGCCAAGCACGCGTACGCCGGGATGCTCGGCTCGAATATGCCCCACTAAGCGCTCGCCTTCCCATGCGGGGTCGATAATCACGCACTCATTGTCCGAAATGACAGCATAGCTATTGGTCTGAATGGGACCGTTTACGAGTGTCTCGATCTCGACCGATCCCTTGGGAGTTAAATCCAAGGACACAGCACTCATGTCCCTCTCCTCTCTATAGAACTCGAGGCATCAAACGATGCCTCGAGTGTAGCGAATATCGATAATGTGGCACGTTCGTCGCGACTAAACGCGGCGCTTAAGCTGGGCTCCACCCTCGCCGGGCATCAAGCGACGCGCGTCGTAGACCGAGTCAACGCTGCTGATAGAGGCCAGCAGCGGATCCAGACCACTCGCGTCCGAGATCTCGACCATAAAGCGCAGGGTTGCAATACCCTCGCGGTTGGTCGACGTGGCGGCAGAAAGGATATTGCCACCCGCATCGCCAATGGCAATGGTGACATCCTTGAGCAGGCCCATGCGGTCCAGGCACTCGACCACGATCTCGACCTGGAAGAGGGTGTCGGCAGCGCCGTCCCATTCCACATCGATCATGCGCTCGGGATGCTCCATAAGACCCTTGACGTTGGGGCAGTTGGCGCGATGCACCGAAACGCCACGACCGCGCGTGATGAAGCCGACGATGTCGTCGCCCGTCACGGGGTTGCAGCAATGGGCCAGACGGACCAGCAGGCCGCTGCTGCTCTCGCCCTTGACGATAATGCCGTTGCTGGCGCTCTTGCCGCGCTTTTGCGGCTTGCGGTTGGAGCCGCGGGCAGGCTGCTTGACGACCTCGGCGATAGCCTCGGCCTTGGTGAGCTGTTCCTCGGGTTTGGGGTCCAAGATTTGCTCGACCTTATTGCCAACGGCACGTGGGGCGACTTTGCCCGCACCAACGGCGGCAAACAGGTCCTCGAGCTGCTTATAGTTAAACTGCTCCGCCACGGCGTTGAGCGCACGCGTGGATCGTGGCGTAGAGATGCCATATCCGCGCTTGCGCAGGTCCTTAGCCAGTATATCGCGGCCGGCAGCAGCGTCATCGTCTTTGGTCGCGGCGGCGAAGTAACGGCGGATCTTTGACTTGGCCGAAGGCGTCTTGACGATCTTGAGCCAATCACGCGACGGCTTGGAGCTCTTGTTGGTCAGGATTTCAACGCGGTCGCCCGTCTTGATCTCGTGCGTGAGCGGCGCCACCGCACCGTTGATCTTAGCGCCGACGCAGTGGTTGCCCACCTCGGTGTGAACGGCGTAGGCAAAGTCGAGCGGCGTGGAGCCGGCACGAAGCGCCATGACCTCGCCCTTGGGCGTAAAGACGAAAATCTCCTGATCGAAGAGGTCGACCTTCAGCGAATGCAGGTATTCCTTGGCGTCGGTGATCTCATCAGACGCAGCCCAATCGAGCGAATGTTTGAGCCAGTTAATCTGGTCGTCCAAGCGCTGGGCATCATTGGTCTTAGACGCGGACGATCCGCCCGACTTCTTATAGAGCCAGTGGGCAGCAATACCGTACTCGGCCTGCTCGTGCATCTCGTAGGTACGAATCTGAATCTCGAGCGGACGAGCCGTGGGGCCGATAACCGTCGTGTGGAGCGACTGGTAGTTATTGACCTTGGGCATGGCGATATAGTCTTTAAAACGACCGGGCATGGGATGCCACAATGTGTGCACCGCACCGAGCGTAGAGTAGCAATCGCGCACCGAATGGGTGATGACGCGCAGCGCCACCAGGTCGTAGATCTCGGAAAATTCCTTGCCCTTGCGCTTCATCTTTTGGTAGATGGACCAATAGTGCTTGGAACGGCCGTTGATCTGAAAGTCCTCCAGGCCAATGCGGTTGAGCTCGTCGGTGAGTGTCTTGATGGTCTCGGCCAGATAGCGCTCACGGACCTCGCGCGACTCCGCCACCATGCGTGCGATGCGCTGGTAGGCGTCGGGTTCAAGGTAGAAGAAGGACAGATCCTCGAGTTCCCATTTAATGGAGCTCATGCCCAGACGGTCGGCCAGGGGCGCATACACGTCCATGGTCTCGCGGGCCTTAAACAGGCGACGGTCCTCACGCAGGGCCGCAAGGGTGCGCATGTTGTGCAGACGGTCGGCAAGCTTAACGATGATGACGCGGATGTCCTTGGACATGGCGAGGAACATCTTTCGCAGCGTGAGCGCCTGTTTCTCGTCCATGCTGTCGACTTCGATGTTGGTGAGCTTGGTCACGCCATCGACGAGCTCGGCCACCGTATCGCCAAACAGGCCGGAAACATCGGCAAGCGAGGTCTCGGTATCCTCGACGGTATCGTGCAGCAGCGCGGCGCACACCACATCGCAGTCCATCTTGAGATCGGTCAAAATGATGGCTACCTCGACGGGATGGTTGATGTACATCTCACCCGAGCGGCGCTTTTGGTTGCAGTGCTTCTCGGCAGCAAAACAATAGGCCTGCTCCACCTTAGAAAAGTCGTCCTCATTCATATATTTGAGGCACAGGCGCTCCAGCTTATCGTAGCTGTCCGCCATAATCTCGGGCGGCAGCTCATCGGCATGCTTATAGTGCTCCATCTCCGAGAACGGCTGGAGGGCGGAATCATGGGCGGTACGGGCTGCGGCATCCATCGAGGTCCCCTTCCCCTAGGCCCGCGGTACGATCGGGCGGTTAACTTTGGCTAGCATATCAGAAGCGCACGAATCGAGCGCCCAACTCCGGAAAGCCGAGAACTCCATGCGCGAGCGCAAGCCCTCCAAATAGCGAATTGACCTGCTCAATTGCACACGGCCGGGGTTTTCGGCCATCGCGATGCGACGGGTGTCGTCAAACCCCGAAACGCGACAGAAACCAAGCTCTTCGAAGATCCCCAGGCCACTTTCCACCGAGCGCTCGTCGACCGGCGTGCGAGCATCGATGGCAAGGCACATCTGCGCGATGTCGATATCGCTCGCGCTAAAAGAATCGTCCCCGGTCTTGCCGCGGTTGGAGCGCCACATGGTTTGCAGCGCGCGATAGAGCGTGACGAGCTCGTCGCGCTCAGGCGCATAGCAGTCGAGTAGGCGCTCGTTAATGCGGGCGTCGCGCGACGAATAGAGCAGGTGAATCACGGCGGGCTGTCCATCGCGACCGGCGCGGCCACTCATCTGGTTAAACTCAATCGCGCCAAACGGCATGTGATAGAGCACGACATGGCGAATATCGGGAAGGTTGACGCCCTCGCCAAAGGCCGAAGTCGAGACGATGCAACTGAGGCTGCCATCTCGAAACGCCTCTTCGACGCGGCGGCGATCGGAGCGCGCAAGCCCGGCGTTATAGAACGCGATATGGGTCGCACAGTCTGGTACGCGCTTGCGCAACGTCTTGGCAAGCGCCACGGACTGGTCGCGCGAGTTGACGTAAATGACGGTCTTCTCCCCCGTCGCCACAATCGACACCAGGCGATTTTCGCGGCTCGCAAGGTCGCGATCGTCCTCGAGCTGCAGGTTCTCGCGAACGGTCTCGTCAACCACCGTGCTGGTAATCGGCAATACGCGAGCGAGCTCTGCCACGACCGGAGCCGTCGCGGTGGCAGTCGTGGCCAGAACGACCGGATCGCCCAGGGCCTTGAGGATATCGGGCATGTCGAGGTATGCGCTTCGGTCGCCGCCCTTGGCAAGACCGGCATGATGTGCCTCATCGATAACGACAAAACCGATGCGCCCCGAACGCGCAAAGCGGTCGCGGTGAATAGACAGGAACTCAGGCGTCGTGAGTACGATGCCGGTGCGGCCCGAAGCCAGGCCGGCAAACACGTCATCGCGCGCTGCCTCCACGGTCTCGCCGGTCAACACGCCCACGCCAATGCCGAGCGCAGCCATCGTCGATGAGAGGTGATAGGCCTGGTCGGCAACGAGCGCACGCAGCGGATAGACAAAGATGCTCGCACGCCCACGAAGGACCGCCTCGCGCGCGGCGTGCACGTGGAAAATCAGAGACTTGCCGCGGCCCGTTCCCATAACGGCCAAGACGCTCTTGTGGTCAGCCAGGGCGTCAAGCGCCTCGACCTGAGCGCGGTGCGGCTGGTTCGATCCGATAAAGCTGTGAATGAGCGAGCGCGTGAGCTCGGTATAGGAAAGCTGGGCGAGCGTTTGGCGCTTGCGGGACTCCAGACGAAGACCGGCGTCCGCAGGCTCCACGCCGCGGCGAAGCTCACATGCCGGGTCGTCAACGCTGGGCGCCGTGGTATCGCGGACCAAGACATCCTTGATCATGAGCTTTGGCTTTACGCGACCTTGCCAATGCTCGGCCACGGCCTCGAACACCAAGTCGACGGCGCTGTCGCAATTGATGAGCCTATCGATCTGCGGCACGCGGAACATGATGGCCGGCACACTCGCGGCGCCATCGGTCGCCACAAAGCGCATGTGCTCGCCGGTTTTGCCCACCACGGCGCGATCGCACATCGTCACGCCCTCGGCAGCCAGAAGCGGCACCTTATTGCCCTGACCAAACGGCTCAAGACGAGAAATCTGCTCGATAGTCTCGATATTTAGCTCGGAGAGGTCAACGGTGGCGGCAACCTCGTCAGTGTCCTCAAAGTCATCGGCGGGAAGCTCCGATAGCACGGCCGAAAGGCGCCGGCGGAACTCATCGAGCTTGGATGCCTCGATGGTCACACCCACCGCACCGGCATGCCCGCCGCGGCGAATCAGCAGGTCGGAGCAACGCTCGACGGCGTCGAACAGGTTGACCTTGCCCACCGAGCGACCAGAGCCGCGCGCGATACCGTCCTCGATCGAGAACAGCAGCGCCGGCACGTGATAGCGATTGGTCAGGCGGCTCGCCACGATGCCCTTGACGCCCTCGTGCCAGCCCTCACCGCCCACGACGATTGCGCGCCCGCCGTCATAAGTCTCCTCGACCTTCGCCATGGCATCGCGCGTAAGCTCGGCCTCGATCTCGCGGCGTTGGCGATTGATTTCCTCGAGCTCGGCGGCAAGAGCGCTCGCTTCGATGGGGTCGCGGGCAAGCAGCAGGTCGAGCGCCAGCTTGGGATCAGCCATGCGGCCGGCAGCATTCAGACGAGGGATGAGCGAAAACGACAGGCCGTCGGCCGTAATGGTAGAAAGGTCGGCCTTGGCAAGTGCGGCAAGCGCGATATAGCCGGGGCGGGCCGTCACGCGCATCTGCTGGATGCCCTCGGCGACCAGTGCGCGATTCTCGGGCGTGAGCGGCATCATGTCGGACACGGTGCCCAGCGCTGCGACCTCTATCAGCGAACGCCAATACGATGGCTTGCCCAAACGCTCGCCCAGGACCTGCACCAGCTTGAGCGCCACGCCGGCACCGGCAAGCTCGCGCGAGGGACCCTCGTCCTCGAGCTTGGGGTCGGTCAGGGGCACGCCCTGCGGCACCTGGTCGGAGGGCTCGTGATGGTCCGTGACCACCAAATCGATCCCCAGGCTCTCCAGATAGGAAACCTCTTCCTTGGCGGCAATACCGTTATCGACGGTCACAATCAGGTTGGGTTGAGCGAGCTCGTTGACGCGGTCGAGCGCCGCACGCGACAGGCCGTAGCCCTCGTCAAAGCGATGCGGAATAAACGGCGTGACATCGGCGCCAAACGTGCGCAATGCCTCGGTCAACAGGCAGGTCGACGTAATACCGTCAACATCAAAATCGCCAAAGACCGCAATGTGCTCGTGGCTGCGAATAGCGCGCTCAACGCGGTCGGCGACGACCGCCATGCCCGGAATAACGAGCGGGTCGGCCCAGTCGCGATCGAGCGAAGGCGTCAAAAACAGCTGGCCTTCTTCGATGGATGTAATGCCGTGCGCAACCATAATGCGCGCCACCAGCCCGGGTATGCCCAGGCCAGCCGAAAGCTCCTTTTCGAGCTCGGGGTTTTGCCGAGCGACCGCCCAGCGATGCGTCGTCTTAAGCGATGACATAGGCGCCCACCCCCGATAGGGGCAGGTCGCCGCGATACCTCTCACGGTTCATAGCGATGAGTCCTCTGTGTATGCCCGCTTCGGCAGGCAGATCTGTTGAACGGATTTATTATACCGTGCGGCACGGACGCAGAACCTCGCGGCACGCCGCGGTTTCGGTAAACGATGCCGGTAATAGCCTCGAAATATTCAAGCGTTTCTGACACACGGACGCATGCGAGCGTCTAGCATATCCATTCAAAACGGATTCACGAGCAAAGGGAGTCACAAGAGCATATGAAGCAATGGGTTGGACTGGGTAAGTTTCTCGCGGGGTACATGCAGGTCATCGTTCCGATTTGCGTTACGCTCGGCGTGCTCTTTCCCCAGCAGATCGGCGTGCTCAAGCCAATCGTTCCCGCCCTGTTTGCCTTTATGACGTTCCAAGGTGCGCTCAGCAACACTTTCCATCAGGTTACTGAGGTGTTCCGCCGTCCGCTGCATCTGATTGCGGCATTGCTCGTCTCGGCGGCGCTCATCCCCCTTGCAGCCTATGCCGCAGGATCGTTGTTCTTTGGTTCCAACCCAAACCTTGTCTGCGGCATCGTGCTCGAGTACAGCGTACCCGTGGCAGTCACCGCCTTTATGTGGATCAGCATGTTCGGCGGCAACGGCCCGCTCGCGCTCACCATCATCCTGACGTCCTCGGTCATCTCGCCCGTCACGATTCCGCTCACGCTTAAGCTCCTGCTGGGTGCCACCGTTGCAATCGATGTTCCGGGCATGATGCAGAACATGGCCTTTATGATCGCCATCCCCGCCGTGCTCGGCATCGTGATCAACGAGTTCACGCGCGGATGGGGACGCGAGAAACTCTCCCCCGCGCTTTCGCCCGCCTGCAAGTTCATGATGATGGGTGTCATCGCGTCCAACTCCACCGCCATGAGCGAGTACGTGCTGCACATGAATGCGGTGCGCCTGGAAGTCGCCCTCTTTATTTTGACCTTCGCCATCAGCGGCTTTGTCATCGGCATTCTGGTCGCCCGCGCGTTGCACCTGCCGTATAGCGAGACGACCACCATGTGCTTTACCTGCGGCATGCGCAATATCTCTTCGGGCGCCGTCATCGCCACGCAGTATTTTCCCGGCGAGGTCGTGTTTCCCGTCATGTGCGGAACGCTGTTTCAGCAGGTGCTCGCCTCGCTTATCGGGCATCTCTTTGAGCGTCTGACCAGCGAGGAGCGCGCCGCCCAGCGCAAGCGGGTCGAGGCCGGCCGCGATGCCATGGAACGCTAGACTGTCCGCATTACGCAGGTGATAGTCTTGCTATACGAGCGTTTCCAGATGCGCACGCAGGCGCTCTGCATCGATATCGAGCGTGGTCTCGGCATTGACCTGGGCCAAACGATAACCGACAAAGTAGGGCGAAACCACCCAACGCGGCAACACCTTGGCAATGGTCCGGCCGTCCATGTGGTAGAAGAACAAGTTGTATGACTCTGCGCGGCCACCGTGGTGCTCGTGCAGGATATAGCGCAGGGCCACCTGAATCGCATCGGCAAACAGGTCCGCTTCGGCTTGGTCTCTCGTGTCATCACTGGCGGCGATTCCCTGCGGGACTGAAACATTGACCTCAAAGAACCCCATGATCGGTTCGGTTGAGATATTGACCAAGATTCTCCCCTGTTGCCAGACATTGATTCCTTCGAAATTGGCGGAAGTCAGCGAAGCATAGCCGTCTTCCTGCTCCAAACCTACAATCTGCATGTGCGGATGAACGAGACTACCGCCCGAGAGCGGACCCTTGTTCTTGTACATGAGAACGCTGCGATACTGCTGTGAATCGATCATCTGCTGCCAGCAACCCAGGGCAAACCGCATCACATGGTGGAGTTCATCCGGCGCATAGGTCACCAGGTCGGCGTCGTGGTCGGACGACTCAATCAATACGGTCTGGCGAGTGGCCCGCAAGGTCTTAAACTTATTCTCGAGCCAGATGCAGCCACCGTCGCGCCGGATGATATTGGCGAGTTCCTCGGTATCGCAAAAGGGGCACGCGGTGCCGGGACGACGGTTGTCGTCGGGCTTACCGTTCGCCTGCTGAACGTCAAATACCAGCGCCACGGGTTATACCTCCAGCGGCACGATCTTGGTGCCATGGAGTTCGGAGACGCCCAGTGCCGCCGCCACGGTATCGCGATTGGCCGTGGAAATGCCGCCACCGGGAAGAATGGTCAGGCGGTCGCCCGCATACTCGACAAGACGCGACAGGTGCTCCAGGTTGTCCTCGATCGGCGTTCCGGCAGCACCACCATGCGTCAGGATGCGCGTGATGCCGCAGTCGGCGAGTGTGTCAATGGCATCGAGCTGAGCCTCGAGCGAGAGCTGGTCAAAGGCCATGTGGAAGATGATATCGATGGCCCCGCGCTTGCACTCCTCGGTCGCGCAGCCCGTAGCCATCACGAGGGCGCCGAGGGTAAGCTCGTCGAGCGCCCAGCCGCCGGCACAGGGCTTGCAGCAGCCAAAGACCAGGCCGTCAACGCCGGCGCTCACGGCAAGACCCAAGTCCATCTCCATCATGCGCAGCTCGTCCTGGTTGTAGTGAAAGTCACCGCCACGCGGGCGAATCATGCACATCACTCGCGCGTCATGCTCGTGAGCATAGCTGACCGTAGTGCTGATAACGCCGGCCGAGGGCGTGGTACCACCGACGGCAAGGTTGTCGCACAACTCGATGCGCTTAGCACCGGCATCGATAGCCGCCGGCACACGCTCAAAGTTCTCGGCACAAAACTCGTACAGCATAGATAGCCCCCAGGAGACATTTCGATTTCCACACGGCATTGTCGCACGTTAAATAGCAACCCGCACGATGGAACAAAACCTTGACAAGGAGTGTCCCAAAGTGCCGACACATAAGGAACGTCCCCAGGTGCCACCTTGAGCGATGGGTACTCATTTAAGTACGTCCCCAATGAGTACCCGCAGGGGACAGACAGACCGGACTCCCTATACGACAACTGTTGACATCATATACTATGTGTCATATAGTAGGTGTTACACAGTATACTACGAAAGGAGGTGTGCGGATGGAGGCACAGATGAAGCGCGGCTTCCTCGAGGCCTGCGTGCTCGCGGCCGTCTCGGGCGAGGAATCCTACGGCTATCAGATCGTGAAGGACGTGCCCGCGAGTATGGGGCTCACGGAATCCACGCTCTATCCGTTGCTCAAGCGCCTGGAGAAGGCGGGCTGCATCACCGCGCGCTCCGCCGAACACAACGGGCGGCTGCGGAGGTACTACCGCATCACGGACGCCGGGCGCGAGCGTATCGCCGAGTTCCTCGCCGAATGGCCATCCGTGCAGGAGATCTACCGTTACGTGGAGGGGGCGCACCATGACGCGCGATGAGTTCTTGAACCGGCTGGGCGAGCTTCTGGCCTGCCTGCCGGCAGATCAGGTAAAGGAAACGCAGGAGTTCTACGCGGAGGCCATCGCCGACCGTATGGAGGACGGCATGACGGAGGCCGAGGCTGTGGCCGCCATGGGCACGCCCGGTGAGGTCGCCGAGGCAACGCTCGACGAACTGCCCGCCGTGCCGCGCGCGATCGCGAGGACCAAGCGCAAGAGCACGGCACTTCTATGGGCGCTCGCCATCGTGGGCTCTCCGGTATGGATTCCGCTGCTGCTCGCGTTCGTCGCCGTTGCCGCTGCAGTCTACATCTGTATTTGGGTTCTTGCGCTCTGCGTGTGGATCGTGGCCGCGGCATTCGGGGGCGCGGGCCTGGTAGGGCTCCTGTTCGCCGTGGACGGCATCATTATCGGGCATGTTCCGTACGTTTTGGCCTCGATGGGAATGGGATTCGCTTCCATCGGTGTGGCGCTCCTCACGGGAGCCGGCGCCTGGACGGCGTCCAAGCAGATTGCGCGCCTCTCTGCCCTTTGGGCGAAGAAAGCCGTTTCGCCCTTCTGGAAAGATCGAGGCAATAAGAGCCGCATGGGCGCCGAAGCGGCGCCGCTCACGGCATAGGAAGGAGTGCAAACATGTCCAGCGTAAAAAGGATTTACCTTGCCGTAGCGGGTGGGCTTGTTGCCACGGGGCTCGTCCTGGCTGCTATCGGATTTGTGGCCTCCGGCTTTAACCTCGCTGTGCTCAACACGCAGATCGACCTGCGCGATGACACCATCATTCTGGGTGGTGTTGAAATAGACGACCCGACAGGGCTTCCACTCATCGAGCAGCTTGCCGAGGTCGGCGAGATCCATATTGGATCTGCAACGACTGGTTCGTCTTCTCCTCGCAAATGATCGAGCTCGTAGCAGCCGCCCCCCCTTCGGGCGCACCACGACGGGCATGAGCACGCCGCGCTCGGAGCCTTTTTGCGAGACCTTCCGTCACGCTCTTCCTGCGTGGTGAACCGGTCATCGACCGACGAGAGGCTGATGGGAATCTCTCGACTTCGGGCCAATCCCGCTCACCGATCTGGTCTTCCTTCGTGATGCGCACATAAGCGAGCAGACACCGCGCAGAGCTTCAGCGCGGCCGCACTTCCACGTCTATGACGGAGGTGCCCGGCGGCGTCTTGGCGATCCCCTTGTTTGCAGGCGTTAGCGCGTGGGGATCGCCCACTCGGGGGCCGAGGCCGCCGAGGACGGCGGCGAACCTCGCGGTGTCATTCGACATCGCGAGGTTCCCGGACCATGACCACCTGGCCTCGTACCGCGGCATAGCCCCAAGGGTGAGGAGCTTCGGCACGTCGATCAGGGCGCCCGCGCAGCGTCGACTGGTCCGCCGTTCGGTAGAACGGCGGAACCGCCTAGCCGCCCAAGTAAGCTTTACGCACGTTGTCGTCGTGCAGCAGCTCTTGGCCGGTGCCGGTCATGGTGATCTTGCCGGTCTCGAGCACGTAGCCGCGCGTGGCGATTGAAAGCGCCATCTGGGCGTTCTGCTCGACCAGAAGCACCGTGGTGCCGGCCTTGTGCAGGTCCTCGACAATCTGGAAGATCTGCTCAATCAGAATCGGCGCCAGACCCATGGAAGGCTCATCGAGCATGAGCAGCTTGGGGTTGCTCATAAGGGCGCGCCCCATAACGAGCATCTGCTGTTCGCCGCCCGAAAGGGTGCCGGCGACCTGGCGACGGCGCTCCTTAAGGCGCGGGAACTGCTCGTAGACGCGCTCAAGGCCCGGAGCCACCGTGGACTTGGGCTGCGTGTAGGCGCCCATCTCCAGGTTCTCCTCGACCGTCATCTGCAAAAAGGCGCGACGGCCCTCGGGAACCTGGGCCAGGCCCTTGCCCACCAGTTTATCGGCAGGCGTATGGGTAATGTCCTCGCCCATAAACTTGATGGAGCCGGTCTTGGAACGCAGCAGGCCCGAGATGGTTTTAAGCGTCGTGGACTTACCGGCGCCGTTCGCGCCGATCAGGGCCACGATCTCGCCCTCGTTGACGTTAAAGGAGATGTCCTTGATGGCGTGGATGGCGCCGTACCAGACGTTGATGTTGTAGACGGAAAGCATCGGCTCTGCCATTTAGTTCTCCCCCTTATCCTGCTTGCCCAGATATGCCTCGATAACGGCATCGTTGTTCTGGATCTCCTCGGCCGTACCCTTGGCGATGACCTTGCCAAAGTTAAGCACGCAGATGCCCTCGCAGATGTTCATAACGAGCGACATATCATGCTCGATAAGCATGATGGCGATGCCGAAGGTGTCGCGGATCTTGACGATGTTCTCCATGAGCTCGGCGGTCTCGGACGGGTTCATGCCGGCGGCAGGCTCGTCGAGCAGCAGTAGCTTGGGGTTGGTGGCAAGCGCGCGGACGATCTCCAGACGACGCTGAGCGCCGTAAGGCAGCGATCCGGCCTGCTCGTTTGCCAGATGCTCCATATCAAAGATGGACAGTAGTTCCATGGCGCGCTCGTGGGCGGCCTTCTCGTGCTTCCAATACGTCGGCAGGCGCAGCACGCCCTCAAAGCCGGAGTAGCGCTCCTGGTTGTGCAGACCGACCTTAACGTTATCCTCCACCGTCATGGTGTTGAACAGGCGAATGTTCTGGAATGTACGGGCAATACCCATGCGGTTGACCTGATAGACCGACTTGCCCGAGGTGTCCTCGCCGTCGAGCAGGATGGTGCCGTGCGTGGGCTGGTACACCTTGGTGAGCAGGTTGAAGACCGTGGTCTTACCGGCACCGTTAGGGCCGATCAAACCGGCGATCTCGGTCTTACCGATGGTCAGGCTAAAGTCGTCTACTGCCTTAAGGCCGCCAAATTCAATGCCCAAGTGGATGCACTCGAGCGCCGGGCGCTGGCCCAGGTCGCGATCGGGAACGATGGCGCCAGAAGGATACGGGACCATCTTGCCCTTGTTGAACTCAAACTTACTGGGCATCGACTGCCACCTCCTTCTTGGAAGCAAAGCGGTCCTTAATGCGTGCGAAGAACGCCTTGAGCTGCGGGTTGTTGGTAAAGATCATGACCAGGATCAGCACGATGGCGTAGATGAGCATGCGGTAGTCCGAGAACTGACGGAGCAGCTCGGGAAGCACCGTGAGCAACGCCGCCGCGATGACGGAGCCGCGCATATTGCCCAGACCGCCCAGGACCACGAACACCAGGATGAGGATGGACGTGTTGAAGTCGAACTTGGTAGCGGAAAGCTGCGAGAAGTTACCGCCGAAGAGGGCTCCGGCAGCGCCGGCGAGAGCGGCGGAAACCACGAAGGCGATCATGCGGTACTCGGTGACGGAGATGCCCACGGACTCGGCAGCGATCTTGTTGTCGCGCACGGCCATAATGGCACGGCCGGTACGGCTGCGAACCAGGTTGAGTACGATCACGAGCGCAACCATGACCAGGATGGCACCGGCGAGGAAGGTCGAGTACGTCGACACGCCCGAGGCGCCCTGGGCGCCCTTGATGATGGCGGTACCGTCCTCGAGCAGGTGCAGATCGTCGATTGTGGAGTTACCCGTGATGTTAAAGATCACGTGCAGGCCGCGGGAATCGACGCCCACAATGAGACAGGTGACGATCTCTTTGATAATCTCGCCAAAGGCCAGCGTCACGATAGCCAGGTAATCGCCGCTCAGGCGAAGGACCGGGATGCCGATCAAGAAGCCCAGGATAGCGGCAGCGATGGCGCCGACCACGATGCTGATGATAAGGCGCACCGGATCGGAGGGAACGGCGCTCTCGAGGGCGACCGCGGTGACGATGCCCGTGTAGGCGCCGACGCTCATAAAGCCCGCGTGGCCCAGCGACAAGTCGCCCGCGATGCCGACGACGAGGTTGAGGGAGATGGCCATGACGATATAGGCCGTGATGGGAACCAGCTGACCGGCGATCATGCGCGGAATCATGTGGTTGGACTGCATAAAGAACACGATGGCGAACGCCACAAGGCACATGGCGTACGTAACAAAGTCGTGACGCGTCTGCTTGTCTTTAAGAAACTTCATAACGCTCACCTACACCTTCTCGGGGACGTACTTGCCCAAGAGGCCGGCAGGCTTGACGAGCAGGACGATGATCAAAACACCAAAGACGATGGAGTTGGCAAGGCTCGTGGAAATGTAGGCCTGCGCCATCGCCTCGATGATGCCGATGAGAATGCCACCGACAAAGGCACCGGGGATGGAGCCGATGCCGCCGAAAACGGCAGCGTCGAAGGCCTTGATGCCAGGCATGGCGCCCGTGGTGGGCTGCAGGACCGGCGAGTAGGAGCACAGGAGCACACCGGCGATGGCAGCAAGGGCGGAGCCGATAGCAAACGTCATCGAGATGGTGCGGTTGACGTTGATGCCCATGAGCTGAGCGGCGGCTTTGTCCTCGGACACGGCACGCATTGCCTTGCCCATCTTGGTCTTACCTGTAAAGAACATCAGGCCGGCCATGATAACCAGGCAGGCGACGATGGTGACGAGCGATACGGCGCTTACATTGAACTTGGCCAAGAACTCCGGCACCTGGAAGGTGACGAGCGAAGTGAAGTTCTTGGGCGTGGCGCCCCACAGAAGCTGCGCGGCGTTCTGCAGGAAGTAAGACACGCCGATGGCCGTGATCAAAACGGCCAGCGGGCCCGCCTGACGCAGCGGCTTGTATGCCAGACCCTCGATGAGAACACCGAGAACGGTACAGACCACACAAGAGAGAATTACAGATGCCCAGCCCGGGAGGCCGAGATACGACGTGGCGCAGAACGAGACATAGGCACCGACCATGATAACGTCGCCGTGAGCGAAGTTCAGCATCTTGGCGATGCCATAGACCATGGTGTAGCCCAACGCGATGATGGCGTAGACGCTGCCCATGGACAGGCCGTTGACCAGGTATTGGATAAAGACCGTCATGTTCCACATCCCCCTTTCGAATAGGTTTCCAGTTAATGTATGAAACAGGGACGTTACACTGTCCCTAGATACCAAGCAAGCAGGGAAGGCCAAAACCTCCCCTGCTTGGGATCAAAACCGCTCTATGTAAGGCGGCTTATTAGGCCTGTACGTACTTGCCGTCGGTGATGACGTACGCCGTGGGCTCCTTCTGGACCTGGCCCTTATCGTTCCAGGTGAGCTTGCCGGTCAGACCGTCAACGGTAATCTTGAGCATAGCCTTAGGCAGCTTCTCGGCGACCTCGGTCGGGTCGGCGTCGACACCAAGACCGGCCTCCTCGAGGGCCTCGGCCACCGCGTGCACGCCGTCGTAAGCGTCGGCGGCAAACTGGTCCGGAGTCTCGCCATACTTATCCTTGTAAGCGTTGACGAAGTCGGCGTTCTTCTCGTCGTCGGCGGAGAACGGGGTCATGAGCAGCAGACCCTCGGCAAGAGAGGTGTCGAAGCCCTCAACGCCCAGGATGCCGTCCATGCCGTCGCAGCCCATCATCTTGACGTCGTAGCCCATGTCCTTGGCGTTCTTGAGCAGGACGGACGCCGGCGTGTAGTAGATCGGCGCAAAGATCATGGTAGCGCCGGCCTGCTTGGCCTTGGTGAGCTGGTTGGTAAAGCTCGTGGCGGAGTCGTCCTTAAAGGTCTCCTCGTCAACAATCTCGAGCTTGGATTTAGCGGCCTGAACCTTAAAGGAATCTGCGATGCCCGAAGAATAGGCGTCGCCGGAGTTATAGAACAGTACGAACTTCTCGTCCGCATACTTCTGCGCCAGGAACTTGGCAGCGTTGACGCCCTGGTTGGGATCGGTAAAGCAAACCTGGAAGACGCAATCCTTGCCCTTGGTGACGTCCTCGGAGGACGCGGACGGAGTGATCATG
>CAKXKM010000019.1 GCA_934876235.1 Collinsella sp. AF02-46-1 | reverse complement strand
GAACCTGATCGCGGGTAGCGCAGATCGGGGCGACGGCGGCAACCTGAAGGGCAACGTCGTGAGCGAAGGTCTTGAAGGAGTCGGCCTGAGCGGTCTCGGCCTTCTCGAAAGCGAACTCGACGAGGACGCCGATCTTACCACCCATGTGGATGTAAGAAGCGAGAGCGCCGTTCTCGGCCTTGCGGGCAGAGAAACGAGCGATCTTCATGTTCTCGCCCATGATGTGAATCATCTCGGTGAGCTCGGAGGAAACGGTCTCCTCACCCATCGGCTTCTCGAGCAGAGCGTCAACATCGGCCGGCTCGGTGGTGGCGACAACCTCGGCGACCTTGGAAGCAAAGCCGGTGAACTTGGCGTTGGAGCCGACGAAGTCGGTCTCGCAGGAGAGCTCGAGCAGAGCGCCGGACTTGCCGTCCTCGGAGACGAACGCGGCGACAGCGCCCTCGTTGGTCTCACGGCCAGCCTTCTTGGCAGCCTTGGCGAGACCGTTCTTGCGCAGAACGTCAACAGCAACGTCCATGTCGCCGTCAGCCTCGACGAGAGCCTTCTTGCACTCCATCATCGGGGAGTCGGTCATCTCGCGGAGCTGCTTGACCATAGCGGCAGTAATCTGGGCCATTGTGGTTCCTTTCAAAGAGATGAAAAAGACTTAAATAGGACTGATTTACTCGGCCTTGGGCTCGGCGGCCATCTCGGCCTCGGAGACCTGCTCCTTGCCGGAGCCAGCGAGGCAGGCGTCGGCCATGAGCTCGCACATAAGAGTGACAGCGGAGATGGCGTCATCGTTGCAGGGGATGCCGTACTCGACCTCGTCGGGATCGGAGTTGGTGTCGATCAGAGCGACGACGGGGATGTTCAGGCGCTGGGCCTCCTTGATGGCGTTCTCCTCGCGCTTGGTGTCGATGACGAAGAGAGCCTGGGGCAGACCCTTCATGTCGCGGGCGCCACCGAGGTTGGTCTGGAGCTTAGCGAGCTCCTTACCCAGAACAGCCTGCTCCTTCTTGGGCAGCACGGCCATGCGGCCATCCTCGACCATGGCCTCGAGCTCCTCCATGCGGTTGATGCGGGAGCGGATGGTGACGAAGTTGGTCAGCATGCCGCCGAGCCAACGCTGGTTGATGTAAGGCATGTTGGCGCGCTCAGCAGCGTTCTTGACGGCCTCCTGAGCCTGCTTCTTGGTGCCGACGAACAGCACGTTGCCGCCCTTGGCGACGTTCTTGACGAAGGTGTAGGCCTGGTCGGCGTCAAGGATGGTCTGCTTGAGGTCGAGGATGTAGATGCCGTTACGCTCACCGAAGATGAACGGCTTCATCTTGGGGTTCCAGCGACGGGTCTGGTGACCGAAGTGGCAGCCGGCCTCGAGCAGGGTGCGGATATTAATCTTGGTAGCCATGTTAAACCTCCTGTGGTTTGCCTCCGCGCGGGGTCATCCTCCAAAACCAACCCGGACATGTGCTACCAAAGCCCGGGCACCACGGTATGAAGTAGCCGCGCGTGCGTGATAAAAACCTGTTGCCGTGAAGCAACCCGATGAATGATAGCAGGATTACCTCTTCCTGCCAACCCGCAATCAAAACCACACACCTCGGTGCGACGCGGGAGGCTCTTCTCCTACTCGCCGCGGGGGTGGGCCTGACTCACGGCGCGCTTGAGTCGGTCGGGTGTGAGATGCGTATAGATCTGCGTCGTGGACAAGCTCGCATGCCCCAGCAGCTCCTGAACCGAGCGCAGATCAGCGCCGCCCTCGAGCAGGTCGGTCGCAAAGGTATGGCGCATCGCATGCGGGGCGATGTCGGCAGGAATGCCGGCAAGTGCCGCAAGCATGTGGAACCGCCTCCTGAGCATGGCGGCACTCATGCGGTTTCCGCGCGCCGAGATAAACAGCGGATGAACGCCGTTCGCGCCGTCACCGCGCTTTGCCTGCGCAAGGAGCTGCGGCCTCCCTTCCTCAATATAGCGGCGGGTAGCCTCGAGAGCGCGCCGATACAGGGGCACGATACGCTCCTTGCTCCCCTTGCCCCAAAGTCGCAACGTTCGCTCGGACCAACCAATAGACTCCACGTTGAGCGCCGCGAGCTCCGAGATTCGCGCGCCGGAGGCATAGAGCAGCTCGAGCATCGCCGCATCGCGCAGCCCCGCAGGCGTCGAGGCATCCGGGGACTTGAGCAACGACTCGACTTGCCGGGTCGTCAGCACGCCGGGAAGATCGCGCGGCAGCTTGGGCGAGGATATCGCCGAGACCGCATCGCCCTCAACGATTCCCTCGGCAGCCATCCACCGATAGAGCGAGCGAATGGCAGACAAGTGTGCCGCAAGGGTCCGAGCCGCCATCTGGCTACGCGACAGCTCGGCCAAATAGGAGCGAACGGTCCGTACGTCGGCAGCGCGAGCGTCGATGCCCTCGCGGTCGCACCACGCGGCGAAGCGCTCGAGCCGCGAGGCGTAGGCGGTTGCCGTATTGGGAGAAAGTCCCTCGACACGTGAGATATAGGCGATAAACGAGTCGACGGTGTCGTACAGGTCAAAGGCTATGACCGGTCGCCTCCAAACAGATCAGGACGAGTGGCCAGATAGGCATCAAGGGCCTCGAGCGCACGGTCCGCATAGGCCTGATAGCGGTCGCGCTTGCTGCGGCGCTTACCATCCTCGAGTGGCGGCACCAGGCCAAAGTTGACATGCATGGGCTGATAGCCCACGGTGGCAGGATCGGTCGCATAGCCCACGAGCGCACCCAGGGCACCCACACGCGGCAACTCGACGCCCGCGGCACCGATAGCCTCGGCATAGGTGTTGAGCGCCGCGAGCAGACCTGTCGCCACGGCTTCCATGTACCCCTCGGTGCCGGTGATCTGACCGGCCAGGCGCACACCGGTACCGGGCACGGCGAAGGTGCCATCGAGCACGTGCGGGGCGTCGACAAAGGTATTGCGGTGCATGACACCGTAGCGGAAGAACTCAGCGTTCTCCAGGCCCGGCACCATATGGAAGACGCGCTTCTGCTCGCCAAAGGTCAGGTTGGTCTGGAAGCCCACCAGGTTATAGGCGGTCTTCTCCTTGTTCTCGGCGCGCAGCTGGATCGCCGCCCAGGGGCGACGTCCGGTACGCGGGTCGGTGAGGCCGACGGGCTTCATGGCGCCAAAGCGAATGGCGTCCTTGCCGGTGCGCGCAACTTCCTCGGCAGGTTGGCAGGCCTGGAACAGATCGCCGCCCTCAAAGTCTTTGAGCACCACGCGGTCGGCCGTGGTAAGTGCCTCGATAAAGGCCTCGTACTCCTCCTTGTTGAGCGGAGCGTTGAGATAGTCGCCGCTCCCCTGCTCCTCGTAGCGCGACTGCGAAAACAGCACGTCCATATCGAGCGTGGAGGCATCGACGATCGGCGCCGCGGCATCGAAGAACGCAAGGGCGTCGCCACCGACGAGCTTCATGACCTCTTCGCTCAGCGCCGGTGAACACAGCGGGCCCGCGGCAATGACCACGTGGCCCTCGGGAATCTGCGTGACCTCGCCGTGCGCGACCTCGATATTGGGACGGGCGGCAACCTCGGCCTCGACAAGCTTGGAAAACTTGACGCGGTCGACCGCCAGGGCACCGCCGGCGGGAACAGCCGCGCGATGGGCGCAATCGAGCAGGACTGAACCCATGCGCTCAAGCTCGGCCTTCAGCAAACCAGCCGCGGAATCCGGACGGGTCGACTTAAACGAATTGGAGCAGACGAGCTCTGCCAAGTGATCGGTATGGTGAGCCGGGGAGCTAACCTGGGGGCGCATCTCGCATAGCTTTACGGCAAAACCGCGGTCTGCCAGCTGGATCGCGCATTCCGAACCCGCCAGACCGCCACCGATAACCGTCACCTGATCGAACTGCATCTGCAAACACCTTTCTAATTGACACGTTTTCCATTGTGACCGAAGGGCGTCTGGGCGTGAAGGGCAAACTTGGAGGGCGCATACCTTCCATCCATCATGCGCTCGATAAGGCCCTCGAGTTCAAGCGAACCCAAGAGTTTGAGTACGCCGACAGCATCGAGCGCGACGAGCGCCGCGATGTCGTCGACCTTGAGCGGAGAGGCGATGAGCGCATGCATCACGGTCTGCTGTGTTGGATCCAGGTCGGCAATGCCGGGAGCATCGGGGCGCGAGTAGCGCAGGGTGCCGTAGATGCGTGAGATAGCCATCTCGATAGATTCCTCGTCGATGATGCAGCAAGCACCGTTCGCAATGAGGTAATTCGTGCCACGCGACTCGGGCGATAGGATCGACCCCGGCACGACAAGAAGTTCGCGCCCCAAATCCATAGCAGCCTCGGCTGTAGAAAACGTCCCGGAAGGCATACCCGCCTCGGAAACAAAGAGGGCTTGCGACAGGGCCGCGATCACGCGATTGCGGCGCGGAAAGGCAAACTTGCGCGGACCCATGCCCCACGGAGAGATCGACACGACCGCGCCACCCGTATCGAGCGTGCGCATAATAAGCCCCGCGCTCGAACGCGGGTAGACCACGTCGGCGCCCGTCCCCAGCACCACGACGTGTTTGCCGCCGGCGTTGACCGCAGCCCAACCCGAGGCCTGGTCACAACCGACCGCGCCGCCCGAAACTACCGTCACTCCCGCCTCGACCGCCACCTTTGCCGCAAGCTCTGCCACGGCAAGACCATACGGAGAGGCCTTGCGCGCGCCGATGATGGAGAGCGCGGGCGTCGAAAGCACCTCGGGGTTGCCGCGCACATAGAGCGTCTGGGGTACATCAGAAAGCTCCAAAACGGTCTCGGGATACAACGCATCACCTGGATGCAGCTCGTAGGTCCCCTCGGCCATCATTGGTCCCTCCTTCCCTGGTACATCGCTGCCTCGAGCACATGGTCCTGCGTCACCTGCTCGCGCTCGGCGACGTCGGCGATTGTACGCGCGATACGCACCAGTCGCACAATGCCGCGACCCGTGAGATGTGTGCGCTTCGACAGGCCGAGCACACACTTCTCCGCCGCATCATCGAGCTCAAAGGTCGAAACGACGCCGTCAATGGACCGTGTCTCGTCATCCTCGGCCTCGGCATCCGCATCGTCCATACGGGATTCGCGCCAAGCGCGAAAAGCGCGACCGCGCACAACGTAGTCACGTAACTCGGCAGACGACATACCCTCCGCACCCTCGATAATCACTTGGGGGTCGGGACGGGTCACATCGATCATCATGTCGATACGGTCGGCCAAAGGACCGCGCAGTTTAGACCGATAGCGCTCGACCATCGCCGCCGAGCAGCGACACGGCACCTCGCGATCACCCAAGAAGCCGCAGGGGCAAGGGTTACTCGCAGCCAGCAGCTGAAAGCGCGACGGGAAGGTAAAGGCCCCGTCGACGCGTACGATCCTGACGTAGCCGCGTTCGATGGGCTGACGCAGCGTCTGCAGCACACCCGTGGGAAACTCAGCAAGCTCGTCCAAAAATAGCACGCCGCCATGAGCAAGGCTGATCTCACCCGGGTGCACCGGGCGCCCACCGCCGATAAGACCTGCGGTCGAAATACTGTGATGGGGACTGCGGAAGGGCCGGTGCCCCGCCAACAAGCCATCAATGTTCTCACCCAAAACCGAATGGATGCACAGCGCCTCCTGTTGATCCTCAACGGAAAGCTCGGGCAGGATGCCGGTCATACGACGCGCGAGCATCGTCTTGCCCGATCCCGGGGACCCGATCATGAGCAAGCCGAGTTCTCCTGCCGCCGCAAGCGCCATGCCGCGCTTGGCGACCTCCTGCCCCAGTACGTCGGCATAGTCGAGCTCGGGCTCAAAGGTCGCCTCGAGCACTTCAGAATCCAAGTAGTGCCGCGCGGCATCGCCCATGCCATGGGCAAGCTGAGACAAATGATCGATGAATCCACAATCCACGCCCGCAAGCGGCACATGCTGATCGGACCTGCCGGCGATAAAGGACAGCCCCATATCACGCGCCAATAGCTGAAACGCCACCTCGCCCTTGACAGGAAGCACCGTACCGTCCAAGCCAAGCTCACCAGCGATAAGACAACGATCGAGGTTGTCGCGGGGAATCTGACCATCGGCCGCCAATACCGCGATGGCGATGGGCAGATCAAAGCCGCTACCGGTCTTGCGAATATCGCCAGGCGCCAGATTGACCGTAATGCCCGAGCGCGGGATCTCGAACCCGGCAGAGCGCATCGCGCAGCGAATACGACCGCGTGACTCCATCACCTCCATGCTCGGAATGCCGAGCATCTGGATGCCCGGAACGCCACCGGCAAGCGAGACCTCGACCGTGACGTGAATCGCCTCGACGCCGCGGATGCAGGCCGCGTGAACGGCAAACGTCTCGAACGCCATCACGACACCTGCCAATCGAACGCGTTGTACTGATGCTCGATCTCGGCGATATGCCCGCCACGAATGGTGACGCCCACGGCATCGAAGCGAATCGCCTTGAGCGGATAATGCTCCATGAGGTAGCAACTTGCGATGCGGCGGTAGCGGCGTTGCTTTTGGGCGTCCACGGCCTCCTCGGGAAAGACCCGCGTGCTGCAATCCAGTGCAACTCGTCTGGTTTTGACCTCGGCCATCACCACGACATCGTCGAGCTCATCGAGCAGCACCAGATCGGCCTCGCCCTCGGAGCAACGATAACCCTGCTCCAGCAAGGTGTAGCCGCGCTCGTTAAAGTAGTCGATGGTGATCAGCTCGCCCAGCATGCCCAGCTCGCGGGGACTGAGCCCCTTGATAAACTCAGGCGTCATCGCCCCGCAGTCGAGCTCGCCATTTTCCCAACGCTCCTTGAGCTGCTGCGTCTTGCTCTTTTTGCTTGCGGCACTCATGGGGTCTCCTTTCCCGCACGCTGCATTGCCCCGATGATGAGGGCACCTTTCATGCGGGTAAGTACCGGAAGCAAACCAAAAGCTGACCAAATGCCGTCAAAAAACGGGCCGTACGCAGCAATGGTGTTGCATACGGCCCGTTACCAGCAAGTTTATAAAACCCCAGAGGTCCCTGTCTCCACAATTGACCTAGAAAAGGCGCTCAGTCTGCAGAAAGTTTCCGCAAAAGCTCACGCGGTGCAGCGGACAAAGTCCATGTTTGCGAATGGCCTCGATATGCTCGGGGCTCGCATAGCCCTTCGACTCGGCCAGATGGTACTCGGGATACTCGGCGTCGTACTCGACCATCATCTCGTCACGCGTGACCTTGGCCATGATGGACGCCGCGGCGATGCAGGCGATTTTGGCATCGCCCTTCACCACATCGCGCTCGTTAGGAACGGCGCCCAAGGGGTTACCATCCATGAGGACGCAGTCGGGCTCAAGTCCCGTATCGGCCACGGCGCCCGCAACGGCAGTACGGATAGCACGGGCCATGCCCATCTCATCGATATCCTTCGGCGCGATATGGCAAAAACCGATCGCCGTCGCCACCTCGGCAATCTTCACTGAGAGCAACTCGCGGCGCGCGGGCGTGAGCTTTTTGGAATCGTTGATACCCCAGACGCGCGGCTCCATAGGAAGACAGACGGCGCATACCGTCAAAGGACCGGCCACCGATCCGCGGCCCACCTCGTCGACACCAACGACCACTCCATCGCCGCCAAGCTCATGCATAAGCTCGTACATGTCATTGACGCGCTCGCGCTCGGCAAGCTCCTTGGCATGGCGTTTGAGGGCGCGTTCACAAGCCTTGATCACCTGCTGGCGCGGGTCCTCGCGATAATGCTCCACGAGGGCGGGAATCTCCTCAAACGTAGCGCTCGCCAACTCACCAGCAACCTGCGATGCCGAAACCGAGCTCGTCATATTGGCCATACCAGGCCCTCCTTGCATGCAAATCAGATAAAAAGAAGGGCCACCCGAAGGTGACCCTTGTGTCCAAACGAGTGGACAGACGCTGCGATCTTCTTAGCGCTTCTCGGGGATGCGAGCAGCCTTGCCCACCTTGTCGCGGAGGTAGTACAGCTTGGCACGACGGACGCGACCATGACGAACGACCTCGAGCTTGGCGATCTTGGGGCTGTGAAGCGGGAAGGTACGCTCAACACCGACACCGAAGGACATCTTGCGGACGGTGAAGGTCTCGCGGGCACCGGCGCCGGCCATGCGGATGACGTCGCCCTGGAAGACCTGGATGCGCTCGCGGTCGCCTTCCTTAATGCGGTAGTGAACCTTGACGTTGTCGGCGACGCGAACCTGAGGAATGTCCTCGCGGATCTGCTGACGCTCGATTGCGCGGATGTAATCCATGTGCAATTCCTTACTCTTCTAGAGGTGCCGTACCACCTTGGCCGGCACGTAGTTGAACAAACGTATTCGAGTATACACGCGCGGGTTTCTGCTGCAAGAACATTTTTTCACGCAGACAAAAAGACAAAACCCGCACATGATAACCGCCCGTCTCACGAATGAGACGGGCGGCATGAAGGGGGACTACGCTAGGCGTCGATGCGCAGGGGGCTAGGCGTTGCGCTTGGCCTCGAGCTTGGCCTGAGCGGCAGCCAGGCGCGCGAGGGGCACGCGATAGGGCGAGCAGGACACGTAGTCCACGTCGGCCACGTTAAACAGGCCCTTGATGGACTTGGGGTCGCCGCCGTGCTCGCCGCACACGCCAAAGTGCATGTCGGGATTGGTGGCGCGGCCCTTCTCGACGGCCAGGCGCACGAGCTCCAGCACCGCCGCGTCGATGGTCTCGAAGGGGTTGTCTTTCAGGATCTTTTTATGCATGTACAGCGGGATGAACTTGGCCTCGGCGTCATCGCGCGAGAAGCCAAAGGTCGTCTGGGTGAGGTCGTTGGTGCCAAAGCAGAAGAAGTCGGCATGATGGGCGATCTCGTCAGCGACCATGCAGGCACGCGGCAGCTCGAGCATCGTGCCCACGGGAATATTGAGCCCGACGCCCTCTTCGGCGGAAACCTCGGCAATTACGCGCTCAATGACCTCGCGGGTCTGGACATGCTCGGCCGCGATGGAAACGAGCGGAACCATGATCTCGGGGCGCGGGTCGACACCCTCCTTGATAAGGCGGGCAGCGGCCGTGGCGACGGCGCGAACCTGCATGAGCGGCAGATCGCCAAAGACGACGGACAGGCGCACGCCGCGCAAGCCCAGCATGGGGTTGGACTCGACCATGCCGTCGATGCGACGCAGGCGGGCGCGCAGGGCAGTGAGCTCCTCCTCGGGAGCGCCGGCGGCCTCCTTCTTGGTGATGGCGACCTCGAGCTCGCGAGGATTATCCAGGAACTCATGAAGCGGCGGATCGAGCAGGCGGACGACCACATCGCGACCGGACATGGTCTTGAACATCGCCAGGAAGTCCTCGGTCTGGACCTTGAGCAAGTCGGCCAGGGCCTGCTGCTTCACGGCCTCATCGTCAGACAGGATAAAGCTCTGGATGATGTTCTTGCGATCGCCCAGGAACATGTGCTCGGTGCGGCATAGACCGATGGCCTCGGCGCCAAACTCGAGCGCGAGCTCGGCATCCTCAGGGTTGTCGGCGTTGACGCGCACGTGGTTGGCGTGACCGTCGGTCTCGTCCAAACGGATCTCATCGGCCCAAGACAGGATGGTGTCCAGGTCGCCGGTGAGCTCTGCAGAGACCAGGTCAACCGCGCCGTCGACGACGATACCCTGGGTGCCGTCGATGGAGATGACATCGCCCTCGCGCAGCACGCGGTCGCTGCCCTCGATGCGCACGACCTTCTCTGCCGCGTCAATGTGGAAGCGCTCAACGCCGCAAACGCAGGGCGTACCCATGCCGCGGGCGATAACGGCGGCATGGCTCGTCTTGCCACCGTGGCTGGTCAGGATGCCCTCGGCGGCGACCATGCCCTTCAGGTCGTCGGGGTTGGTCTCCCAGCGGACCAGAATGACCTTGTGGCCCTCGTTGGCGCGCGCGACGGCGTCATCACTCGAGAACACGACCTCGCCCACGGCGGCACCAGGGCTGGCGTTAAGGCCGCTGGCCAGGGCCTCGTACTTCTTGGAGGCGTCGAACTGCGGGTGCAGGAGCTGGTCGAGCTGCGCGGGATCGATGCGGCTCACAGCCTCCTCGCGGGTGATGAGGCCCTCCTCGACCATTTCGATAGCAATGCGCAGGGCGGCAGTGGCGGTGCGCTTGCCCACGCGGGTCTGGAGCATCCAGAGCTTGCCCTGCTCGATGGTAAACTCGATATCGCACATATCGCGGTAATGATCCTCGAGCGTCAGGAACACGCGCTCGAGCTCCTCGCCTGCGGACTCGAGGCCTGGGGTGGTCTTGAGGTCGGCGATGGGCTCGGTGTTTCGGATGCCGGCGACGACGTCCTCGCCCTGGGCATTCACCAAAAAGTCGCCATAGAACTCCTTGGTGCCGTCGGCCGGGTTGCGCGTAAAGGCGACGCCGGTCGCAGAGGTCTCGCCCTTGTTGCCAAAGGCCATGGCCTGGACGTTGACGGCGGTGCCGAGCTCGTCGGAAATGCCGTGCTGCTTGCGGTAGATGCAGGCGCGCTCGTTCATCCAGCTGCCAAAGACGGCCTGGATGGCAAGGCGCAGCTGGAGCTCCGGATCGTGCGGGAAAACGGGCTTACCGTCGGCGACCTCGAGTTCGGGATACAGGGTCGCCTCGACGTTCTCGGAGAAGATGCCCTTAAAGGTCTCGACGAGCTCCTGCAGGTCCTCGGCCGAAAGCTCGGAATCGACACGAACGCCGGCGACCAGGCGGGCCTGGGTCAGGGCGTTCTCGAATAGGTCGCCGTCGACGCCCATGACGACGTTGGAGAACATCTGGATAAAGCGACGGTAGCTGTCCCAGGCAAAACGCGGGTTTTGCGTCTGGGCGATAAGGCCCCGGACGGAATCGTCGTTGAGGCCCAGGTTGAGGACCGTGTCCATCATGCCGGGCATGGAGAACGGAGCGCCCGAGCGAACCGACACGAGCAGCGGATCGGAGGCATCGCCGAGCTTTTTGCCGCAGCGGGCCTCGAGGTCGGCCTCAGCGGCAACGATCTCATCGAGTGCGCCCTCGGGCCACACATTGCCGGCACCGGAGTACTCGACGCAAGTCTGGCAGGTAATGGTAAAGCCACCGGGAACCGGCAGACCGATGCGGCTCATCTCGGCAAGGTTTGCGCCTTTGCCGCCAAGCACGAAGTTCATGGATTTGTCGCCCTCAGTGACACAGGTGCCCTGGGCGTCGGTTCCAAAACGGTAAACCCTCTTGCAATCGCTCACGATACTTCCCCTTCCATGCACTTACGCGCACGACCGTGGTAACGAATCGACCCGCCGAATGCGAGCCGTGAGGGTACTATACGGCGGGTTTTGGGCGGGCTTGCGCAGAGGGCGCGGGGGTTGGTAAACGTGGTAAATATGGCGGTAAACGGTAGGTAAAGTTGGTTACCTTATGAAGATACCAATGCAAGATGCTTGCAGGTCAAATGCTAGTTTATTGCTAAATCGCTTTACCAATATCGTGCATTATTTTTAGGTAGTCTTTTAGAGACGGGCATTTTTAGCTACCCCAATAAGCTAGCTTTGCTGGGCTCGGCGGGCGGCGCGGCGGGCACGGGCATCTTGGATTTCCTCCAAGTGGCTAATGATCTCGGCAGCGCTTTCCTCGATGGCCTTGCCATCGGTACGCACCACAAAGCAGCCTAGGCGCTTCATGAGGGCACGGGCTTCCTCAAGCTCGCTGCGCACACTCTCGGGCTCGGCATAGGAGCCGGCAACGGCACGGGCGTAGTCATCGCCCAAGCGACTATCGCGAATTTCGGAAATCACATCGACGGTCGAGATCAGACCAAACAACCGCATCGGGTCAACCTCGTAAATCGACTTCGGCGGCTCCATGCCATGCGCCAGTGGGACATTGGCGACCTTGTAGCCCTGATAGGCTAAATACATCGACAGCGGCGTCTTGGATGTACGCGACACACCCAGCAGCACGATATCGGCACCCGACAGATCGTCGCAACCGCGCCCGTCATCGTGCTCAACGAAATACTCCATGGCCTCGATACGATGGAAATAGCGGTCATCGGTCTTGTGAATCACGCCCGCAACGCACTTGGGCGGCACACCGATGAGCGACGACAGCACGGCAAGCGTCGGGCCGATCAGGTCGACCGAACGGATATGCAGCATACCCAGGTAATCGAGCACGCGGGCGCGAAGCGCCGGATCGACAATGGTATGGAACACGGCGACATCGCGATGGTCGGCATCGACGCGCGGCCCCACAAATGACTTGACCTGCTCCACGGAGGTCACCTTGGGCAGGCGCAAAACGCGAAAAGCCCCTTCATCAAATTGCCCGGACGCCGCAAGCACCACCTCACAAGCGGTATCGCCGAGCGAGTCGGAGATAACGATAACGGTGGGACGAGCGGTGACCGGGCAATCCATGCGGGGCTCCTTTTGCGCTTATGCGCAGGCTGGCTTACTTTTTGCGGGCAAGCTCACCGATGTTGGCGATGCCGGAGAAAACGGCCTCGAAGCGGTTGAGCAGCTTAAGGCGATTATCGCGAAGCTGCTCGTCCTTGTCCATGACCATGACCTCATCGAAGAAACGGTCGATGGGCGCGCGCAGGGCGGCGAGGGCGGCAAATGCGGCCGGGTAGTCCTCGGCAGCAAGGGCGGCATCGACGGCGGTCTGAGCAGCCTCGGAGGCGTCGGCGAGCGCAAGCTCGACCTCGCCCATCAGGCTGCGGTCATACTCCGCACCCAGCTCGGGCTTGGAGATATGCGCGGCGCGGGCATAGGCGGTCGCCAGGTTGTCGAACGTCTCAGCGTCGTTTTTGCGGGCCTCGTCGAGGGCGGCGCAGCGGGCGAAGAAGACGGACGGGGCGATGATATGCACCGCGGAGACGGCGGCGACGGTATCGGCCGGAATCTTTTCGTCGCGGGCCATGCTCACCAGGCGGCCATGGAAGAAGTCACGAACCTGCTGGGCGACCTCGGCGGCGTCGAACTCAATGCCCTGCTCACTGTAGAGTTCGAGGGCAAAGTCGATGAGCGACGTGGGGTCGATCGGCAGACGGTCGCGCAGGATGTTGATAATGCCGATAGCGGCACGACGCAGCGCGTAGGGGTCGGAGGAGCCGGTCGGGGGCTCGCCGATGGCAAAGATACCGGCGATGGTATCGAGCTTGTCGGCGCAGGCCACGATGCAGCCAGCGGTGCCCTCGGGCAGCTCGTCACCGGCAAAACGGGGACGATAGTGATCGCGAATAGCATGGGCGACCTCGTCGTTCTCCCCCATCGCGGTCGCGTAATAACCGCCCATCACGCCCTGCTGGCTCGTGAACTCGACGACGGCGTTGGACACCAGGTCTGCCTTGCACAGGTGTGCGGCGCGAGCAGCGTCGGCGGCAAGATGGGCGCCCAGGTGAGCCTCGCGGGCGATAGCGAGCGCGAGCTGCTCGATGCGCTCGGACTTGGCGAGCACGCTACCGAGCTTCTCCTGGAAGGCAACCTTGGACAGACGCTCACGGAACTCGTCGAGGGAGATCTTCAGGTCCTCCTCGTAGAAGAACTTAGCGTCGTCCAGACGGGCGCGCACGACGCGCTCGTTACCGTCGATCACTCGCTCGGCGTTCTCGGGCTTGCTGTTGGAGGCGACCACGAACTCACGCGTCAGCTTGCCCTCGCCGTCATAGATCGGGAAGTAGCGCTGGTTGGTGAGCATGGACTCGCAGATGATCTCGTGCGGGACCTTGAGGAACTCCTCATCGAAGGTACCGACGAGCACCGTCGGCCACTCGCAGAGGTTGATAACCTCCTCGAAGACCTTCTTGGGCGTATCGACATGGCAGCCGGGACGGGCAGCCTCGACCTCGGCGATACCGGCGAGAATCGCCTCGCGACGGCGCTCGGCAGAGAGGACGCCGGCGTCCTCGAGCACTTGCTCGTAGGCGGCGGGGCTAGCGACAACGTGGTCACCGGGGCCAAGCACGCGATGGCCGCGCGTGGTATTGCCGCTCGTCACGTCGGCAAACGACACGGGCACAACGTCCTCGCCCAGAAGGCAGCAGATCCAACGGACCGGGCGCACGAAGGTGGCGTGCTCGTGGCCCCAGCGCTGAGAGCGGTAGTTGGGCCACTGCAGGCCGGCGATGGTCTTCTCGCACAGGGCCGTCAGGATCGGGGTTGCCGGTGCGGAGGGAATGTTCTTCTCGGCAAAGACATACTCGCGACCGTCGGTATCCTCACGACGGACCAGGTCCTCGGCAGCCACACCGCACTTGCGGGCGAAGCCCTGGGCGGCCTTGGTGGCGTTACCGTCAGCGTCGAAGGCGATGTTTGCCGCGGGGCCACGCTTGACCTCGTGAACCTCATCGGTCGCGGTGGCAACGTCGGGAACGAGCGCAGCCAGGCGACGCGGGCTCGAGATCACGCGGACCTCGCCGTGGGCCAGACCGGCCTCGTCGAGACCCTTGGCGATCATGGTACCAAGCTGCTTGACGGCATTGTTCAGCGGTGCAGAGGGCATTTCCTCCGTACCGATCTCAAACAGGAAATCCTTAGCGTCTGCCATGGCTTACGCCACCTCGCCTTCCTGGTCGGCATTCTCGTTGACTCCGGCGACCTCGGCCATGTAGGCCTCGCAGCACGCCTTGGCGACGGCGCGGACGCGCAGGATGTAGTTGGCACGCTCGACCGCGGACAGGGCGCCGCGGGCATCGAGCAGGTTGAAGGCGTGGCTGCACTTCATGACACAGTCGTACGCCGGCAACGGCAGCTTGCGCTCCAGGCAGGAATGGCACTCGGCCTCGTAGTCGTCAAACTTCTGACGCATCATCTCGACGTTGGCGACCTCAAAGTTATAGGCACTGAACTCGCGCTCGTTCTCGAGGAACACGTCGCCGTAGGTCATGGGCGCGCCGTCGGGCAGATAGCTCCACACCAGATCGTAGACCGAGTTGACGCCCTGAGCGTACATGGCGATACGCTCCAGGCCATAGGTGATCTCGACGGGCACGGGGTCGACCTCGATACCGCCCACCTGCTGGAAGTACGTGAACTGCGTGACCTCCATGCCGTTGAGCCAGACCTCCCAGCCAAGGCCCCAGGCGCCCAGCGTCGGGCTCTCCCAGTCGTCCTCGACAAAACGGACGTCATGGTCGTTGGGGTCCAGGCCAATGGCAGCAAGAGACCCCAGGTAAAGCTCCTGAGCATTAACCGGAGAGGGCTTAATGAGCACCTGGAACTGATAGTAGTGCTGCATGCGGTTAGGGTTCTCGCCGTAGCGGCCGTCGGCGGGACGGCGGCAGGGCTGCGCATAGCAGGTGCGCCATTCGGCGGGACCGAGCGAGCGCAGCGTGGTCGCGGTATGGAAGGTACCGGCACCGACCTCGGAGTCATAGGGCTGCATAATGACGCAGCCCTGCTCGCCCCAGTACTGCTGGAGGCGCAGGATGATGTCTTGGAAGGAAAGCGATGAAGCGTTCATGCCTCTAATATCCCCTCGTCGAAACGATTACACGGTTAGGTACTGTACTATAGCGGTTTTTAGTCGATAGCGCCGATGCGGTTGAGCGGCCAGTAGCGCACAAGCGCCACAGCGATCAAATCAGAGCGATCGACGGGACCAAAGTAGCGCGAGTCGGCAGAGTTTTCGCGGTTGTCGCCCATCACCCACACGCACCCGTCGGGAACGGTGTAGGGATAACTCACCTGGGCGCCAGGCGCTTGGACCGAAAGCGGCCAGCTCATGCCCGTCGTATAGTCCTCATCGAGCGCTTGGCCGTCAACGACCACCTTGCCGTCCTGCAGGTCGACCGTCTGGCCGGCCGTGGCAATAACACGCTTGACAAGAACATCATGCTCGGAAGTGACATCGGGGTTGTGGAACACCACGATATCACCCTGTTTGACGGGCTGACCGAGCTCGAGGCTCACCTTTTGTGCCAGGATCTGGTCGCCAATCTCGATCGTGTCCTCCATGGAGCCGGTGGGTACCACAAAGGGCTCGACCACAAAGGTGCGGATCAGGAAGGTGGCCACGAGCGCGATCGCGATGACCGCGACCCACTCAAAAGCGCCCCTCAACGCGGAATGCTGCGATGGAACCATTCTCACTCCTCGCTCTGCGAATACGAAGCGTCCAGAATCTCCTGCGCGTATGCGCGCTCCTGGGGCGTAAGCCGTGCCGTCTCGATCAGGTCGGGACGCCAGCGGCAGGTGCGCTCGATGGCATTCTTACGGCGCCAGGCGTCAACCTTGGCATGGTCACCGCTCACGAGCACCGGCGGCACGCCCTCGCCGTTGAATTCAGCAGGGCGAGTGTACTGCGCATACTCGAGCAGGCCTCCGTCCTCGGCGGTCGAGAACGACTCGTCGACGTTGCTCATCTCGTCACCAAGGGCGCCGGGAATCAGGCGTACGACGGCATCGGCAACGACCATAGCGGGAAGCTCGCCGCCCGTGAGCACGTAATCGCCGATCGACAGGCGCTCGTCGGCATACGCATAGGCACGCTCGTCGACACCCTCGTAACGGCTGCACACAAACAGCAAGCGCTCGCTTTTGAGCAGGCGCTCGGCCACATGCTGTGTAAAGGGCTCGCCACAGGGGGTAAAAAACACCACGGTGGGCTTAGGACCCTCGGAGCTAATAGCCTCGATGGCCTCGACAATAGGCTCGACCTTCATGAGCATGCCCTGCCCGCCGCCGTACGGCTCGTCATCGACGGTACGATGGCGGTCGTGCGTCCAGTCGCGCAGGTTATACGCCTTAAAATCAAAAAGGCCGGCCTTGCGGGCGCGGCCCAAAATCGATGTGGACATGACGGGCTCAAACATCTCGGGAAAGACCGAAAGGGTCTCAATCAGCATGTTTTCCTCCCTACTTGTCCATATCGATCAGGCCGTCCATAACGTGGACGGAAATTGTTCCTGTGTCGGGAAGATCAAGCACAACCTGCTCGATCACGGGAATCAGCACCTCGCCGTACCGATCACCCTCGACAACCCAAACATCGTTAGCGGGCGTCGACATGATCTCGACGATCGTGCCGAGTGAACCGAAGCGCTCGTCGACCACCTCGCGACCCATCAGGTCGGTATAGGCGGCGTCGAGTGAATCGAGCTCAAAATCGTCACGATTTGCCAACACATAGCATCCCGTGATGCCCTCGGCGGCCGTCAAGTCGTCAATGCCCTCAAACGAGACCAGATCGCCATCGCCCGTATCGGTGACGGACACGACCGTGCAAAAGCGGTCGCGCTTGAGCGCCGGCGGCGTCAGGGCGACGCGCATACCCGGCTCTAATACAGAAGGAAGCCCCCGCAGCGGCTGCGCGAGGACCTCCCCCTTCCTTCCGTGCGGCTTGACCACACGGGCGATGTTTTTGTACTGGGACCTCAAGGTCCTAGCCCAGAACCTCTACCTCGACAGCAGTGTCGAGGCGAGCGGCCAGTGCACGGGCGAGCGTGCGAATGGCCTTGATGGTACGGCCACGACGGCCGATGACCTTAGCGACGTCATCCTCGGCGACAGAAACCTCGATCGTAGAGGCGTCGTCACCATCGATGACCTCAAGGCTCACGGAATCCGGGTCGTCGACGATCTGAACAACGAGATATTCGACGAGATCGGCGATGCGATCTGAGAGCATTGCCTCACCCTCGAGCTGTGCAGCGTCAACCTCAGGCACGATTTACTCCTCTTTGGCGAGCTGCTTCTTGGACTTCTTGACGACGGTCTCGGTCTACTCGCCCTCGTTGGCGGCCTTGACCAGAGCGGCGACGGCGTCGGTAAGCTGAGCGCCCTTGGACTGCCAGTCGGCGATCTTCTCGAGGTCGAGGTTGATGGTCTTGGGGGCGGTCATCGGGTTGTAGCGGCCAACCTCCTCGATGATGCGACCGTCACGCGGGGCGCGGGAATCGGCGACGACGACACGGTAGTACGGACGCTTCTTAGCGCCGTGACGAGCAAGGCGAATCTTGACTGCCAAAGGAAACTCCTCCAACCAAGCAGCTTTAGGCTGCAACTACAAACAAACAGTTGAACATAATACGCCATCGACGCGGGCAGGTGAAGTCCGTGAGACCAACTTCTTCGGTGTAGTCGAGGGCAAATCCATATCTTAGACAAGAATTCGGGATTTGCAAGCACATACACGCACCTCACATGAGCTGCGCGGTATACTCATGACATGGAAAGACGCGAACATACATACGGTTATGAGGATGCCATGGGCGTCACGCCGCCTCCCTGGACGGGTCCGGCGGTGGGCCTCATGGACCTCGATGCGTTTTTTGCGAGCGTGGAAATGCTCGACCATCCCGAATGGCGCGGAAAACCGCTCATCGTGGGCGGAGACGCCGATTCGCGTGGCGTCGTGTCCACGTGTTCATATGAGGCACGTCGCTTTGGCGTGCACTCCGCCATGCCCTCGGCCGAGGCACGGCGTCTGTGTCCTCAGGCCATTTGGACACACGGGCACTTCGACCGCTACCGCGAGGTGAGCGCGCAGGTCATGGCGATTCTCGCCGACGAGACCCCGCGCGTCGAGCGCGTATCCATCGACGAAGCCTTTATCGATATCACACCGGGTCGCTTTGCGCCCGAAGACCCGCTGCTGGTTGCGCGGCGTATAAGCGACCGCGTGGCAGGGCTGGGAGTGACCTGCTCCATTGGCGTGGGCTGCAACAAGACGGTCGCAAAGATCGCAAGCGAGCGGGATAAGCCGTTTGGGCTGACCATCGTGCGCCCCGGAACCGAGCAGCGCTTTTTGGCCGCGCTGCCGGCATCTGCCATGAGCGGCATCGGACGCTCGGCCGAGGAGCGACTGCGCCGCATGCGCATCTACACCCTCGGCGAGCTTTCGCGCGCGCCTGAGTCCACACTGGCCTCTATTTTTGGCGTCAACGGCGAACGCATGCGCCAGCGTGCGCTGGGACTCGAAATCTCTGAAGTCACGAGTCTCGACGAAGAGCGCGAGGTCAAGTCGGTCAGCAATGAACGCACCTTTGCGAAAGATTTGACTGAGCGTAGGGATATTGAGGCGGCGATTGCGCTGTTGGGAGAGTCAGTGGGACGCCGTCTGCGCCGTCAGGGGCTGACGGGTGCCACGGTAACGCTCAAGCTTAAGTATTCGTATGGAAGCGGTCGCTCGGCACAGCGCCGACTGCTTCATCCGACCGACGATGAGAACATCTTCGTGGCGGTTGCGCTCGAACTGCTCGACAACATCTGGCAGGAAGGCATGCATGTTCGCTTAGCGGGCATCGGCATGAGCGACTTCGACCACCAAGGCGGCATCCAGACCGACCTGTTCTGCGAGATCGATGATCGCGGAGCCCAATCCAGCGACCGCCGCGACCTCTCCGTCGCCATCGACGCCGTCCGAGACAAATTCGGCGACACCGCCCTATCCTTCGGCCGCCAATCCCGCTTCAACGATTAACCGCCTTTGGGCAAAAAACACCGCCGGGCTGGTGCTAAAACCCCCCCCCCCCCGGCGATATGCGTGAGGGTAGCTAAACCCCGTCTCAAATGAGCTACTAGAGGAGGTTGAGGGGGAGCTGGGGAGCGTCTCCCCAGAGTTTCTCGAGGCGGTAGAAGTCGCGGGCTTCGGGAGTGAAGACGTGGACGACAACCGAACCGTAGTCCATGAGCATCCAGGTCTTCTGCTCGCGACCCTCGATGGAGAACGGGTGCTCGCCGCAAGCCTCGGCGACCTTCTCCTCGATCTCGTCGACGATAGAATCGACCTGGCGGTTGTTGGTACCGGTGGCAAGCACAAAGTAGTCGCATACGTCGGAAAGCTCGGTCAGGTCGAGCACCTGAACGTCCTCGCCCTTCTTGTCGTAGGCGGCCTGTGCGGCGGCGCGGGCGACATCCTCGGCGGCGACACCGCTCGCGGACAGCGAGGCGGCAGTGCGGTCGGACGTGGCGGCGAAGCTCTTGTGCTCCACATGTTCAAGAATCTGCTCGTCGGTCATGGTCTCGTCGGCCATGGAATACCTCTTTCTAGACAGCCCGAGCTAGCGCAGCTGGGCGTAATGGTTGTAAATCGAAATAGCCGTGGGATAAAGATAGCGCCCGGACTGGATCACATAGACCAAACCCTGCGCAAAACAGGAGAAGAACAACTCGTCGAGCGACGACTCCCCCACCATCTTGCGCAGCGCATGCGCATAGTCGCCGTGGCGGTTGGGCTCGATGGCATCGGCCACAAAGACCACCATATCGAGCGGCGTCATGTCGCAAGCGCCCACGGTATGACGGTCGACAGCCTGGAAAACGGCCGGCGACAACTCGGGGAAAAGCTGCGGAAGCTCATAGGCGGCAACAGGACCATGCAAAAGCGGCGTCGCGGCGGAAGGAGAGCCGGCAATCTTAATGCCGTAATGCAGAGCGCGCGTAACCAGCTCGTCGTCGGAGAGCACTTTGTCCCAGTCGTGGATCAGACCGGCAGCAGCGGCATCAAAGCGGTCAACGCCGTAGACCTCGGCCAGATGAAGTGCGGTCTCGGCAACACCCAGCGAATGCACATAGCGCTTGCGCTTATCCTTCATGCGAACATCGAGCAGCTCTTGAATGCGCTTGAGCAGTGCGCGCTCATCGCCCTCAAACTGATCCCCTACCGACAACGTAGACCCCCATCACTCAAAATCTTCTTGGCCCAAATCGGCATATAGCCTGCGTTTGCGAATGTAGCCGAGCACGGACTCGCTCGTAAGATAGCGCACGCTCATGCCGCGGGCAACTCGCTTACGAATGTTCGTCGAGCTGATCGCCAGCGCCGGAATCTGAATATAGCGCACGTCGAACGGCAGCCCCGACTCTTTGATTCGGGCACGCGCTGTATCGATATCAAAGCCCGGTCGTGTCGCCGCAATAAAGGTAGCAAGCTCAGCGATTCGTTCGGCATCATGCCAGGTCACGATATCGATAATCGCATCGGCGCCCGTAATAAAGTAGAGCTTTACCTGCGGCGGGTAAAAGTCGCGAAGGGCATGAAGCGTATCAGCCGTATAGGTTACGCCCGGGCGGTCGATCTCGAACCGGCTCGCCAAAAAGGCCGGGTTCGCGGCGGTGGCGAGGACCGTCATGGCATAACGGTCCTCGGCAGGCGTCACCGGCTTGTCAAGCTTAAAGGCGGGAGAGCCCGCCGGCATAAAGAGCACAGCGTCCAAGTCGAGCGACTCGCGCGCCTGCTCGGCAGTCACCAGGTGCCCGTAATGAATCGGGTCGAATGTGCCGCCCATAATGCCAAGCCGAAACTCTTTGCCCTCTTTTATGGGCAGCTCGGGCAAACCGATTCCACCGCGCAGCGACATGGCTTACTCGCCCTCCGAGGTCTCGGCATCGTCCGCGACATCCGCCGCATCGACAACCTCGACGCCCTCATCCGGAGCATCGGTCACGTCAAGGGCCTCAACGGCAACGTCCTCGCCAGCGTCCTCGAGCTCCTCGTACTCCGAGAAGTCCTCAGCGCCCTCAAAGTCAAAGGCGCGCTGGCAAATGCGGACCTCGTCGCCCGCACGGCAGCCGGCCTTCTCGAGCGCATCGTCGACACCCATGCGCGCAAACTTATGCTGCAGGTAGATGACAGCTTCCTCGTTTTCCCAGTCGGTCTGGATAACCATGCGCTCGATGGCGCGACCGACCACGCGGAAGGCACCGGGCTCTTCCTGAACAATGCGGAAACGCTTCTCGCGCTGCAGGCGACGGCGCTCCCACTCCTCGTCGCGAAGATCGACCGGCTCATCGGAGACCGCCAGCTCGGCTCGCAGCTTAGCCACCTGCTCGCCCACGGCAAGCATCAGCGTATTGAGGCCGGCACCCGTCACGGCGGACACGGCAAAGAACATATGCCCGTCGTCGAGCGCCGCACGCTTGAGGTCGGCAATCTTGTCGGCCGTGCCCGGCGCATCGCACTTGTTGGCGACGACGATCTGCGGACGCTCCGAAAGCTCGGCGCCATACTGCTCGAGCTCACGGTTGATGATGCGGTAATCCTCAACCGGCTCGCGATCCTCAAAACCGCCCGTCATGTCGACGACATGCATGATGAGCGCCGTACGCTCAATGTGGCGCAGGAACTGGTGGCCCAGGCCCTTGCCCTCGCTCGCGCCCTCGATCAAACCAGGAACGTCGGCAACGACGTAAGAATACTCACCGGCACGCACCATGCCGAGGTTCGGCACGAGCGTTGTAAACGGATAGTCGGCGATCTTGGGACGGGCGGCACTCATGCGCGCGATAAGCGAGGACTTGCCCACTGAGGGGAAGCCCACGAGTGCGGCATCGGCCATTAGCTTCATCTCGAGCTCAATCCAGTGCTCCTCGGCCGGTTCGCCCAGCTGAGCGAACGCGGGCGCGCGGCGCACCGACGTCACAAAGTGCGTGTTGCCCAGGCCACCGGCACCGCCGGGTGCCACGACAACGCGCTCGCCATCGTGCACCAGATCGGCAATCTCGAACATCGGGGTCTGCGTCTCGGGGTCGAGCTCGCGCACCACGGTGCCCATGGGAACCTTCAGGATCAGGTCCTCGCCGCTCTTACCGTTACGACGGGCACCCTGCCCGTGCGTGCCGCGTTCGGCGCGGAAGTGATGCTTAAAGCGGTAATCGATCAACGAAGACAGCTGAGCATCGGCCTGGATGACGACATTGCCGCCACGACCGCCGTCGCCGCCATCGGGGCCGCCCTTGGGGACAAATGCCTCGCGCCTAAACGACATGCATCCGGCTCCGCCGTCGCCGCCGCACACGTTAATGCGGCTGATATCGGTGAACTGTGACAACAGAATCGCCTCCTACAAAAAGAGGGAGACCCTTGAATCCTAAAACTCAAGTGCCTCCCACATATGTGCTCTATGAAGGGTGAATTACGCGTTCGCGAGCGGGCGTACGCTGACCCTGTGCTTGATACCCTTGTGGAACTCAACGGTACCGTCGACCAGCGCGAACAGCGTGTCGTCCTTGCCACGGCCAACGTTCTCACCCGGGTGGATGTGAGTGCCGTGCTGACGGACGAGAATCGTGCCCGTGGTTACCGTCTGGCCGGCATAGCGCTTCGTGCCAAGGCGCTGACCGCGGGAGTCACGGCCATTACGGGAGGAACCGAGTCCTTTTTTGTGTGCCATTGTGTATACCTACTCTTTCGTTACGAGTGTAATCTACTCGGCGACAGGAGCCTCGGCAACAGCCTCGGCCTCTGCCTTGACAGCCTTCTTGGCGCGGGACGTAGCCTGGACCTTCACGATCTTCAGCTTGGTGAGCTGCTGACGGTGACCCTTCAGACGACGATAGCGCTTACGCTTGTGGAACTTGAAGACCAGCTGCTTCTCGCCCTTGAACTGCTCAACGATCTGAGCGGTAACCTTGGCCTTGGCCAGCTTGTCGGGATCGGTGACGATCTTCTTACCATCGTTGAGGAAGATGACCGGCAGGGTGACCTTGTCGCCCTCATTGCCCTCGATCTTCTCGACGGTGATGACATCGTCGGTGGCGACCTTGTACTGCTTGCCGCCCGTGTTAACGATTGCGTACATGTTTACTTGCCCTTCATGCATCAGTTAGTGCAACAGCCGAATATAGTAGCAGGCGAAAATACCCCCGTCAACGAGTATGTGGAGCAAATCCACAAGTTCGCACAGGTATGGGGCTGACGAGTCGGCCCTCGTCGTCCTCGCATGCTTGATTCTGACGCTCGACATCGTAGGAGCAGATGGTCACGAGGTCTTGCATACCGGTGGAAACAATAGGTGCATCCACGCCCGGGGTCAAGCCCTGCAACAAAACATCAGCTGCAGAAAGCAAAATTTCCGGACGCATGGAGCCCTCGTTATCGGCATGGGTGTCGAGCATGAGCACCAAATGGTCCGGACGCTCCCCAGCCGTGAGCTCATAGCCCACGAGCGTGTGATCCAAATCCAAGCGCTTGCTCTTTTTTCCGCGCGCGTAGTCGATGCCATGGTCCGCGCGCAACGTGTCGATCGCACGACGCACCTCGTCGGCGCTTACGAGCGTCTCGGGATCCAAGTGCAGGTCGATGCGATACGACAGACGCGTGAGCTGCGCCGTCAACGCCGGCGTGCGCACGTCGATGTACGCTGCCTCGATGGGTGCCAGATCGGCCGGAGACGCCGCAGCCAGGCGCCCAAACGCCTCGTCGAGCGCCACGAACTCGGTCATAAACAGGTCATACCACTCGCAGATCGACGACGTACCCACCGGTAGCGCCGAAGAGAAGCCCACGCGCATGTGCGGAGAGAAGCCCTGCGTGACGGCATAGGGAAGTCCCGCACGGCGCACGATGCGCTCAATGGTATGGATCACTTCGAGATGGCCCAGGTACTTAAGGCGATCGCGCTTGCCATAGCGAACACGAAGTCTAAAGAGCGTGGGGTTGTCGGTCAGGCGCTCACTCATGCGCGATCACCCATCAATACATTCTTGGCGTGGAGCGTGGGGCAGATCCCGCAGCCGGTGCACGACGTACGGGTGCAGTCGGGAGTCGTGACGCCCTCGAGCGAGCGACGGTACTCGCGCTCGAGGAAACCGCGCGTGCAGCCGGGGCTCACATGCTCCCACGGCAGGCGCCAGTCCAACTCGTAGGGCAGGTGCACGAGCTCATTGAGGTCGATGCCGTTTTTGGCAGCAGCCTCCTTCCAGTTATCGAGCGAGAAATGCTCTACCCAGGCGTCAAAGCGAGAGCCAGCGCGCCAAGCATCGATGATGACGGGCGTCATGTCGCGACCGGCGCGGGAGAGCGCGGCCTCGATGAGCGAGGTCTCGGCATCGTGGTAATGCACGCGGACGGCACGGTTGCGAACGCTCGTGATAAGCAGCTTCTGGCGACGCTTGACGTCGTCGTAATCGAGCTGCGGGCACCACTGGAAAGGCGTGGCAGCCTTGGGGATAAAGACCGAAACCGAGATGGACACCGAAATCGAGCCACGACGAGCCTTGGGCACCACGGAGCGACCGAGCTCCAGCACGTGATCGGCCAGATTGGCGATGGCCACGATGTCCTCGTCGCGCTCGCCGGGAAGGCCCATCATAAAGTAGAGCTTCATGCGGTTCCAGCCGGCCTCGAAGGCCGCCTTGGCCGCACGGTCCAGGTCCTCCTCGGTCACGTTCTTGTTAATGATGTCGCGCATGCGCTGACTGCCGGCCTCGGGCGCGAACGTCAGGCCGCCCTTCTTTTCGCCGGCGACCGACTCCGCCATATCCACGCCAAACGAATCCAGGCGCTGCGACGGAATAGATACGCGAATACCCGTATCCTCCAGGCGACGGTTGAGCCTGCCGAGCACGTCGCGAATGCAGGAGTGGTCAGTCGTGGAGAGCGAGGTCAGCGACACCTCGTCATAGCCGGTCTTTTCCAGACCCTGAATCACCGACGAGACGATCTGGTCGGCCGAGCGCTCGCGCACTGGGCGATACGTCATGCCGGCCTGGCAAAAACGACAGCCGCGGGCGCAGCCGCGCAGGATCTCGATAGACAGGCGGTCGTGGACCAGCTGCGCATAGGGTACGCACGACTGCGACAGCGGATTCGTGGCGCCGAAATCCTCGACGACGCGCTTGTAGACCACGGTCGGCGCATTCTTGCCTTCACGCGGCACGGTGTAGCCATGCGGCGAACAGGGCTCGTCGTGACGAACCTCATAGAGCGACGGCACGTAGTTGCCGGCAATGGATGCAAGCTGCTCAACAATCTGTGCGCGCGGGACTCCTTCGTCGCGCAGGCGACGATGCAGCTGGCAGGTCTCGAGCAGCGACTCCTCGCCCTCGCCGATGAGGATGGCATCGAAGAAGGCCGCGTACGGCTCGGGGTTGTACACCGAGGGGCCGCCGGCGATGATAATGGGGTCGTCCTCGGTACGGTCGGCCGCTAACAGCGGAATGCCAGCGAGGTCGAGTGCCTCGAGGAAGTTCGTCACCGCCATCTCGTGCGGCACATGCAGGCCGACGATATCAAACGAAGCGACCGGCGCTGCGCCCTCGAGCGACAGCAGCGGAATGCCCGCCTCGCGCATGGCGTCACCCATATCGGGCCACGGCACATAGCCTCGCTCGCAGGAGATGCCCTCGGCCTGGTTAAGGATGTTGTAGAGGATGGCGATGCCCTGGTTGGGCAGACCAACCTCGTACACATCCGGGTAGATCAGGCAGCAACGGTAGTCGGCATCGGCCTTGGAAAGCGTGCCCCACTCGTGATCGATATAGCGGCTCGGCTTTTCGACCTTGGCGAGCAGCGGCTCAATTAAATGAAAGCAGTCTTGATACGGAACGCGCAACGGAAAACCCCTAAGCAGCGAGATCGGATGCGTCTTGGTAGGACGCCATAGGACGGGTAGCGCCCGCGACCGTGGTCACCAGATCGCGAACGCGGGAGAACGTGGCAGTGACCACCTCGTTGGCACGGCTGTAGTCGACATCGCGCTCGTAGAGCGAAACAAGCGCACGGCCCATGCCATAGGTGCCCGCGGCAGCAGTGAGCGCCTTAACGGCAAACCCAATATGCGGCGTCTGCTTGACGAGCGCGCGGGTGACCGCGCGGATCACAAGACCGCCGGCAAGCACGACCGCGACCTCGTAGCCGCGCTCAGGCTTAATGCCGCGTCCAAAGACGGCAGCGAGCTCAAAGAGCATGCCCACCTGCGCCAGCGCCATAACGGGATAATCGGCGCCCGGCAAAAACACCAGCGCACCGGTCGCCATATTGGTGAGCGCGCACGAGGTGATGATACGATTAGCTGCCGCGATGCGCATAAAGGCAAAGTTCGCCGCAAAAGCCGTTTCCTTGTCGGTGCGATCGAGAATCCAGCGGGCAAGCGTCTCGAGCAGATACGTCTTATCGGTTGCCGCCACCACGCCGAGCATGGGCGTGGACTCCTCGATAAACGGCACCTCCACAGCAGACTCGGCAAGCACGCACACGGGCGCGCCGGCGATCACGAGCTCCTGCACGGCACTCTCCAGGCGGTCGGAACCACACGAGAGCACCAGTACCACATCGGTATCGGTCTTTGGAGCAATTCGCTCCTCCCCCAGACGCTCGACGCGCACAATGCCCGTGGTCGTCTGCGGCACAAAGGCATCACGCACCGTCTCAGCAAGAAAGCGCGAGGCGGACGAATCCAGATAGACCGAGACGCGCACCGGCGTATCGGAATCCTTCTTAACGGACGCGCCCATCTTAAAAGCGCGGGTCAGCTTATCTACGGGAATTTTCATAGCAAACCCCTCCAGCGGTTACGCGGCGCCCGAACGATGCCGCCATATGGATTGTACGATACCCACCGTCAGCAGCTGAATCATCATCGAAGACGAACCGAAGCTAATAAACGGTAGCGGAATACCGGTAATCGGCATCATGCCGATGCACATGCCGATGTTTTCGAAGGTCTGGAACGCCCACATGCCAACGATGCCCACACACGATAGGCGCAAGAACAGCGACTCACACTTAAAGGCGACGCGAATCGTCGAAAAGATCAGCAGCACGTAGAGGCATAGGAGCAAAAAGGAACCGCAAAAGCCAAAGGTCTCGGATAGGAAGGCGAAGACAAAGTCGGTGTGGAACTCAGGCAGAAAGCCGCCGGCCGACTGCGTCGCATGGCCCAAACCCTTACCAAAGAAGCCGCCCGAGCCAACGGCGATAAGCGACTGCTGCAGGTTGTAGGCATCGTCCGAATCGGCATTATCGGGGTCGATAAAGACCGTCAGGCGGTTCATCTGATACTGCTTGATGAGCACATCGTGGCCGAGCAACGAATCAAAGACCGAATCGAGCGCCAGGACGAGGGCCACCAGGCCCACAAGCAGGGCCAGGGTCGACAGCACCCATTCGCGGCGCGCACCGCTCATGCAGATGACGATGGCGCCCGAGACCAGCACGACCAGGCCCGAGCCCAGGTCGCCCATGGCAACGACGGCCAAAAACGGGATGGACAGCATGCCGCAGAGCTTGACGTAGTCGCGAACGGTATCGATGCGGCCGTTATACTGCGAGCCAAGCGTGGCGATAAAGAAGATGGTGATGAGCTTGGCAAGCTCGACCGGCTGGAATGTCAAGCCGATACCGGGAATCTTGATCCAGCCCGTCATGCCCAGACCGCCCGTATAGGACAGACCCGGAATCTTGGGCGAGAAGATCACGATCAGGTCGATGACGAGCAACGCCGTCGAAAAATTGGAAATACCGCGCAGATCGGTACGCCAGACGAGCACCGCAAGCACCGCGCCAATGCCAATGCCCAGCAGGTGGCGCGAGAATGAGGCGTCGGCCTTAAACTGTGACGCCGACCAAATAATGATGGCGCCATAGGCAACGAGCGCGACGGTAGCCAGCAGCACACCGATATGCACCTTTTGGCGAAACGTACCGCGCGAGGCCGAAAGTTGCTTGTTGACGCGGTCCAGGCTGCTGCGAGAGCCGGTCTTGGTTGAACGGAACAGATCCGCCGGAGAAAAATCCATCGCAACCTCCTATCGAACCGAAGAATCGCCCGAGGCCGAAGAGGTATCGGGCTCGTCATAAATCACGCCGAGCACGTCGCGCACGACATGCATCGCGGTATCCGAACCACCGCCGCCCTGCTCCAGGACAGTAGCGATGACATACTTGGGATCATCGGCCGGTGCATAGGCGCAGAACCACGCGTATTCGTCCTCGCCGCTTTTCTCGCCCGTGCCCGACTTGCCGTACACCTGCGGCGTCAGGGTGCCAAAGTGAGCCGCCAGGGACGTCGATGCCGTGTAAATCACGTCGTGCATGCCGTTGCGAACAAGAGTCAAATCCGAATCGCTGTTGATCTTGGCCTCCAGGCGCTTCTTCTTGCCCTTGCCGTTGTACTTATAGGCATCGCCGTCGCCATCGCGCGACACGGCAGACAAAAACACGTGAGGCACGTACTGTTTGCCGCCGTTGGCAAGACCCATATAGGCGCACGCCATCTGCAGGGGCGTCACCAGGATGTCGCCTTGGCCGATGGCAATGTTGGTCATATCGCCGGCATTCCACTTGCGGTCCTCGGCAGAGGCGTCGGTAAAGTACGACTCTTTCCACTCGGCATCGGGAATACGGCCCGCGCCCTCACTCGGCAGATCGATACCGCAGGTCTTGCCTAGGCCCCAGCGACGAAAGACCTCCTGCAGGCCCTCGGAATGTTGCTCGTCATAAAAGAAGGCCTTGCCCATGTCGTAGAAGACGGGGTCGCACGAGTTGGCGATACCCGACTGCAGCGTCATGGTGCCGTGGCCAGACGTCAGCCAGCAGCGCTTGCCCCAAGCCTTGCCCAGGCCCGTCCAATAGCCCGTGCAGTTAGTTGTCTGCGTTGAAGTGTAGGTTCCAAACTCAAGACCGGCCAGTGCCGAGAGCGGCTTGATGGTCGAGGCCGACATGTACTGTCCGCTAATGGCGCGGTTGAGCAGCGGGTGCGAACCCTTGTCATCATTGAGCTCGGTCCACACGTCATTTGAGACGCCGCCGATAAAGACGGACGGATCGAACTTGGGCTCGCTCGCCATGCCCAGGATCTCGCCATTGTTGGGATCGAGACACACCACAGCGCCGTTGCCGGCATTGCTGTAGCCAGTGGTCTTGGCAAGCTCGATGGCGCTCGCCAGCGCCGTCTCACAGGCCTGTTGGATCTTAAGATCGAGCGTGAGTTTAATGTCGGAGCCGGCCTTGGCGGGCACGGCGCCGGCCTGACCGGTCACATTGCCCGAGGCATCGACCTTGACGGTCTGCTCGCCACGAATACCCTGCAGCAGGTTTTCGTAGTAGCTCTCAACACCCGCCTGGCCCACGATATCGCCCGACTGGTACGTAATCCGGCCAGCAGAAGCATCATCACCAGAGGTTTTCTTATTCTGGGCCTCGAGCTGCTCGGAGGTAATGGTGCCGGTATAGCCCAAGATATGGCATGCCGTCTCGCCATATGGATACTGGCGCTCGGTACGCTCGGCAATCTTGACGCCCGGGAACTCGCCGGCGTGCTCCTTGATATAGGCAACCGTGGAGCGACGGACGTCCCTCGCGATGGTATGCAGGCTCTGGGCGCCCTCGGAATTGTCCTGAATATTGCGCAGAACCGCCACGTAGGGCATACCGAGCACGTTGGCAAGATGGCGAACCAGAACCTCATCCTCGGCAAGGTCGCGGTAGGCCACGACAGCAAGTGAGGGACGGTTCTGGACAAGTGCCACGCCATTGCGGTCGAGGATGCGGCCGCGCACAGCGGGTGTGGTAACGGTGCGCGTCTGATTACTATTAGCC
>CAKXKM010000018.1 GCA_934876235.1 Collinsella sp. AF02-46-1 | reverse complement strand
GTGTTACAGATCGAGACAAACCAAAACCGTCCCGCAGAAAATCTCAATCTGTAACATCTAGGCGCCAAAATCGGTTCCTCCTGTTACAGATTGAGATGTATGAAGAGGTGAGTTTGCAGGTCGAACTTGGGGCCTATGTTTTCGCCCTTGAGGTCGGCGGTGCCCACTCGTAAGGTGTGCGTTACGCGATTGTTTCGAAACGGGCGGGAAACACAACGGGCCGGCGATGCTTCTAGTATGCCTATTCAACTGACTGTCTAAATATCTAGGGGAGGATCGCGATGCAGGCAGATTCCGCTCAGCAGCAGGGCCTTTATCGCCCCGAATTCGACCACGATGCATGTGGCATCGGCGCGCTTGCCGATATCAACGGTGAGCGCCATCACCAGATCCTGGACGACGCGCTGTCCATTCTGGTCAACTTGGAGCACCGCGGCGGCACGGGACTCGAGAAGAACACCGGCGACGGTGCCGGTATCCTGTTCCAGGTTCCGCATCACTTTTTTCGCAAAGAGGCTCAAAAGTGCGGTCAGATTCTGCCGGCAGAGGGCGACTATGGCGTGGCCATGCTTTTCTTTCCGCAGGACGACAAGGGCGTAGAGGATGCCCGCCGCGTGTTTGAGGAAGGCTGTGCCGAGGCCGGCGTGCCGCTGCTCTTTTGGCGCGAGGTGCCGGTCGACCCGCACGACCTGGGCGAGACGGCCCGCGCCTGCATGCCTACTATCCTGCAGGCCTTCCTGGGCCGTCCGGACGACACGCTCGCCGGCGATGCCTTTGAGCGTCGCCTGTACGTGTGCCGCCGCACCATCGAAAAGAAGGCCGATGCCGAGTTTGCCCTGCGCGACAAGATCTTCTACGTGTGCTCCATGAGCTCGCGCACTATCGTGTACAAGGGCATGCTCGTCGCCACGCAGATGCGCCGCTTCTTCATCGATCTCAACGATGCCGCCGTCAAAACGGCCGTGGCGCTCGTCCACTCGCGCTACTCCACCAACACCACGCCCAGCTGGGAGCGTGCGCACCCCAACCGCTTTATCATCCACAACGGCGAGATTAACACCCTCAAGGGCAACGTCAACTGGATCCGCGCCCGCGAACCCAACCTGTACAGCCCCGTGCTGCAGCACGATCTTGAGCGCGTGATGCCCATCATCAACCGCGAGGGTTCCGACTCGGCGATTTTGGACAACGTGCTCGAGTTTTTGGTTATGAACGGTCGCCCGCTTACGCGCGCTGCGTCCATGCTGCTGCCTGAGCCGTGGGACCACAACGACAGTCTGAGCGAGGAGCGCCGCGCCTACGACGCCTACCAGTCCATGCTCATGGAGCCCTGGGACGGCCCGGCGGCCATCGCCTTTACCGACGGTCGCACGCTGGGCGCCGCCCTCGACCGCAACGGCTTGCGCCCCGCCCGCTACTACGTGACGCGCGATGGCCGCTTTATGCTGGCAAGCGAAGTGGGCACCATCGAGGTGCGCCCCGAGAACATCCTGACGAGCGGCTGCCTGGGACCGGGCCAGATGCTCGAGGTCGATTTTGCCCGCGGCCGCGTGATCTACAACGACGAGCTGCGCGCCCGCTATGCCAAGGAGAAGCCCTACCACGACTGGATTGCCGAGGAGACGCTGGCCGTCGACGCGCTCGATGAGTCCGCCGCGCCCGCGCCCGCCGAGGACGCCGAGGTGCCCGCCGCCGTGCGTATGGCCAAGCTCGGCTACCACTGGGATGACGTCGACGAGGTCGTGCGCCCCATGGCCCAGCAGGGCAAGGCCCCGCTCGCCTCGATGGGTATCGATGCGCCGTTGGCCTGCCTGTCCAAGAAGACGCGTTCGTTCTTTGACTACTTCTATCAGCTGTTCGCTCAGGTCACGAATCCTCCGATCGATGCCCTGCGCGAGCACATGGTGACTTCGACCACGCTCTACCTGGGCAACCACGGCAACCTGCTCGAGGATTCCCGCACGGCCTGTCAGCTGGTGCGCTTGGAGCGCCCATTGCTCAACGAGGAAGAGTTCGAGCATATCTGTGCCATCGACCGTGTTGGCTTTAAGACCCGTCGTTTCCGTGCCGTCTACCGCCGCGATGCCGGCGAGGGCGCGCTGCAGGCTGCGCTCAAACAGCTTGCCGAGGACGTTGAGGCTGCGGTCCGCGACGGCGTGAACATTGTGGTGTTGAGCGATCGTGCCGCTGCGGGCGAGGTGCCCGTGCCGTCGCTGCTCGCCGTGGGCTGCGTGCACAACCACCTGATCCGCGCCGGCGTTCGTACTTTTGCCGACATCGTGGTGGAGTGCGGTGACGCCGTGTCTCCGCACGACTTTGCGGCACTGGTGGGCTACTCCGCGAGCGGCATCTATCCGTACAACGCACATGTCTGCATCCGCGATCTGGCGGCACACGGCGACCTGGACGTGACGGCCGAGCAGGGCATCGCCAACTACAACAAGGCTGCGACCGCCGGCATCGTCTCCATCATGTCCAAGATGGGCATCTCCACGGTACAGAGCTACCATTCGGCGCAGATCTTCGAGGCCGTGGGCTTTACGCCGGAGTTCGTCAACGCGTACTTCGCCGGCACGGTGAGCCGTGTGGGCGGTATGGGTGTCGAGGACGTTGAGCGCGAGCAAAACGAGCGCTACGACGCCGCGCTCGCTATCCTTAAGAGCCCGGCTCCCGATCAGCTGCCCACGCTGGGTCTGACCAAGTGGCGCCCGCTCGGCGGCGAGGATCACCTCATCGATCCGCAGACTGTCTACTTGCTGCAGACCGCCTGCCGTGAGGACAGCTACGACACCTTTAAGGAGTACAGCGCCCGCCTGCACCGCACCGGCCGTGCCGTGCGCCTGCGCGACTTGCTCGACTTTAATGCCAGCGGCCGCACGCCGGTTTCGCTCGACGAGGTCGAGCCCGCGCTCAACATCGTCCGCCGCTTTAACACCGGCGCCATGTCGTACGGCTCCATCAGCAAAGAGGCGCACGAGTGCATGGCCATCGCCATGAATCGCCTGCACGGACGCTCCAACTCGGGCGAGGGCGGCGAGGACCCGCGTCGCGAGACCCCGCTGGCTAACGGTGACTCCAAGAACTCCGCGATCAAGCAGGTGGCAAGCGCGCGCTTTGGCGTGACGAGCCGCTACCTGTGCAGCGCCTTCGAGATCCAGATCAAGATGGCCCAGGGCGCCAAGCCCGGCGAGGGCGGTCACCTGCCCGGCAAGAAGGTCTACCCCTGGATTGCCGAGGTCCGTCAGTCCACGCCCGGCATCGGCCTGATCTCGCCTCCGCCGCATCACGACATCTACTCCATCGAAGACCTGGCCGAGCTCATCTTCGACCTTAAGAACGCCAACCCCGGCGCGCGCGTGTCGGTCAAGCTGGTCAGCGAGGCCGGCGTCGGCACCATCGCCAGCGGTGTGGCCAAGGGTGCTGCCGACAAGATCTTGATCAGTGGCCACAACGGCGGCTCGGGTGCCGCTGCGCGCGACTCTATCTGGCATGCGGGACTGCCGTTGGAACTTGGCCTTGCCGAGGCCCAGCAGACGCTGCTGCAAAACGGCCTGCGCTCACGCGTGGTGCTCGAGGCCGACGGCAAGCTCATGGACGGCACCGACGTTGCCGTCGCCTGCTTGCTGGGCGCCGAGGAGTTTGGCTTTGCGACCATGCCGCTCATCTCCATGGGCTGCCTCATGCAGCGTGACTGCCAGCAGGACACCTGCCCGGCCGGCATCGCCACGCAAAACTGCCGCCTGCGTCGCGGCTTCCGCGGCAAGCCCGAGCACGTTGAGCACTTTATGCTCTTTGTAGCCGAGCAGCTGCGCGAGGTCATGGCGAGCCTGGGCTTCCGCACCATCGACGAGATGGTCGGCCATCCCGAGTGTTTACGCCAGATCGAGGTCCCGGGCAACCGCAAGGCCAACCTGCTCGATCTGTCACCCGTGCTGGCGAGCGCGACCTGCGAGTTCGGTGCCCATATTCCGGGCGCCGACGGTCGCCACTTCCTGCCGCAGATGGCCGCGGACAGTGAGCTCGACAAGACGCTCGACTCCACGTTGTTTGTGCCTTACACGGCCGACGCTCGCGCGCACCTGCGCCCGATTCGCTTCCGCGCCGATATCGCCAACGTCAACCGCTGCGTGGGCACCATCTTGGGCAACGCGGTGACCAAGGCGCATCCCGAGGGCCTGCCCGCCGGCTCCATCACCATCGATTGCGATGGATCGGCCGGTCAGAGCTTTGGCGCCTTCCTGCCGCGCGGCATTACGCTCAACGTGTGCGGCGACGCCAACGACTACTTTGGCAAGGGCCTTTCGGGCGGCGAGGTGTCGGTGCGCCCCAACCCGCATGCGACCTATAAGTTCGACGAAAACATCATCGTGGGCAACGTTGCGTTCTTTGGCGCCACGAGCGGCCGTGGCTTCATCAACGGCCTGGCCGGCCAGCGCTTTGGCGTACGCAACTCCGGTGCCACCGTGGTGGTCGAGGGTTGCGGCAACCACGGTTGCGAGTACATGACGGGTGGCCTGGCGCTCATCCTGGGCGAGGTCGGGCAGAACTTTGCTGCCGGCATGACGGGTGGCGTGGCTTATGTCTTTGACCAGTACGGCACGCTCGATGCCCGCGTGAACCACGAGAGCGTTGAGCTCAAGGCCCCGACTGCCGGCGAGCTGGCGCAGATTCGCGAGCTCATCCAGGAGCACGTGGACGCGACGCAGAGCCCGCGCGGCATCAAGCTGCTCTACAGCTTTGAGACGATGAGCAAGCACTTTGTGAAGGTCATTCCGACCGAGTACGAGCGTGTGCTGGCGATTGTCGCTGCGAGCGAGGCTGCCGGCAAGACACATACGCAGGCAGAGGAACTGGCGTTTGACATTGTGACCGGTCGCGCGAGCGCCGCGGATGTCGCTCGCTTCGATATTGCGGGCGGTGCTGCGGGTGCTGCGTCCGCGGCCGCCAGCTCTGTTGCTTCGACCAAGAAGGAGGCGTAAGTGCCATGGGTAAGCCCGGTGCTTTTCTTGATATCGATCGTGTGACCCACGAGCTTCGCCCCGTGGAGGAGCGCAGCCGTGATTTCGATCCGCTGTACGTTGAGCTCGACGACGATGCACGCCGTGCCCAGGCGAGCCGCTGCATGATGTGCGGCGTGGCGTTTTGCCAGATGGGCGCGAGCTTTGGCAAGGCACGTCCGAGCGGCTGCCCGCTGCACAACTTGATTCCCGAGTGGAACGAGCTGGTGTACCGCGGCCGCTGGGACGAGGCTGCCGTGCGCCTGTCGCTCACCTCGCCCATGCCTGAGTTCACGAGTCGCGTTTGCCCGGCGCTGTGCGAGGCCGCGTGCAACCTGGGTTCGGTCGATGGCCAGCCCACGACGATCCATGACAACGAGCGTGCGATCAGCGACCGCGAATGGGCAAACGGCGGCCCGCGTCGCTTTGAGCCGGCAGGGGAGGGCGCGCCCACGGTTGCCGTGGTGGGCTCCGGTCCTGCTGGTCTGGTGGCAGCATGGGAGCTTGCGCGTCGTGGCGCCCGCGTGACGGTGTTTGAGCGCGACGACCGCCCGGGCGGTCTGCTCATGTACGGCATTCCCAACATGAAGCTCGAGAAGTCCGTGGTCGAGCGTCGCGTGGCGCTCATGCGCGAGCTGGGCATTGTGTTTGAGCTGAGCGCCGATGTGACGAACCCTGCGGTGGCGGCCGAGCTCGATGACTTTGACGCCGTCGTGATGGCTGTCGGCGCTCGTGCGCCCCGCGGGCTTTCGGCTGCGAACGTGGATGCTCCGGGCGTGGTGTACGCGGTGGACTACCTGACGGCTTCGACCGCCTCGGTGCTCGATGGCAGCGAGCCCGCGGTGAGCGCGCGCGGCCTGGACGTTGTGGTCATTGGCGGTGGCGATACTGGAAACGACTGCGTGGGTACCGCCGTGCGTCAGGGCGCGCGCAGCGTGCGCCAGTTTGAGTTCTTGCCGGCTGCGCCCGATAAGCGCGCGGCGAGCAACCCCTGGCCGCAGTGGCCCAACGTTAAGAAGACCGACTACGGCCAGCAGGAGGCTATCGCTGCGATGGGTGACGAGATGCGTGCCTGGGGCGTGGATACGCTCGAGGTGCTGCTGGACAAGAAGGGTGCGGCTGCGGGTTTGCGCGTGGTCGATCTGGACTGGTCGGCGGGAAAGCCCGAGCGCATCGCGGGCTCCGAGCACGAGGTGCCGGCGCAGCTGGTGCTCATCGCCTGCGGCTTTACGGGTCCCGAGCACGGCGTGTTCGATGCGGTGGGCGTGCCTGTTGCCACCGCTGGTCGTCCGCTGCCGGTGATGGCTGCCGAGGGCTCGCACCTCGCGGCTCGCACGGAGGGTGTCGCCGCGGATGCCGCACCGGTGTACGTGGCCGGTGACGCCCGCAACGGCAGCTCGCTCGTGGTGAGTGCTATGGCCGATGCCCTGGCCTGCGCAGCCGAGGTCGCCGAGGCGCTGGAGCTGTAAAGTAGTCATTTAAGAACGTCCTCAATGACTAGTCATTTTTTGTCTAGTCGTTGGGGACACTCCTTGCGGATTTGCGAGCGATTTGCTCGTTTGTCGACGTACGGGTGTTCATTTGTCGACTTCTTGGGCTGTGGTCACCTGTTGTTTCTGTGGTGGCTGCGGGCATCTGGCTCAAAAGGGCGGGTTGGCTGTCTATGTCTACCTGCGGTTTTGTTGCGGTGGACTCATTCGGTCAAGTGTCCCGTCAAGTGTTTGGTTAGCATCTGGTTTGCAGTCGAAGGCCTATTTTGCCCGCGCTTGCCTCGGTTGCCCACCCTCCTCGTAAGCTCAAATTGAGGTCCATCAGTTTGAGGAGGATGCCATGACTGACCAAGTTTTTGATCGAGCGCAGCTGGCCGAGGCCGTCGGCAACGATATTGCCGACATGGCTCACTTTTGGATGCTGCGGAAGTTTCAATTTCTGGAGCCGGCGCGCGAGCAGTTCGAGATTATCGTCGATCCGTGGCTCAGCTATTGCGAGGAACCATCTCAAAACGAAATCATGGCCTACAACATGGCGTTTACCGATTGGCTGCTGTTTGAGCGCCCCTATTACCACGGCAAGACGCTGTTGGAGCTGTATGTGGACGAGCCGCCAGCGTCAATTTCTCCTGCTTCGCTCGGGCGACTTAAGCAGGTGCGTGACACGCAGTATTTCTCGCGCTTTGGCATTTTGGACAAGGATCCTGCGACTGGTATGGTCGCGCTGAAGGACACGCGCACCGACCGTCGCTTTGATGTCTACGACCCGCATATCGTGCAAAAGGAGCATTGGAGCGACGGAGCGATTGCGGTGCGCCTCGCCTGCGTCGACGATGTCTGGCTGACGGCGGGACAACTCTATCTGTATGACATCGCACGCCTGAGTGACACGGCGGTCGATGGGCCTGGTGCGGTGCATCCGGAGGACCTGCAGGATGGCTTTGACACCTCGTGCATCAGCTTCTTCTTGCGTCTGGTCCGCGACATCATGGGCGCCCAGGGGCGGTACGTGAAGTCACTCAACATCTACGAGCAGGAGTGGGAGTAGGGGATGGACCTGGCGTTGTCCTGCCTTGCCTTCTGTCTTTATGTCTCGATCTGTAACGTTTAGGGACAAAAAACCGGTCTACCTGGTACAGATCGAGACGTTTGTCGGCGGCAGCAGCGGCGGCGATGGTCCATTTGTCCGATGTGGTGGTGATGGAAGTGTCTAATACCGTTTTCAAGCACAAGCATACGACTCGCAACACGTTGGCGCGGAATAGGATGCTCGCGCGACTCACGGAGGCGACCGAGCAAGGTGCGCTGCTCGCAACGCATGACAATGCCGAGCTCATGTGGCTGCGGCGTCATGTTGGAACCGACGATATCGCGGAACCCGAGCCGTATTTGTTCTGCTTTCAACATGATTGGGGTGTGCTGACGCCGGCGGAGCGAACGCTGCGTACCCTCAAAGGGCTTGCAGAGTTTCATCCCGATTGGGCGTTTTGGGGCTATGACGCGGCGCTTTTGTGGGGTCTGGAGGTGCCGAATGATCTGCTTGGGTCGCGTTTTCTTGTTAAGACGGGTTGTTCGGTGACGTTGAGCGGCGGGTGCAGGTTGTTGCGTCCGCAGATGGCGGGCGCACTCGAGCATGTTGATGGAGTGCGGGTGACGTCGTTTTGGCGCACGGTGGAGGATTGCCTACTGCGTGCGCCGTTCTCCTACGGGTTGGCGATTGCCGATTCTGCACTGCGGGCGAAAGGCGTATCACGTGGGGATTTGTGCGAGCGCCTCCGCGCCGATTGCGAGGGCAGGCGAGGGTATCGATGGGCACAGGTGATTGCGTCGTATGCGGACGGGCTGTCTGAAAACGGCGGTGAGTCTCGGTTCCGAGCATTCTTTATTGCGTACGGCTTTCCGGTTCCGGAGCTGCAGGTGGAGTTTCGCGACCCGCTCGATCCGAGCCAGGTGTTTCGCGTCGACTATTTTTGGCGGCTCGAGGACGGGACGTGTGTCATCGGCGAGCTCGACGGAAAGGGGAAGTACACCTTGCAGAGCGGCGAGGGTCGGGAGTCGGTTGACCCATTCGTGGCAGAGCGTCAGCGGGAATCTCATCTGACAATGCTCGGGCATAAGGTGCTTCGGTTTACGTTTAGCGAACTCAAAGACCCGGGGAAGCTGGTCGAGAAAATGAGGCTGGCGGGTATTCCTCGGCAGGTTGAATTGGCTGAGGAGTGGAGATGCCAGTGGTATGGGCGCTGAGAGGTTTTGTCTCGATCTGTAACGTTTAGAGGTTGTTTGAGCTCGTAATTGTTACAGATCGAGACAAGCCGGTGAAACGTCGACCGAATGTCTCGATCTGTAACATCAAGGGGCCCAATAACCCTGTACCTGTTATAGATCGAGAGATTTCCCTAGTGCCGCTGGGATGGGACTGCAACGTATTCCGTCCCCCACATCCTCTCTTCCTTCCGTTAACCGATGCGTCTGCAGCAATCCAGCGGGACTAGGTGATAATGGACAAATGTTCAAGTTAATCGTGAGGGAGGAGCTCGACATGGCATCTGCCGATCGTTCCACGTTGTTTATCAATGCGACCATTCTGGATGGTTCGGAACATATGGAGCCGCAACCCGATATGGCCGTGACTGTTGAGCGCGGCGTCATCACCTGGATGGGGCCGAGTGCTGTGGCACAGGCGCCTGCAGGTGCCGAGGTTATCGACCTGGGTGGTGCGTATCTCATGCCCGGTCTCATCAACATGCACGTGCACCTGTGCGGCTCGGGCAAGCCCGTCTCGGCCGGCGATGCGGGAGCGCTGATGAAGAAACTCGATAATCCCGTGGGCCGTGCCATCGTCCGCCGCATCCTCAAGGGCAGTGCTCAGCAGCAGCTGGCAAGCGGCGTGACCACAGTGCGCGGCGCGGGCGACCCGCTGTTTGCCGATCTTTCCGTGCGCAACGCCATCGACGCCGGCAAGTATCAGGGTCCGCGTCTGGTGGCGCCGGGAACGGGCGTCACGGTGCCGGGCGGCCATGGTGCGGGCTTGTTCGCCCAGGTGGCTAATAGTCCCGCCGAGGCGGCCGAACAGGTGCGTGATCTGTATGCGCGCGGTGCCGACGTCATCAAGTTGTTCGTGACGGGCGGCGTGTTCGACGCGACCGAAGTAGGCGAGCCGGGTGTGCTGCGCATGCCGCTCGATGTCGCCGCGGCGGCATGCAAGGCGGCGCACGAGGTCGGCCTTCCGGTCATGGCTCATGTCGAGAGCACCGAGGGCGTGAAGGCCGCGCTTGAGGCCGGGGTCGACACGATCGAGCACGGTGCCCCGATGACGCCCGAGATCCTGGAGCTGTATCGCGGCGCCGCGGGCACACAGCTCGAGGGACGCGCGCCGAGCGTGACCTGCACGATCAGCCCGGCGCTGCCGTTTGTATTGCTCGACCCGGAAAAGACCCATTCGACCGATACACAAAAGAAGAACGGCGACATCGTGTGCTCGGGCATCATCGAGAGCGCCCGTGCCGCGCTGGAAGCTGGCATTAAGGTGGGCCTGGGCACGGACTCAAGCTGCCCGTTCGTGACGCAGTACGACATGTGGCGTGAGGTGGCCTATTTTGCCAAGTATGTCGGTGTGAGCAACGCCTTCGCGCTGCATACGGCTACGCAAGTCAACGCCGAGCTGCTGGGGCTGGGCGGCGAGACCGGTACGATCGAGTGCGGCAAGGCCGCCGATATCCTGGTGACGCGCAAGAATCCGCTCGATGACCTGTGCGCTCTGCGTGAGCCGACGCATGTGATGTGTCGCGGTGATTTGGTACGCAAGCTCAAGGTGAAGCGTATTCCCGAGGTGGACGCCGAGCTCGACGCGATTATGGCCATGCCTGCCGAAGCGCTGGCTGAGGAGCTGGCCCGCGACGGTGTGGCGTAGATGTGACAAAGGGGCAGCTCCGTTGCCGCATGCAAAAAGCTGAGGTCTCAACACGAGGCCTCGGCTTTTTTATCGAACAAATACTTAAGATTTGGGACAAACAAACCTGATTAATTTGTCCCGCGTGCGGGCGTTAGGAGCGGGTTTCCATCTTGGCGTGGCACTTGGGGCAGGTGACGCGGATCTTGCCTTTGCCCTTGGGGACGGAGAGCATCTGGCCGCAGTTGGGGCACTTGAGGTATGCTGTGGTCTTGCGACCCTTCCACATCTTCTTGGCCGTGCGCTTGGCACGCTCAAAGTCTTCCTTGCTGGTACCGGCCGTGCGCGAGGCGTTGGCAGCCGCGGCGCCGCTACCCAAGCTCGCTACGAACTTGCCCAGGCCGGGGACGTTAGCGGTCGCGGCGACAAAGGCCGCGTTTTCCTTGCGACGTGCGTCGATGTTTTTGGACAGGCCGCGCAGCACGCCAATCACGATTACGGCGATGGCAATCCAGCTGAGCCACTGGATATGGGCTATCGATCCGATCATCGCGATGACGATGCCGACAAAGCCCATAACGATGGTGAGCTCATCGGCGCCATTGCGGCCCTTCATAAAGTCATTCATGCAAATTGCCTTTCGTTCGATATGCTGCACGCCTTTATACCCGATTTAGAGCAAGGGGGACAGGTCAATCTGCACCAAGGTGGTGCAAACATACCTGTCCCCGATGCATCAAGAAGGTGCAAAGCAGTCCGTCCCCAATGCCCCAATTACTTGGAGAGCTTGTCGACGACGCGTTCGATCTCGGCGAGCTTGGCGGCCTTGAGGTCTTCGTCGCCCGATTCGATTGCCGAAGTCACGCAGCCCTCGATATGCGCCTTGAGCACGTCGGCGTTGATGCGCGCAATGAGCGCCTGCGTTGCCATGAGCTGCGTGGAAATATCGACGCAGTAACGGTCCTCATCGACCATCCGCAAGATGCCGTCGATCTGGCCGCGTGCCGTCTTGAGCATGCGGGTTACCGATTTGTGGTCTGCCATCATGGCGGGTCCTCGTTTCTGGTCGGGGGGGGGTACGTGCGGGTCGTTACGCGGCGGTCACCGAAAGGGCGTGGAACTTCTCACCCGCGGCCTCGACAGCGGCGGCGAGCTGCTCGGCGGTCACGGTGTCGGCGCACTCCACCTGGACGGTCTGAGTCTCGTGATCGGCATCGGCGTCGGTCACGCCGGCAACGTTGAGCAACGCCGTCTCGACGGTGGCGTCGCAGTGGCCGCACATGAGGCCGGAAGTCTTGATTGTGTATCGCATCGGTATTCCTCTCTGTTGTGTCGGCTTTCCCAGGCACCCGACCTTGACCTTCAAGCCGTCGCTCGCGTACCAAAGTACGCGTCGCTCCTCTTTCAGGTCAATCTCTGGCACCTGGAAAACCCGTTCTAAATGGACGTAATAGTGAGCCTATTTTGCCACTTTAGGCTTAAAGGTTCGCAGGCGCAGCGCATTGCTTACGACGCACACGCTCGACAGGCTCATGGCCGCGGCGCCAAACATCGGCGAGAGCTGCCATCCGGTGAGCGGGAAGAACACGCCCGCCGCCAGCGGAATGCCGATGCCGTTGTAGAACAGTGCCCAGAACAGGTCCTGCTTGATGTTGCGGATCGTGGCGCGTGAAAGCTCGATGGCTCGGGCGACGTCCATGAGGTCGCTGCGCATGAGTACCACGTCGGCGCCCTCCTTGGCGATGTCGGCGCCGGTGCCGATAGCAAGGCCCACGTCGGCGCGCGCCAGGGCGGGGGAGTCGTTGATGCCGTCGCCCACCATGGCGACCTTGCCGCCCGCATCCTGCAGTTCGCGCACGTGGCGTTCCTTGTCGGCGGGGAGGACGTCGGCGATGACCTGCTCGCTGCTCAGTCCCACGCGGCGGGCGATGGCCTCGGCCGTCACGCGGTTGTCGCCAGTGAGCATGCGCACATCGACGCCGAGCTTGCGGAGCGCGGCGATGGCCCCGGCGCTCGTCTCCTTGACCTCATCAGCCACGGCGATGGTGCCGACAAGCTCGCCGTTCTTGGCAAAGAACAGCGGCGTCTTGCCCTCGGCGGCAAATTGCTCGGCAAGGCCGGCGGGCACCTTCGCGCCCAGCTCGACCATCAGGCGCACGTTGCCGGCAGCGATGACGTTTTGTCCCTCGCGCGCCGTAACGCCTCGTCCAGGCACGGCGGCAAAGTCCTCGACCGTGCGCGCCACGATTCCGCGCGACTCGCACTCGGCCATGATCGCCTCGGCCAGCGGGTGCTCGCTCGAGCGCTCCAGCGCGGCAGCGAGCTTCAGTAACGCCTTTTCGCTCATGGCGGGCGAGCCGTCAGCGCGCGTGGCTACTACGATATCGGTCACGGCAGGCTTGCCGCGGGTGACCGTGCCCGTCTTGTCGAGCACTACGGTGCCCACACTGCGCAGATTCTCCAGCGCCTCGGCACTCTTGAACAGAATGCCCATCTCGGCGCCCTTGCCGGTACCCACCATAATGGCGACGGGCGTGGCCAGACCCAGTGCGCACGGGCAGCTGATCACCAGCACGGCCACGGCGGAGGTGAGCGCCTCGTTCATGCTGCCGGTCAGTGCCATCCACACTACAAAGGTCACGACCGAGATTACAAACACCACGGGCACGAACACGCCGGCGACCTTGTCGGCCATGCGGGCGATGGGCGCCTTGGTGGCGTTGGCGTCCTCGACGAGCTGGATAATCTTGGCGAGCGACGTGTCGGCGCCCACACGCGTGGCGCGGAAGGTAAACGAGCCCGTGCGGTTGACCGTGGCCGCGTTGACGGTGGCACCGGCGGTCTTTTCCACGGGGATGGACTCGCCGGTGAGCGCACTCTCGTCCACGGCCGAGCTGCCCTCGAGCACCACGCCATCGACGGGGATGGACTCTCCGGGGCGTACGCGCAGGACCTGGCCGGGAAGGATGCTGTCGACGTCGACGGTGGTCTCGGTGCCGTCCTCTGCCACGACGGTCGCGCTCTTGGGCGCCAGGTCGATGAGCGCCTCGATGGCGCCGCCGGTCTTGGATTTGCTGCGTGTCTCGAGGTATTTGCCCACGGTGACGAGCGACAGGATCGTGCCCGCACTCTCAAAATACAGGTTGCCCATGCTCGTCATCATGGCCTCGTGGATTTGCCCGGCGGCCAGCTGGTCGGCCATGATAAACATGGCATAGAACGACCAGGCGACGGAAGCGGTGGCGCCCACGGCAATAAGGGCGTCCATGGTGGGCGCGCCGTGCGCGAGCGATTTAAACCCGTTGATAAAGTACGCGTCGTTGACATAGACGATGGGGATAAGCAGGACGAGCTCGGTGAGGGCGAGCGTCATGCTGTGGGTATGGTCGGTGAAAATGCCGGGCAGCGGCCAGCCAAGCATGTGCCCCATGCCTATGTAGAACAGTGGGATGAGGAATACGATCGAGACGATGAGACGAGTGCGCATGGCAGAGGCGGCGGCCTCCAGTTTTTTGGTGGGCGACTCCATATGGGCGGCGCCGGACCCGGCTTGCGTACTGCCGCTTTGGGCGGCGTCGGTGCCCGTGCTGACGGGTGAGGCCGAGTAGCCAGCACGATCGACGGCGGTGCAGATGTCGTCGGGGGTGACCTGCGCGGGGTCATAGTCGACCATCATGGAGCCGGCGAGCAGATTGACCGCGACGCTCTCGACGCCATCGAGCTTGCTCACGGCACGGTCCACGTGCGCCTGGCAAGCGGCGCATGTCATGCCACCCACGTCGAACTTATCTTGAGCCATGGCTTCTCCTTTCTGTGGTTCGCTGTTGGAATTGTTAACCTGCTGATACTATACACCCATACCCCCTGGGGGTGTCCAGTAATGGTTGGAATGTATGACTTTTCATTACAGATGAGGGCGGCTGCTCAATCGGTGGCCGTCCCAACCAATCATCTCAATCTGTAACATCTAGAGAAGTTTTAACCCCTTACTGTTACAGATTGAGATGTTGTCTCGCGGGGTTGGGGTTTTGTCTTGATCTGTAACATCTAGACCTGTATCTGCCGAGCTAGTGTTACAGATCAAGACAATTGCCGGGAAGGGGGTCCCGTCACGGCAAGACGCCCGCTCCCTAGATGCAGAACCCGGGGATCACGCAGGTTCGCTTGCTTGGCTTTTCCGCAGGCGTTGCGTACGTAAAGACGTCGCCGTCGTAGCCCACACGGTTCATATAGAGCGTGCCTTCGCTCTCCGATGTGTCGGGACTCACCGTTCGTTCCCACCAGCAGGTGTCCTTGCCCTTCCACTGGCGGACCATCGTCTCGTTCGTGGAATACGGGCTCACCTTGAGCTCGCGGAAGAGCTGATACTCCTTGCCCTCGCCGTTGTAGATGTCTGCCAGGTAGTGATAGCCCTCGGCAAACGAATCGGGCGGTTGCGTACCGCACAGCTCGACCATGGCGGGCAGCCAAAGGGTTGCGGGCAACTCGCTCAGACACGATGCACTGTTGGCGGCGCCAACGTTATTTGAGATCTTTTTGACGGATTTGATGAGTGCGCGCAACTCGTTGGGCAGCAGCTTAAGGCCGTCGCCGTTGAGCCATTCCCGCAGCTCGCAATCTGCCCAGCCGGCGCTCGGCGGTTCAGCCGCAGCGTTGCGCTCGGCAATACCCGCATCGAACATAAACGTCAGTCCGGCCTTGCCCGTCCCGTCCAGAAGCTCATCGTGACGGATGCCCACAAGCTGCGCGCCAACCTCCAGCCCGTTGGCGAGCTTCACACGCTTGGTACACGGATAGGGGATATGCCCATCAGTGTCGAGCAGGTGGTAGCGCTTGGCAATCTCGCGTGCCTCGCTACGGGTCTCGGCGGCCTTAATCTTGAGCGAAATTTCCTGCAGCTGATCCCAGGCGTAGTCGTCAAGCGAACCGCGGATGCCGTCCAGGTAGTCGGGGATGCCAAAGCCATGGGTTGCCGCCCCGATAACGCCGAGCCCCGCAACGGCTGCAACGACGCCGCCGATGACAAAGCGGCGGCGGGTCATGGCATCGTGACGGGCCTGCTCCAGGATCTCTCGTGCGCGCTCGCCGGCGACGTCGACTTTAAGGTGCGTGCCAGAATCGATATCAATTGCGGCCTCGTCTCCTGCACCCTCGCGGTCCTCAGATTCTGCAGCGGGGAGGTATGTCGAGAGCACCTCGAGCATCTGCTGCTCGGTAGGGCGATCGCCCTGTTCGACCGAGATGCCTTTCATGATGATCTGGACAAGCGCTTTGTCGCCCTCGCAGCGCGGCTCGAGCGGCGCCGGTTTGGTCTTGGTCTTTATGAGGTAGAACGAGCCGGTCGCCGCGGCACCCGTCGACTCGACATCGAACGGTTTGCGACCGCTGTAGAGCTGGTACAGAATGCTCGAAAGCGCATAGACGTCGATCGCGGGCGAGCGGCGAAGGGCCGCGATGCCTTCGATATCCTGCGTGAGCATTTCGGGCGCGGCATATGCGGGTGTGGCAAAACGCCAAATGTCGGCACGTCGGGTGATTGTGTCGTCGCCGAGTGCCATGGTCGCGGAGCCCATGTCGATGAGGCAGGGGTCAAAGGAGCAATCGGCAATCTGCTGCTCGAGCGTTCGGCTGGTGGTGCGGAACATGATATTGGCAGGCGACAGGTCGCGATGGATGACCGGATTCACGAGGCCTTGGGTCATCAAGAGCGCACGAAGCACAGCGTTTCCGACGGCGGCGACCATCTGGGTGGTCAGCCCGCCCGAGGCGTCGTGAGGAAGCAGGGGCAGCGCCTGCTTGAGTGAGATGCCCTCGACCCACTCCATGAGGATGAGCGGGTCGTCCTCGCACGATCCGTAGCCATAGACGCGCGGAAATCCGCGCAGGTGCGAGACGGTACACAGATGACGGTACTCCTCGAACAGCGCGGCGGTGTTGGCCAGGTGAGCGGCCGATTGCTCGGCGGAGCGGTCGGGGGCTTGGCCGGAAAGGATGGCGTTGTCCTTGAGTAGCTTGACGGCAAAGACCTCACCGCTCGTGTTGGTCGCGCGAAGCACATGTCCGATATTGCCGCTGTCGCGGTATGCCGTCTGAAGAATAAGCGTCATAAACCGGCGCTTGGCATCATCCTCGGCACTGGGGTCGACTGCCACGGCGGTATCGAACGTGTCGAGACGGATGAGTTTGTCGCCATAGGCGCTATCGGTAGTATCCATGGCGTTCCTTTGTCTGGCATGGGTTGCCGCGCGTATACGTGGGCAGTGCGGATATCGGTAAAATACCATGATAACCGCACTGTCCACGTATGCCGCTGAGTATTGTCGTTTACGACGCAGAAGGTAGAAGACAAAAGACGGGCGGTGACCGTCTTTCGATCACCGCCCGCGCTAGTCCACAATGACAAGGAATGTCGTGTAGAGACCCAGATGGAGCCTGTCGCTGTTTTCGATTTCCACCGGGGGATAGATCTTGCCGGGCTCGCGTTGGTCGCGCGGCGGCTCAATCACAATATCGCCGTCGCCCGCGCCCGATTCGAGCACTGTGCCGTTGGTCGATCCAAGGCCCTGGGCGTACCAGCGTCCACCTTCGAGCCAAATGCGGAGATGCTCGCGCGATGCATCGGTGCCTACATCGGTGATGCTGGGCGAGGTTTTGGGCAAGGACCCAATTACCGTGCCGCGCGGATCGCGTGTGAGGGGATGGATTTGCATGTCGGCGCAGTTGTCGGCATGGGTTCTGAGCAGACCGAGGTTGGGGGCGACAGTGCGCGGCTGCTCCAGGCTGCTCATAAAGCCACGTCCGACGGTAGTTTCGGTGGTGCCAAAGTGCCCGCCTGTCTTGCTGTCGCAAAAGCGCTCGACGGTGGCCACGCCTTGGATGGGGTCAGCGAGCGCCCCCGTTGCCACAAAGAGCATAAGGTAAAGCGTACTCTTCTCGCGCACGGCATTGCCGTCAAAGTTGTCGATGCGATTGAGGGCATTTGCATATAGGCGGCTGTCCAACTTGTAGCTGGCGAGAGCCGACATCATTTCGTTGGCGGCCGGGCCGCGATAGTGCTCGGCGATTGCCTGATAGGCGGACTCGCCGCTGCCGAGCTTGCTGCAGATTGCCGCGGAAAGATTGAGCGTGGTGATGGCAAAGTCGCTGTAGATGGCGGGCGCGCACTGGTCAGGCTCGCGATGGACGATGTAACGGGTGAGATACGAGCGGTTGGAAGAGCATTTCTCGAGCAGGGTACTGCCGAGATAAGAGTTTCCATTGATGAGCATTCGGGCAATCTCGAGATGTTTAAGACCGCCGAACGAGCGAATATCGTTATAGAGGACCGAGCAAGGCGTCTCTGCTGCCACGGATACCTCCTTTGATTGCTTCCTAGCCAATATGGCGATAGGAATTAATGGCCCCCGGTGGGCGACGTATTAAATGGCTGCGCAATATATAGCGTAACCAAAGCAACATTATAGGCCACATGTTCGAAATTGCAGGAAGAGCGAGAGATTTGGTTTGGACTGGACGGAAATCCCCCTCTGTCTTGATCTATAACAATTGGGACCGATTTTGCTCCGTAACTGTTACAGATTGAGACGTTTGTGAACCGTGCCGACCGTTTGTCTCGATCCGTAACATGTAGACCCGGTTTTGCTCCGTAATTGTTACAGATTGAGACAATCGGTCCGGGCCCGCCCCGTCATCTGTGGTTTACGTGGGGGCATGCGAAGCGCGGGTATACTAACCGGCGGCGAATCTGCTCCATCGCTTAGGGCCGCTGCGTCTGGACGGCGCGTGATAGGGCTGCCAAAGCGATCGCCAGCGTGCTGAGCAACGTCCTCTCTGTGCGCACCTGTTTTTGTATGTATTAGCGCACTACCAAGCACGCTCGCGCGGCCGCATGCCGTGCCCATAACGCGTGCAGATAAGGAACAACAACATATGCGTAATTCTGTATCCGACGTCACGGACGCCGAGATTCTGGACGAGGCCCGCGAGGCCATGACCCAGGCTGCCTTCGATGCTGCCGACGAGGCCAGCGCCGCCGAGACCGTTGAGTCCGCGACCGAGAGCCTGCCCGCCTTTGACGAGCTGGGACTTTCGGACGAGATGCTTCGTGCCATCGAGAACCTTGGCTACACGGCGCCCACGCCTGTCCAGGCTGGCTCGATTCCCGTTGTGCTCGAGGGCCGCGACCTGCTTGCCGCCGCTCAGACCGGCACCGGCAAGACGGCTGCCTTTTTGCTGCCGACCATGAACAACCTGGAGCACATCGCTCCGCCCAAGCCCGTGCGCGAGCGCGGAGGCCGCAACCGCCGTCGCGGCGCCAAGAAGCCCGAGGGCAACGGTCGCGGTCCCTTGATGCTCGTCATCACCCCCACGCGCGAGCTTGCCCAGCAGATCGACGAGGTCGCGAGCAAGATCGCCGACGTTACCGGCCATGTTGCCGTGACCGTCGTGGGCGGCGTGAGCTACAAGCCCCAGACCGCGGCGCTCAAGTACGGCTGCGACATCCTGGTCGCCACGCCGGGCCGTCTGGTCGACCTGATCGAGCAGGGCGCCTGCCACCTGGACGAGGTCAAGGTGCTGGTGCTCGACGAGGCCGATCGCATGCTCGATATGGGCTTTTTACCCGCCGTCCGCCGCATCGTGCGCGAGACGCCGGCCGAGCGCCAGACGCTGCTGTTCTCGGCTACGCTCGACGAGGAGGCCGTGGGCGAGATCACCGACCTGGTGAGCGACCCGGCCCGCGTGGAGATCGCGCCCGCTACATCGACCGCCGACACCGTCGACCAGTTTGTGTTCCCGGTGTCCATCGAGGCCAAGAACAACCTGCTGCCCGAGTTCCTCAAAAAGGAGGGCCCGGAGCGCACTATCGTCTTTATGCGCACCAAGCACCGCGCCGACAGCTGCTGCCGTCGCTTGGAGCGTAAGGGCATCAAGGCCGCCGCGATTCACGGCAACCGCAGCCAGGCGCAGCGCGAGCGCGCGCTTTCGGCCTTCCGCGACGGCACCGTCGACGTACTGGTGGCGACCGACGTGCTCGCCCGCGGCATCGACATCAGCGACGTGCGCTACGTCGTGAACTTTGATGTGCCGGCCGAGCCGACCGACTATATCCACCGCATTGGCCGTACGGGCCGCGCCGGCGAGCTGGGGTGGGCCATCACGTTTGTGACCGAGCAGGATGTCGATGAGTTCTACGAGATCGAGAAGCTCATGGACAAGACGGCCGACATCTACGGGGCCGGCGACCTGCATGTGGGTCCCAACCCGCCCGCGGTTGACCCCGAGCGCGACCCTGCCGCCTTTAAGGTGAAGAAGAAGACCAAGCGCGGCAAGTCCAAGAGCAAGAAGAAGCTTGAGCAGGCGCGTCGCGACGGCAAGCGCAACGGCGACGATTACGGCGATGTTGCCGGTCGTTCCAACCGCGGTCGCGACGAGCGCCGCAGCGACGGCGAGCGTCCGGGCCGTCCCAAGCGCGGCGGCAAGACCCGCGTGCGCGAGGGCGTTCAGGCTCGCGTAGACGAGGCTGTTGAGAGCGTGGCCCGCGAGGTGGCTGCCGAGGAGCGCGCTGGTGCTGGTGCCGCTGAGCAGCCTGCGCGCGGTAACCGTGCCGAGCGTCGTGCCAAGCAGTTCCAGGGCGAGGCACATCGCCGCCGTCGCGAGGATGAGGATCGTGGTGGCCGTCGTCGTGTCGAGCGCGAGGACGAGGGCCGCGGTTCGCGCGGTGGCAAGCGCGGTTCGGGCGACCGCCGTCGTTCCGGTCGCGATGACGAGCGCGGTGGCCGTGATGAGCGCCGTGGCGGCGAGGGTCGCGGTTCGCGTGACGAGCGTGGCACCCGCGGCGGCGAGTCCCGTGGCGGCAAGCGCTTTGACGAGCGCGGAGGCCGCGAGGGCGGCCGCGGTGGTGAGCGTCGCGAGGGTGCTCGCGGCAATGGCGGCCGCGGCGGCGCTGGTCGTTCTAACGAGTCGCGCGATCGTCGTGATCCGCGTGCCAGCCGCGATCGTCGCGATGACTGGCGCAACTACGACGATACCCGCGAGGAGCGTCGTGGCGGCTATCGTGGCGGGCGTGGCGGCAACCAGGCCGGCTCCCGCGGCGGCCGCGCCGGCGGTCGCGATAACCGTGGCAGCTATGGCAACAGCCGTGGCGGCAAGCGCGGCGGCAGCTCCCGTCGTCCCGGTGACGGCGGCGGCAAGCGCAAGTAACACACCCGTCGCGCGGTGAGGCGAGATGAGTTTGGGCCCCGAGCAGATTATGCTCGGGGCCCTTTTTGTTTGCCGTATCCGATCGCTAGTTCAAATGTGATTTCCTCGGGAATGCATCTAGAAGATGCCGTGGGCCTGTTTCCTGCCATGCGGCAATGGGTCCCATGGGGTGTGCCGTGCATTTTTTGGAGTATTCAGCAGCTCTAGCTGGCTGCATACGATTCGGTATTGCCAACGGTGGCCTTCAGATACCCCCTATGAGCGTTTTGAGTTAGATTTCGCCGTTTTTCGAAGCAAAGGTACGTCATTCTCGCTATGTCGGAACCCTAAATGACGCAGCGCCCTACAGTTTTGCCCGCCCGCGGCGGTGCTGGCGCGGTCACGTTGCAGAATGCTCCGTTTTTTGCACGGGCCAGGATGGGGTACCTCAGGAGAACACTGCGGTATCCCGTAAATATATACAATCTGTACCGTAATTTATACAAAACGAAGAGGCAGACAGCGTAGGGTGGGTGCATTGGGGTGCTTGGTGCACCAAAACGGGGATCCCATGCGCCGTATACTCTGTCTGAATGTGAAAACGGCTTGACGCGTTGCCTGGCGTAGGGGGAGGGTGCCTCGATGAGCGTATTCGAAATTGTGTTTAGTCCGACGAGTGGAACGCGGAAGGTGTCTGGCCTTGTGGCCGGGGCGCTGGACAAAAAGACCGTTACCGTCGATCTGACCGATAGCGGGCTAGATTTCAGCGCTGTCTCGATGACTGAGGACGACGTGGCCGTAATCTCTGTGCCGGCGTATGCCGGTAGAATCCCGGCTGTGGTGGCTGACCGGTTGGGCATGGTGCGCGGCAACGGGGCTCGGGCTGTTTTGGTTTGTGTATACGGAAACCGCGCGTTTGAGGACACGCTCGTAGAGCTGGAGGACGTTGCGAAGCGCGCCGGATTTAGGGTGGTTGCAGCTGTTTCTGCTATTGCTGAGCATTCCGTTGCTCGTCAGTTTGCTGCTGGGCGACCGGATGCGCAGGATGCGGCGCAGCTCGCAGAGTTTGCGCAACAAATTCAGCAAAAGCTGTTGGCTGAGGATGCGTCCGAGCCCTCTATCCCCGGCAATCGTCCTTATAAACAAGCTGGAGGTCGCCGTATGGCACCCGAGGCAACAGAGGAATGCGTCTCCTGCGGTGCATGCGCCGCGGCGTGTCCCGTTTGTGCTATCGACAAGGGCGACCCCAAGCGAGCAGCTGACGAGGCGTGCATCTCCTGCATGCGCTGCATCGCCGTATGCCCGCGAGGCGCTCGCAAGCTTGATCCCAACAAGCTATCCGCTGTTTCCCAGATGCTGAGCAAGGCTTGCGTCGTGCGGAAGGAATGCGAGCTCTTCATCTAACGCATGCGAAATTGCTGCAAGGAGTGTCCCTGGGTGCCGGCAGTAAAGGAACGTCCCTAAGTGCCGCCTAAATACCGTTTATCGATGAAAAAATACCGCTCACCGGTCATAATGATTGTTCTGGATTTGGGCTTGTCTACAATAGCTCCCGTAAAAAGAAATGCGGAAGGTTACCGAGTCCCTTGGACGTGGGCCTAACCAAAGTCTTTGAACGGGTGTGTCTCTATGGATGCATTCGCTTGATTTTGGTTGGGCTATATTTATGAAGGGACATGCCACCATGGGTTTCTTTTCTCGCCTGATGGGCGGTTCGGATGAGCAGAAGACTGCAACTTCCGAGTTCGAAATCCTCGCTCCTGTTTCCGGCGAGCTTGTTCATCTGGAAAAAACCAATGACCCCGCTTTTAGCAGCCGTGCCGTGGGCGATGGCGTTGCCGTGGTTCCCCAAGAGGGAACGGTGTGCGCTCCTGTCTCCGGTACCGTCGCGGCGCTGTTCCCGACCGAGCACGCGCTGGGTATCATGTCCGACGACAGCTCTGCTCAGGTGATGCTGCATATCGGAATCGACACTGTTAAACTTGAGGGCAAGGGCTTCCATGCGCTTGTTGCTCAGGGTGACCATGTCGACGCGGGCCAGCCCCTCGTCGAGGTCGATTTCGACGCGGTCCGCGCCGCCGGCTTCGATCCCACGGTCTTCGTTATCGTGTGCGAGCGTTCGGAGAACTCGACTCTTCGTGAGCACGCTTCCGGCCCTGTTGCTGTTAAAGAGCCTGTCGTCTGGCTTTCCGAGTAAATTCTTGTGGTGGGTACCGTGGTTATCAAGCGAGTTTTCAACAATAACGTCGCAATGGTCACTTCGGACGATGGCTCCGAGTTCATTGTCATCGGTCGAGGCCTCTGCTTTGGCCGTCATGCCGGCGACGCTATCGATGAAGCATCGGTCGAAAAGACCTATGCGCTGCAGGAGGGCACTTCTCAGGATTCGCGTACGATTGACCGCTTGGCACATCTTTTGGAGTCCATCCCCACCGTTAACCTCGTGATTTCCGAGGACATCGTTCAGATGCTCCGTCGAGAGCTCAATGTTGATGTCAACGACAAGATTCTCATTGCTCTTGCAGACCATATCAGCCTTGCTTTGGAGCGCGAGCGCAAGGGCGTCCCCTGCGAGAATCCGTTGCTGCTCGAGATCCAGCAGTTCTATCGCAAGGAGTACGCGCTTGCGGGCCGTGCGCTGCAGATTATCAAGGAGTATATGGGCATCCAGATGAGCGAAGAAGAGCAGGGTTTTATTACGCTGCATATCGTCAACGCCACCATGCCGCAACGCTCCGATCGTCTGATCGTTTCGGTCCAGCTTGTTCGCGACGTGCTTGCGATTGTTTCCGAGCGCTATGCTACGACCCTCGATGACACCTCGCTGCCTTACGAACGTTTCGTTCGTCACCTGCAGTTTTTCGCACAGCGAGCGCTCGATCCTGCGGCCGGGCAAATCAATGGCGACGCGCTGTTCCGAATCGATGAAACGGCGTATCCGTGCGCATTCTCGTGCGCGGACGCCATAGCTGCCCACTTGTCGTCTACCTATAACGTTGTCGTTACCGATGCCGAGAAGAGTTATCTCGCATATCACATTGTTAACCTGCTTGGAGAACCTGGTCTCTAGGCATAACGTGCCCACACATCGATTGATATAAGGCAGGGCTCACGGTCTTGTCCAGGGCACATCTGTCTTAATTTGCGGAAAAGGAAGGGGAGTACCGCTATGACCGCAAAAAAGAAGTTCAATTTCAAAGCGCCGTTGGAGGTGTTCGCGAAGTCGATCGTTCAGCCGATGATGTATCTCTCGGTTGCCGGCATTCTGCTCATCGTGGGCATTATTCTGACCAACAAGACCATCTGCGCCGTGATTCCTGTGCTGGGCTCCGGTCCGTTCCAGCTTGTGGGCGCCGTTGTCTATCAGTCGCTGATGTTTATCATCAACAACCTCTCGATTCTGTTCTGCGTGGGCATCGCCGGCGCCATGGCAAAGAAGAACAAGGGCCATGCTTCGCTGATCGCCCTGATGTCGTTCTTCCTGTTCCTGCAGGCCAATAACATCGTGCTCAACGCCACTGGCTCTCTTGCCGAAGCGAGCGGCATGCTCGGCCTTACCGGAACCGGCCAGAGCACCGTTATGGGCATTCAGGTGCTCGATACCGGCGTGTTTGGCGGCATCATTCTTGGTTGCATCACCGGTGCCGTGTTCAACAAGTACTCGAATAAGCAGTTCCCCATTGCCCTTTCGATGTTCTCGGGCGTTCGCTTTCCGTTCCTGATCATGATCATCATCTCCTGGATCATGGGCGCTGGCTTCTGCATCGTTTGGCCTCCGGTTCAGGGTGCCATCTCCTCCGTTGCCGGCATCATTAAGGAGTCGGGCAACATTGGTCTGTTTATCTACGGCATGCTCAACAAGCTGCTCGTTCCCACCGGTCTGCACCACCTCATCTACACCCCGTTCCAGTTCTCCGATGTGGGCGGCACCCTTACGCTGGGTGATCAGGTTATCGCCGGCGCCTATCCCATCCGTGTCGCCGAGATGGCAATGACGGGCCAGCCCTTCTCCGATAGCACCTACTTCAACAGCTACACCTTCAACAACCTGTGGCCCTACATCGGTATCGGTCTCGCCTTTATCTTCACCGCTTACAAGGGGAACAAGGATAAGACCAAGGCCGTTATCATCCCGCTGATCATCACCGCTGTGCTCTCCTGTGTCACCGAGCCCATGGACTTCCTCTTTGTCTTTGCCGCTCCCGTGCTCTTTGTCGTTCACTCGGTTCTTTCCGGCATCTTCCTGGTCCTGCTCAAGGTCCTCTCCGTGCCCGCTTCGACTGCAGGCGGCATCATCAACATCGTGGTTTCCAACCTGGTCCTCGGTGTCGATAAGACCAACTGGCCGATGATGCTCGTGCTCGGAGTCGTCAACGCCGCTCTGTACTTCTTCCTCTTTACCTTCCTCATTAAGAAGCTCAACCTCCACACGCCTGGTCGCGAGGAGGAGTCCGAGCTCGCCGAGTCCGTTGCCGAGGGCGAGGCCGCCGCGTCTGTCGCGGTGAAGCAGGGCGCTGTTGCCGCGGCTCCCGCAGAGGGCGTCGATGCGGGCATTGCCGACCTGGTCGCAGGTCTTGGCGGCAAGGACAACATCGAGGAGCTCGAGAACTGCTTTACGCGTCTCCGCGTGAACGTTAAGAACCCGGACCTCATCGATGAGAGCCTCATCAACCACGTGCCCAACAGCGGCATCAACCGCAACGGCAACAATATCCAGATCATCTTTGGCATGAAGGTTGCCGAGATGCGCGACAAGGTCGAAAACGCAATTGAGAAGGAGCAGTAAACAATGATCATTACTCTGTGTGGTGGCGGATCCACCTTTACCCCCGGCATCGTCAAGTCCATCGCCCTGCGCAAGGACGAGCTCGACGTTGACGAGATTCGTCTGTACGACATCAACGAGGAGCGCCAGCGCAAGATCGGCGTGCTCGTGGACTGGATTTTGCACGAGGACCTTGGCCTGGACATCAAGCTCACGGTGACCACCGACAAGGAGACGGCTTTTACCGACGCGAGCTTCGTGTTTGCCCAGATGCGCGTGGGCGGCTATGCCATGCGCGAGCAGGACGAGAAGATTCCGCTGCGTCACGGCTGCGTTGGTCAGGAGACCTGCGGCTGCGGCGGCCTTGCCTACGGCATGCGCACCATCTTCCCCATGGTCGAGCTGATCGATGACGTTGAGAAGTACGCCAAGAAGGACTACTGGATTCTCAACTACTCCAACCCCGCTGCCATCGTCTCCGAGGGCTGCCGCGTGCTGCGTCCCAACGCTCGCATCATCAACATCTGCGACATGCCGATCGCGATCATCGACGTGGTTTGCGCCGCACTCGATATCGACAAGAAGGATGTCGAGTACGATTACTTTGGCCTCAACCACTTTGGTTGGTTCACCTCGATTCGCCACAAGGGCGAGGAGGTGCTCCCGCAGCTGCGCGAGTACATCAAGGAGCATGAGATCCTGCTGCCCGATTCGTACCTCAAGGGCATGAGCTCGCTGATGTCCAAGAAGCCCGAGGAAGCCACCGACGAGCACCCCGAGCAGAACCGCCACACCAAGGGCAGCTGGTACTACGTCTGGAAGGGCGAGTACGAGATCATGGAGTGCTTCCCGGAGTACCTGCCCAACACGTACCTGAACTACTACCTGCAGCAGAAGGAGTTCGTCGAGCATTCCAACCCCGAGCGCACTCGTGCAAACGAGGTTGAGGAGACGCGCGAGAAGAACCTCTTTGACGGCATCGACCATTACGAGAAGACGGGCGAGATCGACGAGAGCACGTTCTATGCGGGCAGCCACGGCGACTGGATTGCCGACCTGGCCATCGCTCTGAAGAACGACACCAAGCAGCGCTTCCTGGTCATTTGCGAGAACAAGGGCGCTATCCCCAACATGCCCTACGACGCCATGGTCGAGCTGCCTGCCTACATTGGCAAGAACGGCCCCGAGGTCATCAGCCGCGACAACATTCCGCTGTTCCAGCAGTGTCTTATGATGCAGCAGCTGAACTCCGAGAAGCTCGTGGTCGAGGCCACGATCGAGGGTTCGTACGAGAAGGCGCTCAAGGCCTTTACGCTCAACAAGACCGTGCCTTCGATGAAGGTTGCCAAGGAGGTTCTCGACGACATGATCGAGGCCAACAAGGGTTACTGGCCCGAGCTTAAGTAAAAGCAACAGGGTCGCTGGCCGCATACCTGGAGCAATGCCCCGTCCACGTGATTGCGTGGGCGGGGCATTGTCATTTGGTAACGCGTTTTATCAAATATGGCATTTATCTGCGGTAATGTTCTATTTCACCGCCGAGGGTGACATTTCATACCGCCTGCCGAACTGCGTGGAGACCTAACAACTTTTTAGGTCAGTGTTGTGCGTGTAGCAACTTCGCTCGGTTTCGCCTCCGGGCTGCCATGTGAGAGGGGATCTTATGGCTCGACTGCACGTAATGGAACGCAGCCACGCTCAGGCCGTCATGGACGACCTGCACGATGCGCTCGGACGCCGTCTGGCGGTGAGTTCGCTCGCCCCGTGTCCCGTTGAGTTTACGGCAGCGCTCGTTAACCTGTGCTCCACCCAGAGCTGCGGCAAGTGCACACCCTGCCGTGTGGGCCTGAGCGCGCTGAGCGACTTGCTCGCCGATGTGCTCGAAGGGCGCGCCGATGAGTCCACGCTCAACCTGATTGAGCGCACGGCCCGCACCATCTACCTTTCGAGCGACTGAGCCATCGGTTACGAGGCCGGTGCTATGGCACTTACGGCTATCCGTGGCTTCCGCGACGACTTTGAACACCACATCCGCGAACACTCCTGTGGCTTTGACCGCGAGGCCCGCGTCCCGTGCGTCTCGGGCTGCCCGGCGCACGTCGACATTCCCGGGTACATTTCGCTGGTCGAGGCCGGCCGCTATGCCGACGCCGTCAAGGTCATCCGCAAGAACAATCCGCTGCCGCTTGTCTGCGGCCTGGTGTGCGAGCATCCCTGCGAGATGCACTGCCGCCGTGGCATGGTCGACGACCCCATGAACATCCTCGCCCTCAAGCGTTTTGCCGTCGAGTACAGTGACCTCAACGACCACAAGCCGCATGTAGTGGACAACACCGGCAAGCGCGTCGCCGTGATCGGCGGCGGCCCGGCCGGCCTTTCCTGCGCCTACTACCTGGCCGTGATGGGCCATAAGGTGACCATCTTTGAGCAGCGCCACCACCTGGGCGGCATGCTGCGCTATGGCATCCCCAGCTATCGTCTGCCGCGCGAGCGCCTGCAGGCCGAGATCGACTGGATCTTGAGCGCCGGCATCGACGTGGAGCTCGACCACTCCGTCAACGGCGAGGAGCTTGCCCGCCTGCGCGACGAGTTCGATGCCGTCTACCTGGCCATTGGCGCCCACAGCGATAAGAAGCTCGGCCTTCCGGGCGAAGAGGCGCTCGGCGTGGAGTCGGCCGTCAAGATGCTGCGTGCCATCGGCGATGACGAGCTGCCCGACCTGAGCGGCCAGCGCGTGTGCGTCATCGGCGGCGGTAACGTGGCCATGGACGTGGCGCGCTCCGCCGTGCGCTGCGGTGCCGAAAAGGTGAGCATCGTCTACCGCCGGCGCATCTGCGATATGACAGCCCAGGACGCCGAGATCGCCGGTGCCCAGGCCGAGGGCTGCGAGGTACTGGAGCTGACGGCTCCGCTCGCCATCGAGACGGGCGAAGACGGTCGCGTGAGCGGCCTGCGCGTGCAGCCGCAGATTATCGGCGCGCCCCGTCGTGGGCGTCCGGCCCCGCGTGCCGCCGCCACGCCCGAGCGCGTCATTCCCTGCGAGCGCGTTTTTGTGGCCATTGGCCAGGACATCGATTCCAAGCCGTTTGAGGAGATAGGCATTGCCACCAAGTGGGGCTGCGTGGTCACCGATTCGGATGGCGCCGTGCCCGACTTCGACGGCCTCTTTAGCGGCGGCGACTGCCAGACCGGCCCCGCCACCGTTATCCGCGCCATCAACGCCGGCCGCGTGGCTTCGGCAAATATCGACCGCTACCTGGGCTTTGACCACAAGATCAAGCTCGAGGTCGAGCTGCCGACCGTCCAGTTTAAGGGCAAGCATGAGTGCGGCCGCTGCGAGCTGGGCGAGCGCGAGGCCGGCGAGCGTATTCACGATTGGGATCTGGTCGAGCAGGGTCTCACCGAGCAGGAGGCGCGCCAGGAGGCGAGCCGCTGCCTGCGTTGCGATCACTTTGGCTTTGGCGCGTTCCGCGGAGGGAGGAACCTGGAATGGTAGAGCCCAACAACACCACCGTCAGCGACAACACCGAAAACGGAGCGCATAACATGGTCAAGCTCACTATCGATAATTGCGAGGTCGTGGTTCCCGAGCACACCACGATCCTGGATGCGGCCAAGTCCGTCAGCATCCAGATTCCCACCCTGTGCTACCTGCGCGATCTAAACGAGATCGGCGGCTGCCGCGTATGCGTGGTCGAGGTTGAGGGCTGCGACCAGCTGGTTGCCGCCTGCAACAACTACGTGCTCGACGGCATGGTGGTCCACACCAACAGCCCCAAGGCCCGCGAGGCGCGTCGCACCAACGTGCAGCTGCTGCTGTCCCAGCACGACTCACGCTGTACGAGCTGCGTGCGCAGTGGTAACTGCAACCTGCAGACCATCGCCAATGACCTGGGTATCTTCTATCTGCCGTACGAGCAGCACCTGGCGCGCGAGGGCTGGGACTTCGATTTCCCCATCATCCGCGATAACGACAAGTGCATCAAATGCATGCGCTGCATCAAGGTGTGCGAGAGCGTGCAGGGCTTAGGGATTTGGGACCTGACCAACCGCGCCACGCATACCGCCGTGGGCACTCGCGGGCGTGCGCCGATCGGCAAGACCGATTGCGTCGCGTGCGGTCAGTGCATCACGCATTGCCCGACGGGCGCCTTGCGCGAGCGTGACGATACCGAGACCGTGTTCGACGCCATCGCCGATCCCGACAAGATCGTACTGGTGCAGATTGCGCCGGCCGTGCGTAGCGCCTGGGGCGAGGAGCTCGGCATGTCTCGCGAGGAAGCCACCGTTGAGCGCTTGGCCTGCGCACTGCGCCGCGTGGGCTTTGAGTACGTGTTCGACACCGACTTCTCGGCCGACCTCACCATTATGGAGGAGGGCTCCGAGCTGCTCGAGCGCCTAGGGAAGGCCGTCAAGGGCGAGGGCGACACCCACGGCTGGCCCATGTTCACGAGCTGCTGCCCGGGCTGGGTGCGCTTTGTGAAGGCACGTTACCCCGAGTTTGTCGACAGCCTGTCCACGTCAAAGTCGCCGCAGCAGATGTTCGGCGCCATCGCCAAGACCTACTACGCCAAGGTGCTGGGCGTGGAGCCCGAGCGTCTGTTCGTGGTGTCCGTTATGCCGTGCACGGCCAAGAAGGCCGAGTGTGCGCTGCCGAGCATGATGGGCGAGGGCGGCGCGCCCGACGTGGACGTTGCACTGACGGTGCGCGAGATGGTGCGCATGATCCGTGCGAGCCACGTGAGCGTGGACACGCTTACCGAGGAGCCGCTTGATACGCCGCTGGGCTTTGGCACGGGCGCGGGTGTGATCTTTGGCGCCACGGGCGGCGTGATGGAGGCCGCCGTGCGCTCGGCCTATTACCTGGTGACGGGCAAGAACCCCGACGCCGACTTCTTCACCGACGTGCGCGGTCTGGACGGCTGGAAGGAAGCAGTGGCCGATATCGAGGGCACCAGGGTGCGCGTCGCCGTGGCGCACGGACTGGGCAATGCCGCCCGCCTGCTCGACGCGATTCGCGACGGTTGCGTGAGCTATGACTTTGTCGAGGTCATGGCGTGTCCTGGCGGCTGCGTCGGTGGCGGCGGTCAGCCCATCCACGACGGCTGCGAGCTGGCAGCTGAGCGCGGCCAGGTGCTGTGGGGCCTGGATGCCGCTGCGGACATTCGCTTCTCGCACGAGAATCCCGATGTCCAGGCGTGCTACCGCGAGTTCTTGGGCGAGCCACTCTCGCCGCTGGCCGAGGAGCTGCTGCACACCGACCATCACGCATGGACGATGCCTAACGAAGGGACGTGCTAACGATGCGCGCGTTTACTGTTGAGATGACGCGCCGGGGGTTTGCCTCGGCGCTTGCCGCGGGTGCGTTGTCGCTTGCGCTGGTTGGCTGTGGTGGCGGGTCTGCCGGTGCCGGGTCCGCCGCGGGCTCGGCTGCCGGCGGGGCTGCGGGCGCCGCGGGGCCAGTCGAGGTGCACGTCGCCTCGCTCAAGGGCCCGACGTCGATCGGTCTGGTGAGGTTTATGGACCAGGCGGCGAGCGGCGAGACGGATAACGAGTTCGACTTTGCGATCAGCGCCGTAGCCGACGAGATCGTGCCCAAGGTCATTCAGGGCGATGTCGACATTGCCCTGGTGCCCGCCAACGTGGCGAGCGTGCTCTACAACAAGACGGAGGGCGCGGTGCAGGTCATCGACATCAACACGCTGGGCGTGCTGAGCGTTGTGACGGGCGACGCGAGTGTGACCTCGTTTGGCGATCTGGCGGGCCATACCGTCTATATGACGGGCAAGGGCACCACGCCGGAGTACGTCATGAACTACCTGCTGGAGCGCGCGGGCCTGACCGGCCAGGTGACGCTCGAGTTTAAGAGCGAGCCCACAGAGGTGCTGACGGCCCTGCTTGCCGATCCGTCTGCTGTGGGCGTGCTGCCCGAGCCGTTCAAGACCGCCGCCATCGCCAAGAGCGAAGGCAAGCTGTCGGCTCCGGTAAGTCTGACCGATGTGTGGGATGAGCTGGCAGGTGACACGGGTTCGCGCCTGCTGACGGGCGTGACCGTGGTGCGCCGCACGTTTGCCGAGGAACATCCCGAGGCCGTGGCGGAATTCCTGAGCTGCCACGCGGCGAGCGTTGAGGCCGTGAACGCGTCGCCGGCGGACTGGGCCCAGGCCGTGGTCGATGCGGGCATCGTGGATAACGCCGCGATTGCCGAAAAGGCGATTTCCGGGTGTATGCTCGTGTGCCAGACGGGGAAGGACATGAAGGCGGCGCTCGGTGGGTACCTGCAGGTGCTGGCCGATGCGGACGCGAGCGCCGTGGGCGGCAAGCTCCCGGCTGATGATTTTTACTACATGGAGTAGCCCGTGCATGCGTTTGCTCGACAAATGACAGAGCGTATGAAGGCGGTGGCGGCAGCAGGTGCCGTTGCCGCCTTTTGGCTTGCCGTGTGGGTGCTGGTGGCGGCGTTGGTAGCGCAGCCGCTGATCTTGCCGGGGCCGGGTGCTGTTGCCTTGGCGCTGCTGCGCCTGGTGTGCGATGGCGGTACCTGGGCGATTTTGGCGGGCTCGGGCGCGCGAATATTGGGCGGACTGGTGTTTGCCGCGGTGTGTGGCGGCGTGCTTGCCGGGATTTCGTCACGGTCGCGGGCGTTTGCGCGCCTGGTGGCTCCGGCGCTGTCGTTTGTAAAGGCGACACCGGTTGCCTGCGTGGTGGTCCTGCTGCTCATTTGGTTGGGGTCGGCGCGCGTGAGCATCGCCGCGGTCTTTTTGATGGCGCTTCCAGGCGTGTATTTTTCGCTGGTCGAGGGCTTGGCGCAAGTGGATAAGCCGCTGAAGCAGATGTTCCGCCTGCATGGCGTGCGGGGCTGGCGACTGTTTTGCGCCCACACCTGGCGCGAAGTCCTGCCGTTTGTGCTTTCGTGCGCCCGCGCCGTGATTGGCATGAGCTGGAAGGCCGGCGTGGCGGCGGAGCTGATCGGCATGGCGGTGGGCACCGTGGGTGAGCGCATCTATCAGGCAAAGCTTTTGATTGAGACGGCCGATCTGCTGGCATGGACCGTGCTGGTCGTTGCCGCCTCGTGGGCGTGTGAGCGCGTGCTGGTGTGGCTGCTGCGGGTTTCGGGACCCGTGGCGTGGCGCGCGGCCGTGCGGGCGCATGGGCATGGAC
>CAKXKM010000017.1 GCA_934876235.1 Collinsella sp. AF02-46-1 | reverse complement strand
CCCGCGGGCCGAGGCCGCCGGGGAGGCCGCGGCCGCCTCCACCGCGCCCCCGCCGGCGCTCGTCGAGGCCGAGAACAGGCAGGTCAGGTTCCTGGCCGCCCGGATATCGGAGGCCCTCGACGAGGCCGGGGCCCTCGAGGCCGAGACGGCGGCGCTGCTCGAGGGCGACGAGACCTACGCGTGCCTGCTCACCGTGCCCGGCATCGGCCCGAGGACCGCGGCGCAGCTCGCGGTGTCGGTCGACATCGGGAGGTTCCCGGACCACGACCACCTGGCCTCGTACTGCGGCATAGACCCGAGGGTGAGGAGCTCCGGCACGTCGGTGAGGTCGGTCAGGGCGTCCAGGCGCGGCGACGCGAGGCTCAAGTCCCTGCTGATCTTCTCGTGCAACAGCCTGGTGAGGTCCTCGGGGCGCTACGGCGAGTACTACCGGGCCTGCAGGGCGCGGGGCATGGGGCACGGGCGGGCGCTCAAGGCCGTCGCGAGGAAGCGGCTCAGGGCGATATACGCCGTGATGCGCGACCGGGTGCCCTACAGGGAGTAGCCCCGACGGTTGACAAAACTATAGGAACACCCAATGGCTATGTCACGGATACGTCAGCGTTTGGTATGCCTGCAATGTGCAGCGCATAAATTCGATGCCGCAGGGCGATGCTGATGCTATAGTTACTGCGGTTAATGAGGGTCAAGAGAAAGGTTACAGGTGAAATCCAAACCTCGACCATACAGTCGATGACCCCATGCAGGTGCTTTTTGCGCATGCACGGGGTGTAAGCGTCGAGCGGCGTGCCGCCCGCGCATGCGTATACATATCCAGAAGCCCCCGGACGCCGCACGCGCGGCCGCGTCCGGAGGAATAATGATGGGGAGCACCATTGAATTATCTGAGTGAGATGCTCAAATTGCCAGTCTTGGACGTTGACGGCGAAAAGCTCGGCGTGGTCAACGATTTTGGCATTGCAACCGGCGAAGTTTTTCCGCACGTGACGTCGCTCGCGTTCCGCGGTCCCGGCAAGACGCCGTTCATGATCAGCTGGCGCAAATGGGTCGACCGCATCGACGAGACGGGCGTGTATCTCAATACGTCTGCCACCAATATTCGCTTCTCGTACCTGCAGCCGACCGAGCTCCTGCTGGCGCGCGACGTTCTCAATAAGCAGATCGTCGACACGCAGGGCATGAAGGTCGTGCGCGTCAACGACATCAAGTTTTCCATGTCGGGCGAAAATCAGCTGCGCCTGCTGGGTGCCGAGGTCGGCGCCCGCGGTCTGCTGCGTGCAATCAGCCCCGCGCTCGAGCACGTCGTCGAGGGCTTTATGAAGCACCTGGGCAAGCCGCTCAGCGAGGACATTATCGCCTGGTCCTACATGGACCTGCTCGACCGCTCGACCAAGAACATTCAACTCTCGGTGTCGCACAAGACGCTCGGCGAGCTGCACCCTGCCGACATCGCCGACATTATCGAGCAGCTCGACCCGCGCTTGCGTGCGCAGGTGTTTGCGCAGCTCGATACTGCCCAGGCCGCCGAGGCCATCTCGGAGTTCGATGACGACGAGCTTATGACCGAGATGCTCGAGGGCCTGTCCGACACCGACGCATCGTCGATGCTGGCCATGATGGACCCGGACGACGCTGCCGACCTGATCGACGAGCTTGATTACGAGAAGGCCGAGAAACTCCTGCGCCTGATGGGCGTCAAGGAGGAGAAGGCGATTCGTAACCTGCTGGGGTATGAGGACAACACCGCCGGCCGCATCATGACCTCGGAGTTTGTCTCCCTGCCCGCTACGGCAACGGTCGGTGACGCCATCGAGGCGATTCGCGAGCTCGACGAGGACTTCGAGAGCGTCTATTACGTCTATACCGAGGATCCGAGTGGCATGCTGACCGGCGTGCTTTCGCTGCGCACGCTGATCGTAGCCGACCGCGACGCCACGCTGGGTCAGTTGGCCTATCGCGACCTGGTCTATGTGTCGCCCGACGAGGACCAGGAAGACGTGACGGACGAGATGACCAAGTACGACCTGGTTGCCATCCCCGTCTGCGACGAGAACCGTCATATCCTTGGTATCGTGACCTTCGACGACGCCATGGACGTTATCGCCGAGGAGCATCAGGAGGACCTGCAGATCGCCGGTGTCGGCTCGGGCGATAGCGCGTCGGACGACTCGACGAACGTGCTCAGCTGGTTTGTGCATCGCCAGTACTGGGTTGTCGTGTGGGGTATTGCCTCGTGCATCATGGCAACAGTGCTGGGGACGGCGCTCGGCTCCGCGCATCTGGTGGTGTTTCCCATGTGTGCCATGCCGCTCGTGCTGCTGGCGGCCTCGCGCATGGTGTCGTTCGTCAAGAACTACTTCCTGGAGTATGACGGTCACGACGACGAGCCCAAGCCGTATCTGGGGTTCTTCTTCCAGAGCACGGGCATGGGCCTGATTCTGTCACTCGTGACCTACCTGTGCGCCCAGCTGGTGCGCACCGCTGCATTCCCCGATGCGCTCATGTTTGAGGAGCAACTCTTTACCGGGTGCTTTAATATCGCTGCCATCATTTGCCTGGTTGGCAACATGAGTGCCGTGATTTACCTGATGGTGCTGTTCTGGCGTGACGAGCATGACCTCAACACGTCGGGCACCGCCATGAACGTCATTGCCGTCATGATCTCGTGCGTGGCGTATTGCATCGCCGCGGTGCTGCTCGCCATGTCAGTCATGGGCTAGGTGGTCGCGTGCAAAATACCAAGCAAAAGTCGGGCACCAAGCAAAAGCTGACCATTGCGGCCATCTTTGGCGCTATGGGTCCCGGTCTGTTGGCAGCGCTTTCGGGCAATGATGCCGGCGGCATTGCAACGTATTCCAGCGCGGGCGCCAGCTATGGCTACAAGATGCTGTGGATGCTTCCTGTCATGACCGTGCTGCTCATCGTGACGCAGGAGACCGCGGCGCGCTGCGGCTGCGTCACGGGCAAGGGCCTAGCATCGCTCATTCGCGAGCGCTTTGGCGTGCGCAAGAGTGTACTTGCTATGGCGGCGCTGTTGATCGCCAACACGGCTGTGACCATTTCGGAGTTTGCGGGTATTGCGAGCGGCCTTGCCCTCTTTGGCGTGCCGGCGAGCATCTCGGTGCCGTTGGTGGCGCTGCTGGTGTGGATGCTTACCATGTCGGGGAGTTTCCAGCGCATCGAGAAGATTCTGCTGCTGGTGAGCTGCGTGTTCGTGACCTATATTGTCGCCGCGTTTATGGCTGGCCCCAACTGGGGTGAGGTCGCGGTCGACCTGGTCGTGCCCAACATTCAAAATGACCCCAGCTACGTGTCGCTCGTGGTCGCAACGATCGGTACCACCATCGCGCCGTGGATGATTTTCTTGGCGCAGAACAACGTGGTCGATAAGAACGCGGGCGAGGACGATATCGTGCTGCAGCGCATCGATACCGTGAGCGGCTCGCTTGCTGCCGATGTCATTGCCGGCTTTATTATCATCACGACCGGTACGGTGTTGTTCCCGGCGGGTATTCAGATTAGCGATGCCGCCGATGCTGCCCGCGCGCTGGAGCCTATTGCGGGTCAGTGGTCCACGGTACTGTTTGCCTCGGGCCTGGTCGCGGCGAGCTTCTTGGCCGCCTGCGTGCTGCCGGGCGTTACGTCGAGCGCTATCTGCGAGGCATTTGGCTGGGAGCGCGGTGCCGACCGCAGCTGGGACGAGGCCCCGGTCTATCGCGGCATCATTACGGCCATCATCGGTATCTCTGCCGTGCTGGTGCTTATGCCCGGCGTCGATCTGTTCCAGATTATGATGACCTCGCAGGTCATCAATGGCGTGCTGCTGCCCGTGGTTCTGGTGTTCCAGGTGGTTATTGCCGCTGACCGTCACATTATGGGCACTAACCGCAACGGCCGCGTGTGGAATGTGCTCACTTGGGCGACTATCGGTGTGATTACGGTGCTGACGGTCATCATGTTTGTTCTGCAGGCGATGGGTTACAGCGCTTAGCGCCTCTTTTGGACTCCAAACAGGCCGCAGCGATGGACTGCGGCCTGTTTTTTGCCCGCTATAGGGCGTTAGTTATATGGCAGTGGACAAAAAAATGCCAAATATGAGTACTGTTGCCTTGCCGATAGCATTTACGACCAAGAAAATAATGAACATAGTTAAGAATCTGTTTATTAAAAGCGGGTCTCCAAGTCCTAAGCCGGCCATTCTGGTCAACTGGAAGGGTCGTGCGCTACCGCATGAGCGTCATTTTGGGTGGTTTTGCCTGCTACTAAAATGGTAACAGTACTCATATTTGCCCCTTTTTGTCCACGACCTCTTGGAGTCGGCTCGAAAAGAGTGATTTTGGGTTGTTTGCTGCGGGTGTGGGCTTGGAAACAACGTTCGGGGTGGCGAGGCGCCCAGAATTTGGTCGCAAGGAGGGCGTTCCTCGGCTGTGTCAGGAGTGTCCCTGGGTGCCGGCACATAAGGAACGTTCCTAACTGCCGGAGGGGGTGTCTGCCGTGGCGGGCACCCCCTCCGGATGTGGGAAGTTTGCGCTGCAGGTTACTTGTCGGTGCCCAGCTTGTGCGGCTTGAGAGCGAGCGCATTGACGAGCGCGTCGGTGGCAGACTTGACGGCTGCCGGCTGCGGATCGTTGACGTGATCCTCGGGATGCACGGGCAGGTCCTTCTTGACTGCATCGTGGATCAAGTTGAGGTACTCAGTCACGCCAGTGGTCGACAGGTGCGTGCCATCGCCATCGAACAGGTCGTTGCGATTGGCACTGTATCCGTACCAGTCGATAACGCGCACGTTCTTGTAGCGCGTAGCAGCGTTGGCGATGGCCTGGTTGGTAGAGCCAACCCACGGCTGCGGGCTGCGCGTGTTCACAAACACCACAATACGCTTATCTCCTGCATCGGTCATGATGGCGTCGATCTGGTCGTCGGTTACCAAGCCGTTGGTGCCCAGTGCAAAGACCACGATCTTGCCGGCAAGGTTCTGTTGGAGATAGCCCTCAAATGTCGCGCGGCCCGCATCAAACTGGCGGCCCTTTTCGGCATCGATGTGACTGTGGGGGAACACGCCGTCAAAGGAATCAACGGCGCGCAGCGACACGGAGTCACCGATCATCAGCAGGTCGTAGGATCCGTCGGGGAAGCCGTCGTTGTCCTTGTCGGTGTCGTCGGCCGCCTGCTGGTCGGTGGGCGCGGTGTTTTTGGCTTCCTTGTTGAGGACTTCGGCGCCCTCACCGCTCAGCGCGGAGGTCTCCGGCACAAAGATCAGGCCGCCCAGCGCGATAACAAGCACGATGCCGCAAGTGGCGCACACGGGAATATGCGCGCGCACCCAGTTGGCGGGCGTGGTGGTGCCGTCGCGGAACTCGGATACGGTGCGCCCAAAGGCGCCCTTTCTAAACGGCGTCTCAATAAAGCGATATGAACATTCGGCTACGGCGACCACCAACAACACCTGCAAAATGTACTGCCACCACGGCGTATCGTTGATGTTGGCGACCGGGTTCATGAGCAACAGTAGCGGATAGTGCCACAGGTAGATGCTGTACGAGCGCTTGCCAACCCACACGAGCGGCTCGGCGGACAGTGCGCAGGCAACCATTCCCTGGGGCTGCACGCAGGCCGCGATGACCATGAGCGTGAGGATGGAGCATAGCAGCGTGCCGCCGCGATACTGGAACGCGGTGTAGCCGTTGGTGAGCGCGACCATGGCGGCAAGGCCAACCAGACCCACGACGCCCAACACATCGATGGATGCGGGCGAGGACCAAAAGCGCACGAGGGCGCTCGGCTGTGCCGGGACGGTCTCGGCTGCGTTGTCGGCCTTCTTGCTAGGCTTGCCCTCGGTGTTCTTGCCGTGCTTGGCGGCGCCAGCCAGGCGATTGAGCCCCAAACGATGAGCGAGACGCACCGGCGCCAGGTCGCGATCGGGGATAAAGGCCATCCAGGCGCCCAGCAGCAGCGAGAAGACGCGGGTGTCGGTGCCGTAGTACACGCGGCTGGGGTCGGCGGCAGGGTTGTAGAGCACCATCATGGCAAGGGCGGATACCGCTGCGAGTCCCAGGACCACACGGCGCGTGTTGGGTTTGCTCACATGCATGGACACCATGGCAAACAGCAGCGGTGGCCAAACCAGGTAGAATTGTTCCTCGATGGCGAGCGACCAAAAGTGCGTAAGCGGCGAGGGGTCGCCCAGGGCGTTGAAGTACGAGACGTCCTGCATAATCTGCCACCAGTTGTTAAAGAACAGCAGCGACGGCAGAATGTCGGGACGCATCTTGGTGAGCATCACGTGGTTGAAGACGGTGCACAGCGCACAGGTTACAACCACAACGGTCACCACGGCGGGGACCAGGCGACGGATGCGGCGGATCCAGAAGCTCTTGAGGTCGATGCGGCCGGTCTTAGCGACTTCGTTGAGTAGCAGGCGTGTGATCAGATAGCCCGAAAGCACAAAGAAGATCGTGACGCCAAGCAGGCCGCCCTGAGCCCACGTGAGGTTGAGGTGATAGAGCACCACTGCGACGACGGCAAGCGTGCGCAGGCCGTCAAGGGCAGGGATGTAGCGGGACTTGGGGCGAGCAGGCGTCTGCTCCGCGGCGGGAGTGTTGGCGCGGCCCGCGTTGTTGGCAGAAGCGCGATGGGGGCTCGCGGTGCGTCGCGGCTCGTTGGCACGGCGTTCACCCTTCACGCGTTCGTGCGGCGCCGGCTCGTTGCCCGTGCGGCGTCGACCGCGCGAGCCCGATTGCGAGAATTGTTCCATAAAACATCATCCAATGACGAGAATAATCAGCACGTATTCATTGTAGCTGCCTGCCCCTGTGAATGCTTGCTGCTGGCGTAAGCTCAAGCGCGCGTCCACATCAAAGTGGACTAAAGTTATAGGGGGTGCGAGAGTGCACAATCGTTGGTCGACGGTGGGCGCAAAGCCTGAAGACGAGGAGGTTTCCATGGCGGATCACAGCATCGTTGCGGTGTTCGGCAGCATGAACATGGACCTTTCGGTGGCGTGCGAGCGCATGCCGCGCGCGGGCGAGACCGTCGGTGGCAGCGGTTTTATCACCAACGCCGGCGGTAAGGGAGCCAATCAGGCCGTTGCCGCTGCGCGCATGGGTGCGCGCACGTGCATGATTGGCGCTGTTGGGCGCGATACCTTTGGCGATGCGCTTGTGGCAGGGCTCCAGGATGCCGGCGTGGGCGTTGAGTTTGTGGCGCGTCGCGATGACGTGGAGACCGGTACCGCGACTATCATTCGCTGTGAGAGCGACAACCGCATCGTGCTGTCGCCGGGCGCCAACCATGCGCTTGCGGGCGAGGACGTTGCCCGCGCACTGAGGCGCTTGGTGGCCGACGAGCTCGACGGCGATGCCAGCGAGATTGCCCCGGCTGCTGGCGGCGTCTTTATCGCCCAGGGCGAATGTGACCTTGCGGCGACGGCCGGGGCGCTTGCTTGCGCTCACGAGCTGGGGTTCTATACGATCTTTAACCCGGCGCCCGCCTGCGACCTGCCGGCAGGAGCGTGGCCAGCGGTCGACCTGGTCTGCCCCAACGAGACCGAGTGCCAGGTGCTGACGGGCATTCTGCCCACGGATGATGCGAGTTGCGTCGCCGCGCTCAATGCGCTGCTCGACAAGGGCGCCGGGGCTGCGGTCATCACGTTGGGCGGCGCCGGCTCGGTTACGCTCGGCGATGGCGGTGAGCCGCTGCGCATGCCGGCGCTTTCGAGCGCGGTGGTCGATACGACGGCCGCGGGCGATACGTTTATCGGCGCGTTGGCGGCGGCTCGTCTGGAGGGCCTGCCGCTCTTTGAGTGCATGGCGGCGGGTGCTCGCGCCTCGGCGGTGACGGTGTCGCGCCTGGGCGCTCAGCAATCAATTCCCACGCGTACGGAAGTCGAGCACAAGTTTGGGTCGGACGATTTAGTACAAGGCGGAGAAGCGGAGTAGAACAATGGCAACCAAGAAGCTGATCCTTGATCTGGATATGGGTGTGGACGATGCGATGGCGCTCGCCTATGCCATCGCAAGCCCCGAGGTGGAGCTCGTCGGCATCACCACGTGCTTTGGCAACGTGCGCGTCGAGCAGTCGGCGCACAACTGCTTGGCGGTGCTCGACCTGTTGGGTCGTCCCGAGGTGCCGGTGTACCTGGGCGCCGATCGTCCCATGAAGGCGACCGAACCCTACACGCCGCCGGCGTCCACCACGCTTATCCACGGCAAGAACGGTATTGGCGGCGCAAGCGTGCCCGCTTCGCCGTACGAGCCGGTGGGCGCGACGTCGGCCGATGGCAATGCGGCGGTCGATTACCTGATTGATGCCGCGCGTACCTATGGCCCCGATTTGATCTACGTGGCGACCGGCCCGCTCTCCAATCTGTCGCTCGCCCTGGAGCGTGATGCGGCGGCGATGATGTCTATCGGTCGCGTGGTCGTGATGGGCGGTGCGCTTACCGTGCCCGGCAACGTGAGCGCGGGCGCCGAGGCCAACATGGCGGGCGACCCCGAGGCTGCCGACGCCGTGTTGCGCTCGGGCCGCAAGCTCACCATGGTGGGCTTGGATGTGACGCACCGCGTGGTGCTCACACGTCGCGACGTTGCCGGCTGGACGGGCTCGGGCACTATGGCTGGCTGCGCGTTTGCGAGCATGGTCGAGCACTATATCGGTTCGTACGAAATGAACGCGCCCTACCTGGGCGGCTGCGCGCTGCACGATCCGCTGGCGGTTGCCGTGGCGATTGATCCCACGCTCGTGGGTGCGCTCGGCTGCAATCTTCGTGTCGACCTGCTGGGCGAGTACCGCGGCCGCACTATCTGTGATGAGCACCGTCTGTCCGATCCGGATAAGAGCGCGCTCGTGGCGCTCACCGTGGACGCCCCACGTTTCCTCGCGGAGTTTAAGGCACGCATGGCTCGCATCCTTGGCTAAACGGTTTCTGTGCCCGATCCAGATTAGCTACCGAGTAAATACGCCCGTTGGGGGAATAGTCGCGTCGCTTCGCTTGACAACAGGCTAAACTAGCTATTAAACATTTACTATTCTGTTTAGATTGAATTTGCGGTCGTTTAGTTGTCGAGTCACGGGGCGGTCAGGCCACGATGCTCGACCGCGACCGTTACTAGGGGGAACAATGGCCAAAGCAAGTGTCCGCGAAATCAGCCGCATCACCGGTTTTTCGCCTGCGACCGTGTCCAACGCGCTCAACCGCAAGCGCAGCGTGAGCGAGGAGACCGCCAAAGTCATCCTGGAGTGCGCGCAGTCGCTCGGCTATCAGCAGTCGACGCAGCTCGAGAGCATCCAGTTTGTGCTCGCGCGCAAGACGGGCGCCATCCTGGACGAGAGCACCTTCCATCCCGCGGTTATTGAGGGCGTGGAGCGCCAGGCGCGTCGCCACGGCATGAGCACGAGCTTTGTCTCGCTCGACTTTAGCGACCTGGACGCCGTGCGTCCGCAGGTCGAGGGCCTGATCGCCGACCCGTCTGCCGCCATCGTGCTGATGGGTACCGAGCTGGGTGAGGAAGATTACGCCCTGTTCGCCAACGCTGCCGCCCACCTGATCGTGCTCGACGGCTGGAGCGACCGCCAGTACTTTGATGCCGTAGTCATTGCCAATACCGATTCGGTGCTGCGCGCCGTGGACTACCTTATCGAGAAGGGTCACAGGCAAATCGGCTATCTGGCAGGCGATCTTCGTATCCGCAACTTTAAGGATCGCGAGCGCGGCTATCGCCAAGCGCTTGAGGATGCGGACCTCGAGGCCAATCCGGCATGGCACGTCACGCTGGGCACCACGCTCGAAGGTGCCTATCGCGATATGGGTGCATGGCTCGACAGCGTCTCACGCGACGACCTGCCGACGGCTTTCTTTGCCGAGAACGACGTGCTCGCCGTGGGTGCCATGCGCGCGTTCAACGAGCACGGCATTCGCGTGCCCGAGGATGTCTCGATCATCGGCTTTGACGACCTATCTCTGGGCGCCTTCTCCAACCCGCCACTCACCACGGTGCATGTTCCCAAACACGAGGTGGGCGAGATCGCGGTGCGCCGTCTGGTGGGTAACATCCGCAATCCCAAGAGCTATACCTGCAAAACGGCCGTGTCGACCTATTTTGTCGAGCGCCAGAGCGTGCGCGAAATCTAGGCGGAGACGGCATTGCCTGCAGCGTGCCAAAGCTCGCTAGGGCAGTTAACATAGTGCCATTCAGAAGAGGATCCTTCGGGGTCCTCTTTTTGTTTCCCTTGTATGTTCAGTTTGTTTACATACCGTTTAGGCTGATTTCTCTACCGTTTACGAGACTTTCGCGCTAAACTTTTAAACAAAAGAGTAAAACATTTAGTAAACAGAACAAAACGAAACATGCGTCTGTTTACTGAACATGTGACTAGGGGAGGACGTACATGGATAAGATCAAGCTCGGTTTTGTGCCCACGCGCCGCAGCATCTTTAGCGCGCCGGATGCGATCAAGTATCGCGGTCTGACGGCTGATCGCCTGCGCGAGATCGGCGTCGACATCGTGGATATCGACGACATCAACGACGAGGGCCTGCTGTTCGACGACAGCCATATCGAGCCTATCGTCGAGAAGTTCCGCGCCGAGGGCGTCGACGGCATCATGCTCTGCCACGCCAACTTTGGTACCGAGTATGTCTGCGCCCGCCTTGCCCGCGAGCTCGGCTTGCCCGTGCTGCTGTGGGGTCCGCGCGACGAGCGCCCCGAGCCCGACGGCACCCGTCTGCGCGATAGCCAGTGCGGCCTGTTCGCCACCGGCAAGGTCCTGCGTCGCTTCCAGGTTCCCTTCACCTACATGACCAACTGCCGTCTGACCGATCCCGAGTTCGAGCGCGGTGTCTGGGACTTTTTGGCCGTGTGCAACGTGGTCAAGACTTTCAAGCACACTCGCATCCTGCAGATGGCCACCCGTCCGTTCGATTTCTGGTCGACCATGTGCAACGAGGGCGAGCTGCTCGAGAAGTTCAACATCCAGCTTTCGCCCATCCCCATGACCGAGCTTGTCCAGGCCGTGCGCGACGCCCAGGCTGACGAGCAGGCCATGGCAACCATGCTCGCCCACATTGGTGACAGCTTTGAGATCTGCATCCCCGAAGACAAGGTTCCTGCGGTCGCAGGACTCGCCATTGCCATGAAGCGCCTGGTCGAGAAGTACGGCTGCAACGCCGGCGCCATCCAGTGCTGGAACGCCCTGCAGGACGAGTTGGGCATTATGCCCTGCGCCGCCAACGCAATCCTCAACGAGATGGGCATCCCCATCGTCTGCGAGACCGACATCCATGGCGCTATCACCGCGCTGATGGTCGAGGCCGCCGACCTGGGCCGTCACCGCGGCATGTTCGCCGACTGGACCGTGCGTCATCCCGATAACGAGAACGGCGAGCTGCTGCAGCACTGCGGCCCCTGGCCCTGCAGCTGCGCGGCCGTCAAGCCCAAGCTCACCTATCCGCTGGCCTTCGATCACCCCGGCGCGCTGACGGCCGAGGCCAAGCACGGCGACCTCACCCTTGCCCGCTTTGACGGCGACAACGGCGAGTACTCGCTGCTGCTGGGCAACGCCCGCGGCATCGACGGCCCGGCCGGCATGGGCACCTACCTGTGGGTCGAGGTCGACAACCTCAAGCGCCTCGAGGCCAAGATCGTCGAGGGCCCCTACATCCACCACTGCGTCGCCATTCACGCCAACGTGGTGCCGGTGCTCTACGAGGCGTGCAAGTACATCGGCATTGTCCCCGACCTGTACGACCCCATCGAAGAAGACGTCAAAGCTTACCTGCGAGGAGAGTAGAAATGGCAACTATCGAAGAGCTTGAGTCCCTGCGTTGGGACCTTCGACGCGATTGCGTCGATATCATCATGGCTGGCGCTGGCGGGCACATCGGCGGCGACATGTCGGTCATCGATGCGCTGATGACCCTCTACGCCAACCACCTCAACATTTCGCCCGAGACCGTCGACAATCCCAACCGCGATCGCTTCGTGCTCTCCAAGGGCCACGCCATGGAGGCCTACTACGCGGTGCTCTGCCACGAGGGCTATCTTGACCTTGATGACGTCAAGGCCCGCTTCTCCAAGTTCGGCAGCCCCTACATCGGCCACCCCAACAACAAGCTCAAGGGCATCGAGATGAACTCGGGCTCGTTGGGTCACGGTCTGCCCGTGGCTGTGGGCATGGCACTTGCCGGCAAGATGGATGGCCGCGGCTACCGCGTCTACACCATCATGGGCGACGGCGAGCTTGCCGAGGGCTCGGTCTGGGAGGGCGCCATGAGCGGCGGCAATTACCAGCTCGATAACCTGTGCGCGCTCGTGGACCGCAACCGCCTGCAGATCAGCGGCAGCACCGAGGACGTCATGAAGCAGGATTCGCAGGAGGAGCGCTGGGCCGCCTTCGGTTGGAACGTGCTGTCCATTCCGGGCAACGACGTCCAGGCCATCGATGCCGCGCTGACGCTGGCCGCCGAGACCAAGGGTAAGCCCACGGTCATCATCCTCAACACAGTGAAGGGCTACGGCTCGCCGGTTATGGAGGACAAGGCCGCCTGGCATCATCACCTGCCCAACGATGAGGAATATGCCCAGATCATCGCCGATTTCGCTGCCCATAAGGAGGCCATCAATGGCTAACAAGATCGCCAACCGCAAGGCTATCTGCGACACGCTGCTCGAGGCCGCCGCAACCGATAAAGACATCGTCGTCCTGTGCTCCGACTCCCGCGGCTCCGCATCGCTCACGCCGTTCTTCGATCAGTATCCCCAGCAGTCCATTGAGGTCGGCATCGCCGAGCAGGACCTGGTGAGTATCGCCGCCGGTATGGCCTCGTGCGGCAAGAAGGCCTGGGCCGCCTCGCCGGCGTCCTTTGTGACCACGCGCTCGTATGAGCAGTGCAAGGTCGACGTTTCGTACTCCAACACCAACGTCAAGCTCATCGGCATCTCGGGCGGCGTGTCCTACGGCGCCTTAGGCATGAGCCATCACTCCGCGCAGGATATCGCCGCCATGAGCGCGATTCCCAACATGCGCGTGTATCTGCCGAGCGATCGATTCCAGACCGCCGAGCTCGTGCATGCCCTGGTCGCCGACAACAAACCGGCCTACATCCGCGTGGGCCGCAACCCGGTGGAGGACGTGTACACCGAGGACGAGTGCCCGTTCCAGATGGATCGCGCCACCTGGGTGCGTCGCGGCACCGATGTGACGATTGTCGCCACCGGTGAGATGGTCCGCCACGCCGTGGACGCCGCCGATCTGCTGGCCGAACAGGGTATCTCGGCAACGGTGCTCGACATGTACTGCGTCAAACCGCTCGACGCCGAGGCCGTGATCGAGGCCGCCGACGCCACGCGCGCCGTCGTGACGGTCGAAGAGCACAGCCCCTTCGGCGGCCTGGGTTCCATGGTCGCGCAGGTCGTGGGCGAGCATTGCCCGCGTCCGGTCAAGTGCCTCTCCCTGCCCGATGCGCCGGTCATCACCGGCACGAGCCCCGAGGTCTTTGCGCACTACGGCCTGACGGGCGAGGGAATCGCCAAGACGGTCGTCGAGTTCCTTCCCGCAGAGTAATTGGTGCATCGGGGACAGGTTTGCACCAATCCTTTTAGGTTGAATTCTGAGCAGGCCGGCTGCGCTCTCATGAGCCGGTCGGCCACTCGCTCCTTGTCCGTCGGGTTTTAGTTTTGAATCGACGGGGGAGACAGGAGAGTACATGAGCAAATACATCATCGGAATCGATCAGTCCACACAGGGTACTAAGGCGCTGCTGGTGGACGAGGGCGGCCATCTGATCCATCGCGCCGACCGCTCACATCGCCAGATTGTCAACGAGGCCGGCTGGGTGAGCCATGACCCGGCCGAGATCGCCGCCAACGTGCTGGCTGTGGCACGCACCGTGGTGGAGGAGACCGGGGTCGATCCGGCAGACATCGCCGGCGTTGGCATTTCCAACCAGCGCGAGACCACCGTTGCCTGGAGCCGCACGACGGGCGAGCCGCTGTGCGATGCCGTGGTGTGGCAGTGCGCCCGCGCCCGCGAGCTGTGCGACGAGCTGGCTGCGCGCGAAGGCGTGGCCGAGCTGGTGCGTCACACGACGGGTCTGGTGCTCTCGCCCTACTATCCGGCGGGCAAGATGGCCTGGATTCTCGCGAACGTTCCCGCGGCTGCCGAGGCCGCGGCGGCGGGCGAGCTGTGCCTGGGCACCATCGATACCTGGGTGGTCTGGACGCTCACGGGCGGCGCGGAGTTCCGCTGCGACTGGTCTAACGCCAGCCGCACGCAGCTCTTCGACCTGCGCCGTGGCTGCTGGAGCGAGCCGGTGTGCGAGGCCTTTGGCGTCGATGCAGCCTGCCTGCCGCAGGTGACCGATTCCGATGGCCTGTTCGGCATGACGGACCTGGGCGGCTTTTTGCCGGCACCCGTGCCCATTCACGGCGTGCTCGGCGACAGCCACGCCGCCTTGTTTGCCCAGGGCTGCCATAGCCGCGGCATGGCCAAGGCGACCTATGGCACCGGCAGCTCGGTCATGATGAACGTCGGCGACGAGTTCGTCGCCAGCTCGCATGGGCTTTCGAGCTCGCTCGCATGGCGTATGGACGGCGTGACCGAGTACGTGCTCGAGGGCAACGTGAGCTACGCCGGCGCCGTCAAGACGTGGCTGCGCGACGACCTGGAACTCATCAACAATCCCGAGGAAGTCACCGACCTGTGCTACGCCGCCAATCCGGCGAGCCGCGTCTACTTTGTGCCGGCGTTCACTGGCCTGGGCGCGCCGCACTGGGCGAGCGATGCCGAGGGCTGCGTCTTTGGCATGACGCGCACCACGGGCCGTGCGGAGTTCGTAAAGGCCGCCGACGAGTCGATCGCCTATCAGATCTTCGACGTGATCGATGCGATGGTCGAGGATTCGGGCGCGGCACTGGCCGAGCTTCGTGTTGACGGCGGTCCCACGCGCGACGCGTACCTGATGCAGTTTGAGAGCGACCTGGTCGGCTCGCCCATCCGCATTGCGAGCAACGACGAGATGAGCGGTCTGGGTGCGGCTTGGGCCTGCGGCATTGCGCTGGGCATGTACACGCGCGATGTCGTTGACGTCTACGGCGCCCGCGGCATCGTGGAGCCTGCCATGCCTGCCGACGAGCGAGCCAAAAAGATCGCCGGCTGGCGTCACGCCGTCGACGCGACCATCGCCTACACTGCCTAGGCGGCTGCGCGGCGCCCGCAGGCTATTCCCGGGTAGCTCATTTGGGACGGGGCTTTTTTGACTGGTATGATTGGTGCGATCATTCGAACCAGCTAAAAGAGCCCCGTCCTAAATTGACTACCGAGAGGAACTGCCATGGAGCGTATCGCGAGTTTTTCCGTTGACCATCTGCTGCTCGAGCCCGGCGTGTATGTGAGCCGCATCGACCGCGATCCGGCGACCGGCGCCGCCGTCACCACCTTTGATCTGCGCCTGACCACGCCCAACAAGGAGCCGGTCATGAACACGGCCGAGTGCCACACCATCGAGCACCTGGGCGCGACGTTCCTTCGCAACCATGCCGAGTGGTCGAGCCGCATTGTCTACTTTGGTCCCATGGGCTGCCGCACGGGCTTTTACCTCGTCGTGTTTGGCGAGGTGACGAGCGAGGAGATCCTGCCGCTCGTGCGTGAGCTGTTCGAGTTTGTCGCCGGCTTTGAGGGCGATGTCCCCGGTGCCGCTCCCGAGGAGTGCGGTAACTATCTGGACCAGAACCTCCCCATGGCAAACTGGCTCGCGCGTCGCTATCTCGACCGCGACCTGGCCGATATCGATGAGAAGCACCTGCATTATCAGCAGGCGTAAGGGCTTTATCGCCCAAAGCGCGCGCATTGGGCGCCTTCGCTTATGCGGGGGCGCCTTTTTGTTGAGTGGTCGGGACGAGCGTTCAAAATCGCTCATGTTTGTTCTAGAATGTTCATATAGTCACATTTACGAACAGGAGCGAACATGCACATCTATTCTGTCAACGATCCCGAGTTCAAATCCTATGGCAACGTTTGGGATGACGTTCCGTCCGAGCTCACGTTGCTCGTGCTCGAGGCGCTCTCTGCCACGCCCATCCCCGAAGGCAGCAAGTACGTAGCAAGCGCGCCGGAGCTCGAGAGCGTCAAGGGTGCCGATAAACTGGGCTTTCTCATGTTTGGCGGCCGCTCCTTCCAGCTCGGCTGGTGCAACGGGCACAACACACGCCTCAACTGCCTGGAGTATCACCGCGCCAGCGAGTTTAACCTGGGCGCCCGCGACTTTATCCTGCTCGTGGCGCATCGCTGGGAGATTGAGGGCGGCAAGCTCGACACCGCGTGCGTCAAGGCGTTCCGCGTGCCGGCGGGTACGGTCGTCGAAGTCTTCAACACCACGCTCCACTACACGCCCTGCATGGTCGACGACGGCGGCTTCCAGGTGATGGTGGCGCTGCCGGCGGGCACCAATGGCCCGCGCCCCGAGGCCGCAGCCGACATGCCTGCCGCCGGTGACAGCTACTGCTACTGGAAGGCCGACAAGTGGGTTCTCTGCCACGCAGATAGTCCCAAGGCTGCCGAGGGCGGCTACGTGGGCCTCGTCGGCAAGAACCTCGACATCGCCTGTGACTAGCATCTTCCGTCTCGATTTGTAACATCTAGCGGGCTAAATCGTCTCTACCTGTTACAGATTTAGACAAACTGCGGGGGGCTGCCCGAAAATCTCGATCTGTAACACCAAGCCCGGTTTTGGCTGCCTACCTGTTACAGATCGAGACAAACCGTCCCCAAACCACAACACAGGGGCCTGTCCCCTTTGTGGTGGTTTGGGGCGGCGGTATCAGAAAGTGTCAGGCAGGGGCGGCTGCCGGGCCGCCGTGTGCGAAAAGAAGTGTCGGCCTGCGCCGTTGCCGTTGAGCGACGCGTTGTTTGCAGGGATACTGAGCCTATGACAACAGCGTGCGAAAGGATTGATGCATGGCTTTCCGTAAAGACTTCCTGTGGGGCGGCGCGACGGCTGCCAACCAGTGCGAGGGCGCTTACGACGTGGATGGCCGCGGCCTAGCCAACGTGGATGTGGCACCGCACGGCCCCGAGCGCTATGCGGTGGTCTCCGGCCAGCGCAAGATGCTCGACTTCGAGGACGGCTATTACTACCCCGCGCAGACTGGCATCGATTTCTATCACCATTACAAGGAGGACATCGCCCTCTTTGCCGAGATGGGCTTTAAGACCTTCCGCATGAGCCTGGCGTGGACCCGCATCTTCCCCAACGGTGACGAGACTGAGCCCAACGAGGCCGGCTTGGCCTTCTACGAGGACGTGTTCCGCGAGTGTCAGGCGCACGGCATTGAGCCGCTCGTGACCATCACGCACTTCGACTGCCCGATTCACCTCATCAAGGAGTACGGCGGCTGGCGCAACCGCAAGCTCATCGACTTCTACAAGAACCTCGCGACCACGATCTTCACCCGCTACAAGGGTCTGGTGAAGTACTGGCTTACCTTCAACGAGATCAATATGATCTTGCACCTGCCGTTTATGGGTGCCGGTCTGGTCTTTGAGGAGGGCGAGAACAAGGAGGCCGTCGAGTACCTGGCCGCCCACAACGAGCTCGTCGCCAGCGCTTGGGCAACCAAGATCGCTCACGAGATCGACCCTGAGGTCAAGATCGGTTGCATGCTTGCCGCAGGTAGCTACTACCCCTACAGCTGCCGTCCGGGCGATGTGCGCCAAGCGCAGATTGACAACCAGAGCAACTATTTCTTCGTCGACGTTCAGAGCCGCGGCTACTACCCGGCCTATGCCGTCAAGAAGCTCGAGCGTTTGGGCATCGATGTGGGCATGACGGATGAGGACCGCGAGATCCTGGCCGCCAACACCGTCGACTTCATCAGCTTTAGCTATTACAGCACCCGTTGCTCCGCCGGTGCCGATAACCCCGATGTCGAGCGCACCCAGGGCAACGCCTTCGCCGGCGCCAAGAACCCCTACCTGCAGGAGAGCCAGTGGGGCTGGGCCATCGATCCGCTGGGCTTCCGCATCACCCTCAACGACCTGTACGACCGTTATCAGAAGCCGCTGTTTGTGGTCGAGAACGGCCTGGGCGCCAAGGATGTTGTCGAGGAGGATGGCTCCATCAACGACGACTACCGTATCGACTACCTGCGCCAGCATATCGCCGCGATGCGCGATGCGGTGACCGAGGACGGCGTTGACCTGCTGGGCTACACCACCTGGGGCCCAATCGACCTGGTGTCTGCCGGCACGGGCGAGATGTCCAAGCGCTACGGCTTTATCTATGTCGACCGCGATGATGCGGGCAACGGCACCCTCAAGCGTTCCAAAAAGAAGAGCTTTGACTGGTACAAGCATGTCATTGAAACGAATGGTGAGGATCTGTCCTAAGGAAGCCGAGACACTCAACTTCAGAGTTTCCTAACCAAAACGCCCGGCGAGCAGTTAATGCCCGCCGGGCGTTTTGTTAAAAGAAGTGAAAGCACTCATTGGGGACGTACTTAAATGAGTGCCCGCAGAATGAGAGTGGATAATCTCCCGTTTTTAGCCTGTTTGTGGGCTCAAAGTGGGAGATTATCCACTCTCGCCATTTGGGCGTCCAAAAATCCTCGCTCGTTTTGTCTTAGTCATTGGGGACGTTCTTAAACGACCAGTCGCTGGGGACACCCTTTGCCGTCGGCGGATTTTGGGACATGTGGCCCGCTTTTTGGGCCCGCCTGTCGGTACACTAAAAGCACTATGGGTACCCGCGAGCGACATATCGGCCACGCGGCCGCCCGATCCGCACCCGTGGCGGATCCCAGGGGCGGCAGGCTCTTCGCCATGCCGCGATTCCTTGTTGGTATAACACATCAGGTGTACCGTCACCGCGTCTTTGCTATCGCCGGCGCCATCACCGTGCTGTTCCTCATGCTTTTGGCAGTCTTGCCGGCGCTGTTTGCCTCCGACCCCAAGCTTTCCAACGCCGTGCCCGCCTATAGCGAGGTGTCCGAAGAGGTCGTGGATGCGCTCGTCCACTCGAGCTCTCTCCCGTTGCTTGTCGCCGCAATTATATTTTCGATCTGGGGTGTATCGGTCTATCTACGCTGTTTGGACTATGTGTTGCGCCGCCGCCTTGTTGCCGTCGCCACCATCTGCGCCCTCTGGATGATTGAGGTCATCCTCAAATACAAGTCGTTCACACCGTTCTATGCCACCGTGCTGTGGTACCTGTACTACGTGCCCATGACGCTCATTCCGCTGCTCTACCAGCTGTGCGGCCTGCGCCTTGCGGGGCTGGAACAACACCGTGCGGGCCGTCGCTATCGCAGCATCCTGTGGGTCGTGGCCATCCTACTTATCGGTTTTGTGCTCACCAACGATTTCCACCGGCAGGTATTCCACTTTGACCGTGCAAGCGACACCTGGAGCAACGATTACACGTACGGCTGGGGCTATTTCGCCGTCTTAGTGTGGACGGCCTTTAACTTCGTGGCCTTTTTTATCTTGGTGGGCCGGTCCTCGTCCTTTCGCATCCAGCGTTTCTCGGGCACGGCGGCGCTCGTACTGCTGGGTGGCGCATTCTTTGCCGTCTCGTATGCGTTGCGCGTGCCCTGGGCATGGAGGCTCAACTTTTCGCTCGTCTATTGCGTCCTGTGCGTGGTGGCGATGGAAATCTGTCTCGATTGCGGTGTCATTCCGTCGTGTCACGACATCGCCGGCATCTTCGACACCTTGCCGCTCGACCTCAAAGTTCTAACGCGTGACCTGCAGGAAGTCTATGTCACGCCGGTGTCAAAGCCAATGCCGGTAGGCGTGCGTGAGGAGTTACGGGTCCAAGAGCACGGGCACGCTCACGCCTTTGCCGTGGCGTCCGATCCCGATGTAATGTATCGCGCCTTTCCGCTGCTGGGTGGATCGGCTCTCCTTGCCCAGGACGTCTCGGATCTCAACGAGCTTAACCGTGAACTGGCACATCGTCGCATGGAACTGCAGCGGCAAAACGAGCTGCTCGCCGCCGACTACGACCTTAAGACGCACCTGGCAGATCAAGAGGCCGAGACCTTGCTGGTCCAAGACGTGGACCAAGCGCTTGCCCGTGCGCTCGAAGGGATGTACGACCTGCTGAGCTCGCTGCCGCCGTTGACCGATGAGGCATCTTCGCACGAGCGTTACCGCATGCTGCAGCGCGCCAAGATGCTCGTCGCCTATTGCAAACGCAAGGGGTCGCTCACGTTGGCACAGCACGGGGAGAGCGGTTTTGACCGCGACCGCATTCAGCTCATCGCCAACGAGCTCGCAAGTGACCTGCGCACCATCGATGTCGATTGCGCCTCGATTATCGCCATACGGCGCCCGATGCACGCCAGTACGGTAAGCGCCCTGTACGACTGCGTGTATGACTTTGCGTTTTTTGCCTACACCACCGACCATCCGGCGCTTATGTATCACTTGGGCGACCATGACCGGTGCAGTGTCGAGCTGCGCGCCACGCTTTTTTCCAACGATGATGAAGATCTTTCGCAGACGCCCGCTGCGCAAGAGCTCGAAAGCGCTCTGCAAGGGCGTAACGTGGCGTACCGTCTTGAGGGCGAGCCCGGCCAGCTGCGCATGATCGTCTTGATGCCGAGGGCGGGTGAGTGACGATGCAGATTTCGCTCATCCTTCCCCAAATCGTTGCGCTCGATGTTGTCTTTGCCCTGGCTGCGTGTCTGCAGACGATCCACGTCCCGCTCATCGCATCGCGCCGCTCGTCCTATAACCGTAAGGTGATTTGTGCCTACGAGACGAGCCTTGTGCTTCACCTGATGATTTCGGCGCTCATCTTATTCGCGTCGTCTGGCTCGTATCTGGTGGCGCCGTTTGACGTTTGCGCCAGGGCAATGGGCGGAGTGCTGTGGCTCAATGCCGCGATCTTTGCCTATGGCGTGGTGCTTATGGTGCACTATCGTCGCCCTGTCATGCTGGCCGAGCTGCTGCTTGTTGTCGCCGTTACACCGCCGGTGGTTTTTGCCATGGGCTCGGCGTGGGCCGTTGTCCTTGTCGCAGAGGGTGCGTTTTTCCTGTTCCGCTCCATCGCGGCGCTCTTGATGGACGTCCGTAACCGCCAAGAGGACATCACCGCGTTCTCGACGATTGAAACCATCAACGTGATTCCCGTGGGCATCCTGTATCTGGACTCGAGGGGCCGTCCACTGCTCATGAACCGCTGCATGCGCAAAAACCTGGTGGAGCTTCATATGCCCACCGACCTAGGCGATATGAGCGGTACATGGAACGACCTGCGCAAGCTCAGCATGCAAATGCCCGAAGGCGGTAAGAACCGCGTGCGGATCAGCCTGGACCGCTTTGGTGAGGCGCGTGCGGTGGTCGAGGTTTCTCCCGCCGAGATTCGCCTGTTTGTGTGCGATGGCGTTATGGTCTCGGGCCGTTCGTTCGAGCGCATAATCGGTCTGGACGTGACAGAGTATGCGCATGCGCATGACCGCCTGGCGCAGGCCAACCACCTGCTTGAGCTTGCGGGCCAAGAGCTCCAGGCCCAGATCGAAGAAGTCAAAAAAGTTGCCGACAATGCGGCCTATCTGCGCATGCGCGCCCGCGTTCACGATGTGATCGGCCAGCGCCTATCAATCCTTCATCGCTATTTGGAGGAGGGGCGCTTGGACGACGAGTCGCTCGAGCAGATCGACCCGCTGCTGCGCTCAATCGCTGCCGATCTGCGCAGCAGGGGCGACACCGAACCGGCAGAGCAACTGGGCGATATCGTCCATGCTTTTGGCCTGGTGAGCGTGCAGATCGATGTTGAGGGTGCGCTGCCTGAGGACGCGCGTGTCGCCGCTGCCTTTTTGCAGATTATCCGCGAGGCCTCGACCAACGCCACCAAGCATGCGCAGGCGCATCGGGTCCATGTGCGCTTGTGGCAGGAGAGGACGGATGCTGACGCCGTCGCGCACATGACGATTTCTAACGACGGGTCCCCGGCCCCCGTATCGTATCGCGAGGGAACGGGTATCCCAGGTATGAGGCATGTCGCGCAAGATCTGGGTGGCAGCCTAGAGGTCCACGCCACCCCGCCCTTTACGCTTACGGTATCCATTCCGCTTAACGCCAACGACACGTCCCAAAGGAGAAACTCATGATCCGCGTGTTAATTGTCGAAGATCAGGCCATCCTGCGCGAGAGCCTGGCGCGCTCCGTTGGCGACCAGCCCGATATGACCGTCGTTGCCGCGATCGCCGATGCCTCCGAGGCCTTGGGTGTCGCGCTCAAGGAGCGCCCGGACATGATACTGATGGACGTGTGCACCGAACACGATTCAAACGGCATCGTGGCGGCGGCACGCATCAAGGAGCAGCTGCCCGAGTGTCGCATCATTATCATGACAGGCATGCCCGAGATCACCTTTGTCGATCAGGCCCGCGAGGCGGGCGTCGATAGCTTTGTGTACAAGAACGTCGGTATCGACGAGCTGTTCGCCGTGATGCGCTCCACGCTGGCGGGTTACTGCACGTTTCCCAAGCCGCCCGAGAGCATCTTCTCGGGCACGGCGGCCCTCGACGATGTCGAGCTGTCGATCTTGCGCCTTGCCTGCGAGGGTAAAAGCCGCCGCGAGATTGCGGCCGAGCTGTTTATGAGCGAGGGCACCATCAAGCGCCGCATCTCGGAGATCCTGAGCAAGACCGGCTACGACAACATCATGCGCCTGGCCGTGCATGCGGTGACCGAGGGCAGCATCGTTCCCAACATGGAGCGCCCGTAATCGACGCGCTCACCCGTGTTCCGGCGCCGCAAAGATAGGCCGCCCACCGTTTCGCATCTAAAAACGGCGGGCGGCCTGCTTGTATGGGCAGTGCTGTCGGCATAAAGCGGCGGGGCCGCAGGATCATCTCCTGCGGCCCCGTCTGGTGTGCGCGGATGTGTCCGCCAATCCGCGGCTGATGTTACGTGCCGTTACGCGATGGTTGCGCTGTAGGAGGCAACGTCCTCGTAGGAATCGGTCAGGTAGGCGTCGATGCCGATGGTCGTATTGACCAGGTCGTCAAGGCTATCGAGCGTGCCGTTCGAGAACGTGAATTCCTCGGTGGCGTTGGTGCCGGGCATCAGGTGAGCCGAGAACCAGGGTTCCTTCATGGTGCCGTTGACGTTGGTCTTGCCGCTGGGGGCGTAGAAGGTCAGGTCCTTGTCGCTCTTGTTGGTGATGTTGACGACAAAACCGATGTCGCCCCACTCGTCCTTGAACTTCTCGGTGATGGTGATGGTGCACAGGTCGTCATCGGCAACGGTGACGGCGGGGGAGATTTCAATCTTCTGGACGTCGTCGTCTTCGACGGCCTCGTCGATCTCTTCTTCCTTCTCGGCCGCCTCGCGATCCTTCTTTACCGTGCCGGACAGGTCCTTGTCGGACTTGCTAAAGACAAGATTGCCGTCATCCTCTTCGAGGATGAGCTTGCCGTCCTTGAGCTTCATGTCATGCGACTCGTCTTCGGCGGTGATGGTTACGGTGGTGGCGTCCTTTGCCTCCCATTTAAGGTCGACGACTTCAAGGAACAGGTCGAGGGCGCCCGTACCATCCTCATCGAGAATCAGGACGCAGTGCACACCCCAATCCTCGAGCATCTTCATGTACTCATCGGTCAGTTCTTCGCCCTCCAGGGTTCCACCCGAGAGTTCCCAGCTGCCGACGAAGTTGGCCTTGGGGTCTTTGCCGCCGCCGCTGCAGCCCGTCAGGGCAAAGGCGAGCGCAAGGACGCATGTCAGAAATGCGAGTACGGACTTTTTGAACGTTGTCTTCATGGTGTCCTCCTTTATCGAACGAAACCCATAGAAGCAAATGCGGGGGTGGCGGATCCCCCGCCAATTACCAGATAGAGGGGCTAGGGCCTGGGCGTTCCGCAGTTGCTGCAGAACTTGCCGCCGTTTTCGCTGCCGCAGTTGGGGCAGAACCACTTGGCCGGTGCCGGGGCGGGTGCGGGACTGCCGCACTCGGAGCAGAACTTGCCGGTGTTGGTGGCGCCGCAGCTGCAGGTCCATGTGCCGGCCGCGGGGGCAGCGGCAGGAGCCGGTGCGGGAGCGGGTGCCGGAGCCGGCTGCGGGGCGGCCTGCTGCTGTGCCTGGCCGGCGGCGAACAGCTGGCTGGCGTTCATGCCGCCCATGCCACCTGCCATGCCCATGCCCATAAAGCCTGCCATCGCGCCGTTGGGATTGGCGGCTGCCGCGCGCATTGCGTCGCTCTGGGCGCTGGCAATGTTGGCTGCCGCCATAGTGGGATCGCGCATGACGGCGGCTTTCTGCAGATCCTTGATCATCTGCTCGTCCTCTTGCGAGGCAGCGATGGAGTTGACGCCAAAGCTCACGATCTCGACACCGCGCAGGTCACGCCAGTCGGCAGAGAGGACCTCGTTGAGCGCGCGGGCGAGCTCGGTGGTGTGGCCGGGGATGGCGCTGTAGCGGATGCCCATCTCCGAGATCTTGGCAAAGGCGGGCTGCAGGGCGGTGAGCAGCTCGGACTTAAGCTGGCTGTCGATCTTGTCGCGCGTGTAGCTATCGGTCACGTTGCCGCATACGTTGGTGTAGAACAGCAGCGGGTTGGTGATGCGGTAGGAATACTCGCCGTTGCAGCGCACGGAGATGTCGACGTCCAGGCCAATGTTGTTGTCGACCACGCGGAAGGGCACGGGCGAGGCGGTGCCGTACTTGTTGCCGATGATCTCTTTCGTGTTGATGAAGTAGACGCGCTGGTCTTTGCCCGCGTCGCCGCCAAAAGTAAAGCGGCTGCCGATATTGGCGAAGGTCTCCTTGATGGAATCGCCCAGGTTGCCGCTAAAGACGCTCGGCTCGCTGCCGGTATCGAAGACGAACTCACCAGGCTCCAGCGCGACTTCGATGATCTTGCCGTTTTGCACCACGAGCATGCCCTGGCCGTCGTTGACGGCGATGACGGAGCCGTTGGAGATGACGTTGTCCTCGCCGCGCGTGTTGGAGCTGCGGCCACCGGTGCGCTTGCTGCCCTTGCAGGCCAAGACGTCAGCAGGCATCGATTCGCAATAGATAAATTCCTTCCACTGGTCGGCCATGACGCCGCCGGCAGCGCCCAATCCAGCTTTCAAGAGTCCCATGGTGATCTTCCTTTCTCGTCAAAGGCCGGGTGGTATTGGTCGGATTGCTTAGTCGTCCTTGTCGTCTTTCATGACAACGGTGGTCTCGGTGTGGCTGAAGGTGTCGTGCTTCTCGGTCAGGTCGAGCTCGCCGCAGTACTCGTCGGCGTGGGTGGCCTCGTTGGCCGTCTTGAGCTGGCCTACCAGTAGCACGTCTCCGATAATCACGATGATCAGCGGCGCGACGATGTTGATGAGGATACCCTCGATATCAAAGGCGAGGTAATCCGGATCGAAGGCGTTCTCACCCATAAAGAGAATCTGGGCGAGGATAAATCCGATCACAAAGAACAGCACCGAGGCAATAGCGAGCTTTGGCTTGGAGCAGGGGAGCTCGCCGACCAAGCGGCCGGTCTGGCCGTTCATGGCAAACAGGTAGCTCTTGCCGTTCCACGAGGTGGAGAGCATCCAGACGGGGAACAGGGCGTAGTCGCTGTCTTCCCAGGTGTAGTCGAGCTGCTTGCTTTCGACCGTGGCATCGTCGTATTCGTCGACGACAGTCTCGCGCAGGGCCGAGATCGTGCTTTCTTCCATACGGCGCTCGGCGCGCGCCTTGCAGGTCTCGCAGTCCTCGTCGTAACGGTTGGCGATGTAGCCGGGCATATATGTGACCGAGAACGGACGCAGCGCGTCGTAGTCAAACGGCTCGATGGCGTCCATGTGGCCGTCGGGCATCTTGGACGATCCGTCGACGGGCACGCGCTTAAACGAGATATTGCCCTTGCGATAGGCATCGTAGTGGTCGGTGGTCGTGACGGTGCGATCGGATTCCTCGGTCACGGTCTCGTTGGTCGCGTCAAAATACACTTCGCCGTCAACGCGGGCGCCGTAGAGCCAAAACGGCACGTAGACACCTTGGACCTCGTCGATGTGGTTGCCGGTGACAAAGCTCTTGGGCAGCAAGATCTTGCCCTTGTAGTGTTCCTTGAGTGCGGCCGTGACGTCGTCGCGCCCGAGCTTAAACGGAATCACCAGGTCGGGCGAGAAGTCGCCAGAGAGCTGGCCGGGCGCCACGGCGGAGTTGCCGCAGTACGGGCAGGTGGTGACGGCGACGGTGCCGTCGGACACGAGCTCGGCGCCGCACGACGAGCAGATGTAGCCGGCGTTTTGGGCGAGCTCCTGCACGGCATCGTCGGCAGCAGGTTTGGGAGCTGCGGCTGCGGCATCGGCTTTGGCATCTGCCTTGTCCTGGCGCTCGCGATAGAGGGCCTCGACTTCTTCGACTTCAAAGCGTGAGTCACAGTAGTCGCAGACAAGCTTTTGCTCGGCGCTGGCAAAATGCAGGGGACCACCGCAGGCAGGGCACTGATAGTTAACGCTCTCGAAGGCCATGATCGGTCCTTTCCGTGCCGGAGGCTATGCGCCGATGGCGCCGCCGCAGTATTCGCAGCGCCCACTGGCATCGGGAATGGTGGTGGCTCCGCAGAAGGGGCAGGTCACCGCGGTCTTGGGGGCCTTGGCGGCCGCGACGCTGTCGCGCGTCTCCTGGCGCAGCTGCACCAGCGCGTCGCGGACCTCGGTTGCCTGGCGCTTGGCCTCGCGGTATTCGATGGAGCCGCGCTGATCGATGGTGGAGTCGTTCACGCGCAGGTTGATCTCGGTAAAGTACGGCGTGTTGACGTGGATGGTCAGATTAAAGTCGTAATCCAGGTCGTAGCGCGGCGGGTTGTAGCTCTCGCGCTCGCCGTCCTTGGTCTCGCGATAGATTTCGGTGCGATGCTCGTCGATATCCATATCGCAGCCGAGTACCTGCGAGAACTCGATGATGTCGGGATTGGCGTCGCGCCAGCGGCTCTGCGAGGTAATGATCAGCAGGCCCGCGTCCTCGTCGAGCATGATGTTGGTGCGCCCGGCAGAAAGCGTGCGCGTGGGGTTGAACGACGCCAGGCGCTCGGCATTGGCCTCGCGGTAGGCGAGCTGCTCGCGGATATCGTCCGCGGTGCTGGAGCGATAGCCGTGAAAGTAGGGGGAGAGCTTGCCGGCGCACTCTTTACACAGGTAGCCTTCAGTGATTTTTGTCTTACCTAGAAGTCCCAGCTCGGTACCGCAAATCGCGCACTCTTTCTTCTCGAACATCTTGTCAAAGAAGCCCATGGCTGCCTCCCATCAACTGGTAGCGTGTGTCACTTTTGATGATGGGGGAGTGCGCAGCCTTTCACGATACCCAGACGGCTCAACGAGTCTCCACAACTGGGACACATGGCTCATTTTTCCTACTCATTGGGGACACTCTTTGTCGAATGCGGCGGCTGCCGAATGTGGGCGCCGTTCTTGCTATGCCACGGTCACGGCGATCTGGGCGTAGCGGGTGCAGGGGCGCTCGGCGCGCGTCTGCACGGTAAGCGTGAGTACGAAGCGGTCACCGGGCTGCGCGTCGGCGGGCACGATGAAAGCGGTGTCCACCGTGCATTCTTGCCACATCGACAGATCCTGGACGCCTGCATAGCTCGATGGGTCTACGGCCACATCCCAATGTGCATCGAAGCCCTTGTCGTCGGGGTCGACGATGGTTGCCGCAAGGGCGACGCGCTCGCCGGCTGCGGCGCTACGGTCGGCCGTGACCTCGACAACATGTGCCGGATGCGAGCAGATGGCCGGATCATGGGCGCACCATTGCGCGCGGGCGGCAAAGTTTTCCTGATAGGCACGCAGATAGGGATTGAGATTGTCGTCTGCGGGCGTGCCGATGGAGGCAAAACCGGCGGGCGCGCTCGCATCGGGGTGTCCATCAAGAAACATGCGGCCCAGCAGCGTATCGAAGTCGCGGTCGTCGATGCCGCGCAGGCCAAACGGCAGCAGTGGAATATAGGTCATGCTGTCGCCTTCGGCCATAAAGTCGCCGCGCTCAAACTGCACCGCGGGCATGCCTTCCAGGCCCCAATCCAGGCGGGCATGCTTGCCAAACTGAAAGCGCTCGGGTTCGTTTTCGTAGACCTTACCATCGCCATAGAGCATATAGCGTGCCATGAGGGGGCCGTTGCCCTGCGTGAGATTCTGCTCGGGCCAGGGAGCCTTAAACAGCGGCAGCGTATCGGGCTGAGCTGTTTTGGCGTCGAAATAGTTGCCATACATATAGGGCGTACGCCAAAAGATGAGCTCGGGAAAGAGCTCGCGCCCATGGTCGAGCCACGAGTTGTCCTGTCCCACGCCATCGGCAACGCCCATCACGCGCACCTTCTGATAGACCTGCTGCTGCACGGCGGGCCACTCGGGCGTGGCGCGATAGCGCTCGGCAATACTCATGAGGGCGCGAACGATCGTATTCATACCACCCCAGCTGAGCAACCATAACGTACGCGGATCATCATCCAGAATCGCCTGCGCAATTACGCGAGACCCCTCAGTTTCCTCAGTCACATCACCTTCAAAGGCAACATTTCCCACAAAGGTGCGCTCGATCATCTGGGCGGGCGTGGGAAACGGCGGCTCACCGGCAGCGGCCGCATTTGCTTGCAACTGCGGCCAAGCCTGGGCATATTCATTACTCCAGAGACTCTCAATCCAATGCTCGGGAAACGGCCGATACTCACGAAGCTCGCCGGCTAGCGGATCGGGCTCATGAGGCACAACAGCCCACTCATAAGAGCGCCGCCCTTTGGTCCGCCAATGCGAATTCACCTCGCCGAGCGTACGAACCCCATCCCCAAGAAAGTGATACTGCGAAGCCGTATACACCACAGCCTGAACATCAAGCAAGTTGAGATACAGAGCCAAATGAACAAGCGAGTTCATATCATCGACTTCCATATCAGTGGTAACAATCACCCGAGTCAACTTCTGGGACATAGGAACAGCTCCAATCAAAATCAATTCAGCCAGTTACGCGCAAGGCAAGACGGGACCCATACCCCCATCGCCACCGACCCGGCGGCCCGCTAGAAGCGGCCGGCCAGGGTCACAGCAACGTCAACGCGGCGGAGACCGGGGTTTAGTCTTGCAAACACTCCGCAGGGGGCATGGGCAGGCGCAGCGCGAAGCGCAAAGCGCCAGCCCATGCATGCCCGAGGACGTTTGCAAGACTAAACCCCGGTCCCCGCGATGGGAGGGCTTAGCGGTCGACCCTGGCCGACCACTCCCAGCAGCCCACCGGCTCGCCGTCGATGAGTACGTTGCCCCCGTCGAAGTCTTGATAACACAGGTCGTTGAATTGGTGGATCCACACGCCGTGGTTGAACGTCTTCTTGGCCGAGCCGTCGGCCTCGCGATACACGCCGGTCAGGTCCTCGACATGGCTAAAGTAGGTGAGATGCACGTTGGCGCCGGCATCGCGCAGGCGCGCCGTGAGCGGCAGCACGGTCTGTTGCGGTGACACGAGCTCGTCGCCCTTGGAGTGCGTAAACCACAGCGGCGTCTTGGCGAGCGCGGCCACGTCCTCGTCCGTGGCGTTGTACCACGGGGCGCAGCAGGGAAGGCCCGCGGCGAAGAAATCGGGGTAGTCGGCGCACAGGCGCAGGGTCATAAAGCCGCCGTTGGAAAGACCGGCGACCACGATGCGGTCGGTGTCGATGCGGTCGGCATGCTCGGCGACAAACTCATCGATAAGTGCCTTGAGCACGGGGGAGTAGATGCTCTGGTTGGAGTGACCAAGCTGCTCGACGCCGTTGTCCATCCAAAACGTGGGCGACTGCGGTACGAGCACCCAGGCAAAGCCGCCAAAGTAGCGCTGGATCTGCGCCTGGCTGATGGCCGTCACGCGGTTGCCGATATAGGCGCGCGTGGCGCCTTCGCCCTGCGTGGCGCCCTTGCCCTCGCCGGCGCCGTGCAGATACACCACGAGCGGTGCCTTTTGGGGCACGGCCGTGGCCTCGGGCGCAAAGGGGTTGAAGCATGCCGAGTCCTCGGCCTTAAAGCTGGGCTCAAAGAAGCCGTATTCGAGCGCGATACCGTCGACGGCGGTCTTTTGCGTGTCGTTGCTCCAGCCTTTGAGCGCAGGGCAGATATCGCCACGGCAGGTGTCGAAGACCAGGCCGCAGGTGGGATCGTCGCCGTCGTTGCCGGGAAGAGCCGCGAGCTGCGTGATGTGCAACTGGTCATCGAGCATGCGCGAGCCCATGACGCCGCCTTCGATCTTTTTGGTCAGGCGCTGCTCGGCGACCTCGAGCGCCACATGGGTGCCCACGGCGAGCTTACGTCCGTTCTCGTCGCACGGATATGCGGCGAGAATGTCGATGTAACCCACGGAGGGCGCGGCATGGTCGGCGCCGCGTTCCTTGCGCATCAGAACATCGCCCGAGCGCTCGTGACGCTCTACATATATATGGAAGGTGTTCGCGTCGATGTCGTTGGCGCGCACGGTGCAGGGCAGGTCGAGTACGACCTTGCTGATCCAGGGGCCAAAGTCGCCCAAGGTGGTGACGGTTGCGTAGGTACACAATTTGAGTTTCATGAGCTGCCTCCCTTGCGCCGCGAATGCCTGGCATCTGCGGCAATACAAACTAAACATGTTTAGTGTAATCTAGAATTGAAGAATAACCAGATGAACTCGGTAAACGGCAAAATTGAACACGTCGTGAACTACTAAACGTATGTTTACTAGCTTCTAGCAGGGATTCTGTTGATGAGTTAACAGATCAGTGAGGTGTTCATCAAAATAAAATCCCACGTAAATGGCTATATATCAATAGAGGGTCAAAGAGACCATCTCCCGCCATTCAAATACGTTCACCCCCGATTTCCTACCGTTCACCGGACTGTAGACGGCAAAATTGCCATAAATTCGGCGCTCCGTGTAAACTAAAGCCCGTAAACGTTCAGTAAACACCTTGTTTACAAAAGCGTATCCAAGGGTCCGGCAACCGTAAGGGGTTATAGTCGCCGGGCCAAAGGCGTGCCTAAGCCCAAGGGGGCTGGCACACGAAGATATGGGGAGGGGTCCCATGGCAGTAGATAACAAGCAGATTGCCACCGATGTCCTCGAGCTCGTGGGCGGTGCGGAGAATGTTTCCGTTGCCACCAACTGCATGACGCGCCTGCGTCTGACGCTCAAGGATAACAGCAAGGCCGACGTGGAGAAGATCAAGAAGGTCAAGGGTGTTCTGGGTTGCCAGTTCGCCGGCAGCCAGCTCCAGGTCATCATCGGCCAGAACGTGCCCAAGGTGCTCGCCGAGTTCGTCGCCATCTCCGGTGTCAAGCAGGGTGAGGCCGTCAACGAGAACCTCGATGCTCCCAAGGAGAAGTTCGAGCTCAAGAACCTGCCCAATATCATCCTCGACTATCTGTCGGGCTCCATGACCCAGCTCATCCCGCTGCTCATGGCCGGCGGTCTGTTCCGTACCATCGCGGCCGTCCTCGGCCCCACCATGCTCGGTGTGCTCTCGGCCGACGACCCGACCTATACGTTCCTCTACACCACGCTGTACGAGGCCACGTTCACCTTTATCCCCATCTACCTGGGTTATGCCGCGGCTAAGAAGCTCGGCGCCAGCCCGGTGCTCGGCATGCTGCTCGGTGGCGCCCTCATGGCTCCTTCCGTGGTGAGCGTCGCCACCCAGGAGGGCGGCGGCATCATCTCCGTCTACGGCATCCAGATCGCTGCTGCCAACTATCAGCAGTCCGTCCTGCCGATCATCCTTTCGGTGCCTGTCCTCTACTTCGTCGAGAAGTTCTTTAAGAAGGTCATGCCCGACGTGCTCTCCACGGTCTTCACGCCGTTCTGCACCATGATCGTCACGATCCCCATTGCCTTCATCGTCCTCGCTCCGATCGGCAACGAGATCGGTACGCTGATCGCCAACGCCCTCTTCGGCCTTGCTGACCTTGGCGGCATCGGCATCCTGATCGTCATGGCCGTCCTCGGCGCCTTCTGGCAGCTCTTCGTGGTCTGCGGCATGCACATGCCCGTCATCCTGCTCGCCCAGGTTCAGATCATCGCTGCCGGTTACGATCCCTTCGTCTTCGTTTCCACCAACTGCGCTATGGCCGCTGTCTGGGGCTGCGCCTTCGGTGCCTTCCTCAAGATGAAGAACCCCGACGAGAAGTCTCTCGCCATCGGTTACGTCATCTCCGCCATCGCCGGCGGCGTCACCGAGCCCGCGCTCTTCGGCATCCTCATGCGCTTCCGTCGCACCATGTTTGGCATGTTCATCGGCGGTGCCATCGGCGCTGTGTTCTCCGGCCTCATGGGGGTTACCTACTACCTCGCAGGCGGTGCCTCCAACTTCCTGGTCTTCACCAACTACCTGCAGGGTGGCCAGATGAACACCGTCTGGGCTATCGTTGGTATGGCAATCTCCTTTGTCATCGCCGCTGCCGTCGTCTTTGTCTCCGGCTTCTCCAAGGAGGAGCTCGCCGAGATGGAGGCCTAAGGCCAAACCGTTCGGTCGCATAAGACCTCACCTACACGACAGGGCCCCGTCAGGCGTAAGCCCGGCGGGGCCCTTCTTGCAAGGTAGACTGATGGAGGCGGGTGAGATTCGCCCGCGAGGGTTTGCCAAGCGCCGGGGGCTTTCGCGCGGGGTTATCG
>CAKXKM010000016.1:31992-33199 GCA_934876235.1 Collinsella sp. AF02-46-1 | reverse complement strand
CGGCGCGCTCAGGAAGACCGAGAAGAGCATCGCCCTTCGCGGCCAGCTTAGGCCGGGCATCGTGCTCAACGACGGACGCGTCATCGACGGCAACCGACGCCTGACCTGCGTCCGCCGCCTCGCGCGGGCGAACAACGAGGCGGGCTGGTTCGAGGCCGCCATCCTCGACGACGCCACAGGCAGCGACCCCAAGCGCATCAAGCTGCTCGAGCTCGCCATCCAAATCGGCGAAGAGGAGAAGGTGGCGTACGATCCCGTCGACCGCCTCGTCGGCGTATACCGCGACGTGGTTAAGAACCACCTCATAACCCCTGCGGAGTACGGCAACGCGACGGGCATGACCGAGGCGGAGGTGAAAAAACTCGTCGACCGCGCCCAGTACATGGAGGAGTTCCTCGAATTCTGCCAGGCCCCCGAGCAGTACCACCTCGCCCGCGCCCTCAAGGTCGATGGCCCCTTGGGCGAGTTCAGCCGCGTGCTGAAGAAGTACGACAACAGGCGCGACAAACAGCTTGTCAAACGACTCATGTTCGCCAACATGGTGGTGCAGCCCGAGGGCGACATCACCCGATACGTGAGAGACTTCGGCAGCGTGGCAGGCACGGATGCGGAGGCCGACTTCAAGGCCGCCGAGCTGCAGGCCATGTCCGAGCTCCTCGAGAAGATGGGTCCCGACGCCCTCACGCGCGAGAAGGTGAGCGAGCTGCGCTCGGACGGCAACCTCGTCGACGGCTTCAAGCGCGCAGGCGACCGCGCAAGAGAGACCGTGCGCCGCGTCAAGCTCATGGACACGCCCGCCAAGAAATCCGCCGACTGCCTCTCCGAGCTCGAGAAGATCCTTCCCGAGATGCTCGACGTGCTGGGACCCGACGAGCTCGAGAAGGTGCGCCGCAACCTCGTTGCCGTCGCCGACAAGGTGGAAGAGCTGATCGGTGAGATCGATGAGCGCGCCTAGGGCCGTCGTCTGCTACGACGAGGCGCGCCCCGGCATGTACCTGCGCATCGAGGGGCAAGACATCGCCTCGTTCATGGCCTCGGCCGCATGGCGCGCCTGGCTGTACTACCCGGCGAGCGCCGTCGACGGCACCGATCGCGACCGCATCCTACTCGACGGCGGCATGGGCCTTCGCGAGTGCCAGGACATGCTCGAGGCGATCATGGAGGCCGACGGCCACGGCGTCGAGGTCGCGGTTGACCCGAGCTTCGG
>CAKXKM010000016.1:4957-31982 GCA_934876235.1 Collinsella sp. AF02-46-1 | reverse complement strand
TGAACGCCGGCGAGACCTACATCCGCGAGCGCTCCGAGGTGGGGTTGGCCATCAAGGCGCAGACCGCCGAGGGCATCGCCGACGACCCCCAGCTGGGGCCGCGCTTCCGGGAGTTCCGCGACGTAGTGAACGCCTCGATGGTGCGTCCCCTGCGCGACCGGCAGATGCTCGACGCCTTCTTCATGGCGACGGTTGGGCGCGCGGCCGACTTCTCGGTGCCCGGCGCCGGCAAGACCGCGACGGTGCTCGGCGTGTTCGCCTACCTTCGCCATTTGGGGCTCGCGCGCCGCATCGTGGTGGTTTGCCCCAAGAACGGCTTCGAGTCGTGGGAGAAGGAGTGGGTCGCCACCTTCGGGGATAAGCTGCCTTTGAGCTGCTTCTCGCTGGGAGACCCCGCCATAGCGGCGATGTCGACCGAGCGCAGGCGCAACGCGCTGTCGCTCGACAGCGGCGCGTGCAACCTGTTCACGTTCAACTACGAGTCGCTCTCGGGCTACGTGCGGGAGCTGCATGCCATCATCCCCGACCAGACCCTGCTCGTCTTCGACGAGGTGCACCGGGTGAAGGCCATCGGCGGCAGGCGCGCGGAAGCCGCGCTCGAGGCGGCCGACGGCGCGAAGTTCGTGATCGCCCTTACGGGAACGCCCATCCCGAACACCTACCAGGACATCTACAACCTGCTGCACATCCTGTACCCCGAGGACTACGACACGTTCTTCGGCTACGAGCCGGGCGAGCTCCGCGCGCCCGATGCGGACCTCCAGGCAAGCCTCAACGACAGCCTGGCGCCCTTCTTCTGCCGAACGAACAAGGACGAGCTCGGCGTGCCGCGCCCGGAGCCCGACGAGATCGTGGAGGTCGAGGCGACGCCCGATGAGGACACATTGCTGCGAGTCCTGTACGCGTCTTGCCCCAACGCGCTCGCGAGGATCATACGCACCCTGCAGCTCGAGAGCGACCCCGAGATGCTCTGCTCTGCAGTGGACCCAGGCGACCTCGAGTACGTGCTCGACCAGGTCGGCGATGACTACTCGGATATCGACTACGTCGACTTCTCGCAGACGTTCTACGAGGCCATCGAGCGAAGCCGCCCGAGCTCGAAGCTCGTGGCGTGCGAGCGGCTCGTGGAGCGCATCGTCGCCGAAGGCCGCCCCGTCATAGTATGGTGCATCTTCGTACGCAGCATCAGCAACCTCCGCCGCGACCTCGCCGCCATGGGGATTCCGGCAGAGGCGATCTACGGCGCCACGCCACAGGAAGAGAGACGCGAGATTCTGGACGACTTCCGCGCGGGGCGCTTCAGGGTGCTCGTGACCAACCCGCAGACGCTTGCCGAGTCGGTCTCTCTGCACAGCGTCTGCCACGACGCGGTGTATTTCGAGTACAGCTACAACTTGGTGCACCTGCTGCAGTCAAAGGACCGCATACACCGTCTGGGCCTGCCCGACGACCAGAAGACGCGCTACTACTTCATGCGCGAGAAGTTCATGCGCGACGGCAGGGAGCTATCCCTCGACGCCGTGATCTACGACCGCTTGAAGGAGAAGGAGCAGACGATGCTCGACGCCATCGACCGCGGCTGCCTTGAGGGCGGCTACCTCGATGACGAGGACCTGCGTATCGTCTTCGAGCGCCTGCTGGGAGAAGATGCCAAGAGCCTGGAATACTAAGAGGCCGAACGGCGCACTGACGATATTGGCTCATAAGTAACAACTGCGAAGGAAAGATAGGGCTTTAAGGATGGATGCAGGAAAATCTACGATAAGCGGCGTGTTCAACGGATCGCGCCTGCTCGAAATACCTTTCTACCAAAGGGCGTACGTCTGGGGAGAAGAGCAATGGGAGCGCTTCCTCGGCGACATGGAGTTCGTCACGGCTTCGAAGCGACCTTATTTCCTGGGCTCGATCATCCTGAAGCAAGCCTCCTCCGGCAACACTTGGTCCGAGGTGTCCGAGGTTCGCACAGTCATCGACGGCCAGCAGCGCCTCACGACCATGGTCATCTTCTTCAAGGCACTCTGCGCGAGAATCGACGCCGATAGGCTGTTCGAGCGAGATTTCGTCCTGGAGACCGGCGAAGTCGCCTTGAGACATGGCAAGTACGACCGGCAGGATTTCGAGAAGGTCGTCAGCGCCACGGGCTGCGAGCCTGTCGAGGGCTCCTCGTCCATCGTCCTTGCCTACAACTATTTCCTCAAGAACATCGACCCAGAGAAGGTCGACAGGAACACGATCAAGTCGAACGTCCAGTTCGTCTGCATCGATCTCACCGAGGGCGAGGACGAGCAGCAGATATTCGACACCATCAACTCGCTCGGGGTGCGCCTGACGACGGCGGAGCTCCTCAAGAACTACTTCTTCAACCGCGAGAACGAGCAGGCGTTCAAGGAGTGCTGGGAGGACGTCTTCGAACCCACGGCGGAGAAGAGGGAGTATTGGGAGCAGGAGGTCGTTACCGGGCGCATCAAGCGCACGCTCGTCGACCTGTTCTTCGACGCGTTCCTCCAGATCCTGGTTCAGGACAAGAAGCGCGGCGTCACGACCGAGGACAAGCTCTTCTATTCGCGCACGTCCAACCTCTTCCAGTCCTACAAGGACTTCATCGGCAGGTACTGCAACGGAGACAAGGACGAGATCCTCGACAGCATGAAGGCGTATGCCGAGGTGTTCGAGTCCACGTTCGACCCCGGCTACTGCGACGCGGACATCCCCTCCGCTCCCGGCGTCGAGCGCCTGAACGTGCTGATATTCGGCCTCAAGAACTCGACGCTCATCCCGTACGTGCTCTACGTTCGCAAGAACGCGGAGTCTTCGGGCGAGGAATCCGAGGTCTTCGCCCTGCTTGAGAGCTACATCGTCCGCCGAACGCTGGTTCAGGCGACCACGAAGAACTACAACAGGCTGTTCACCTCGCTGATCCTGAACGAGGTGAAGGACGCGGAGACGCTGAGGAAGGCTCTTGAAGCAAACGAAGAGGCGACGACGTACATGCCCGGCGATGACGAGGTTCGAAGGGCGTTCGAGGAATCGTGTCTGTACAACCTTCAGTCCAAGGGCGTTCTCTATCTGCTGGAAAGCGCCATTCGCCCAGGCATGAGCAGCACGGCCCTGCTCGGGTTCAACCAGTACACCCTCGAACACATGATGCCCAAGAAGTGGCGCAACAAATGGGGAGCCCTCGACGATGAGGCTGCCACGCGAAGGGACAGGAAGCTCCTCACGCTCGGCAACCTCGCCATCATCACGCATTCGCTCAACGCCTCCATCCGCGATGCCGATTGGCCCACCAAGAAGCAGGGAAAGGGATACAAGGACGGTCTTGCCCTCTGCGCCGCCGGCCTTGCGACCATGGCCGGCGCCCTGGAGAAGGAGTCTTGGGACGAGGGCGATATCGCCGATCGCGCCGAATGGCTTGCGGACAAGGCGTTGGAGGTCTGGCGTTAAACCTTACATGCGCCCCATCTCGAAGATGCTTGCGGTGTCGGAGCCCGCATCCATGACGGATGTTGTCGGCTCTTCCAAATGCGAGGTTTGCGGTGGCGCTTCCGTCACTGGTGCCTCAACCCCCTCGCCGAGCGCCAGGAAGAACCTCATCACGAGCTCGATCCTCTGCTGCAGGGACTCGCTCAGCTCGCCGTAGGAGGCCGCCAGCCGTACTTCCTTGGACAACTCCGCCATCGAGTCCTTCAACGCCTTCTGCACGCTTACAGAGGGCCTCACCTCGACCTGGGTATCGGTGAGCTTGGCGATGATGTAGTCCTGCCTGCTCATGCCGCTCCAGGCTGCCATCTCGCATATGAGCTTGTGCTCCTCGGGCGTGCAGCGAAACGCCATCGTCTTGCTGCGCTTGCGGGCGCTGTTCTCGCACGGCATCTTGCTTACCCCCTCGCTCCATCGAGCGCGGCGGCCATCTCGTCCTGCTTCGTGGGGAACAGGTGCGCGTAGCGGTAGGTGATGTCCACCGCCTCGTGGCCCATGCGCTCGGCGATGGCCAGCGCGGAGAAGCCCATCTCGATCAGCAGGCTCACGTGGCTGTGGCGTATGTCGTGTATGCGGATGCGCTTCACGCCCGACGCCTTGCACCCGCGCTCCATCTCGTGGGCCAGGAAGTGCTTGGTCACGGCGAACAGGCGCTCGTCGGGGGCGACGTCGTCGCGCATCTCGATGAAGTCCGCCATCTCGTCGCGAAGGAAGGCGGGCATGACGATCGTGCGCACGGACTTGGGCGTCTTGGGGTCGGTCACGGTGTCCACGCCGTGGAGGCTCTGGTACGACTTGTTGATGCGCAGCCGCGAGCTATCCAGCATGAAGTCGGACGGCGTGAGCGCCAGGAGCTCGCCGCAGCGTATGCCCGTCCAGTACAGCAGCTCGAAGGCGTGGAACGACAGCGGCTTGTCCATGACCGCCTCGCTGAACCTCAGGTACTCGTCCTTGGTCCAGAACTGCATCTCGCCGCCCTTCTTCGAGCCTATCTTGTCGACCCTGCGCACCGGGTTGTCGGTGAGGCCGTAGTAGCGCTCGGCGTGGTTGAAGATGGCGTTCAGTTGGTTGTTCACCGTGCGCAGGTACGTCGGCGCCCAGGGCTTCCCGTCGGCGTCCCGGTGCTCGGTGAGCTCGTTTTGCCACCTGATGAGGTCGATCGGCCTCACGTCGCACATGCGCATGTCTCCGAAGAACGGCACGAGCTTGTCGTTGATGATGTACTCCTTGGTGATCCACGTGTGCTCGCGTACGCGCGGCTTCACCTCGGAGGCGTACACCTCGACGAACTCGGAGAACGTCATGTCCATGGCCCCGCCGTTAAGGCTCTTGAACTGGCTCTCCCACACTGCGGCCTCCACCTCGGAGGAGAAGCCGCGCTTCGTCTTGTGGCGCTTCGAGCCGCGGGCGTCGCGGTAGTAGCACTGCACGTAGAACGTGCCGTTGTTGCCATCCTTGTACACGGGCATGTCAGTCCACCTCCGGGAAGTACAGGGCGTCGAAGACGTCGCTCCGGACGCGTCCGCGGATAACCACGCGCCCGCGCGCCTCCTGCTCGGCGTTTATCTTCCTGATCACCTCGTAGGCGCTGCCTTTCTTGATCCTCAGCAGCTCCGCGACCTCGTCGGCGTCCAGCATGTGCGGCCTCGGCGTCTTCGCCACCTTCTCGTCCATGGCTCCTCCAATCAATGGCGTACGAATACGTACGGTTTACAGATTCAGAGTAAACGTACGTATCTGTACTGTCAATAGAATTGCGTACATTTACGTACGCTGATAAGATGTGCTGATACGTAATTCCAGGAGGAGGGCGCATGTCCGTAGGCAAAAACATAAGGCGGTACCGCAAGTCGCGCGGCATGACGCAGGCTCAACTCGCCGAGGCCGTCGGCCTGACCGAGGGGGCCGTGCGCCACTACGAGAGCGGCATCCGCGCCGTCAAGCCCGAGCTGCTCGAGTCCATCTCCGCGGCGCTCGGCGTGTCCGTCAACGCCCTCAAGGACTATGGCGTCGAGACCGCGGGCGACCTCATGTCGCTGCTCGTGCGGCTCGAGGACTCGTTCGGCATCGTTCCCTCCGCCGACGGCACGGGCCTCTCCCTGAACCCCAAGGCTCCGCACGCGCCCAAAGCCGCGACGGCGATCGAGCTGTGGGCAGAGAAGCGCGCGCAGCTCGAGAACGGCGAGATCGACGCCGACGAATACGAGGACTGGAAAGCCTCGCTGTAGCGGCTCCCCGCATTTCGCAACCAGCGCAACCGAATCAGGACGCCAAGCTAGGCGGTGAGCGCCGCTCACGCCTGCGTATGTTGAGTTTTTACTCCCCATTGCATGCAAAGGCATTTTCGGCGCACCTGGGGAGTAAATGACGCGGTGGCTTACATGGCGGCACACGGCGGTACCCCGCGGCATTTCCCCTGATTACTCCCGCTTTCCTTGAGACGGTGAGATTCTTTACTCCCCATTAACGACCTGGGAAAACGCCGCACAGAGACCGTCAAAAGGCCTATTGAGTTCGATTTGAGTTTCAAAGGACCTAAAACGGCCCCTTTTCGTTCTCGGGGACAAAAATCGCGCGTCTACTCACTCGGGATAAATCCTTACTCCCATTCCTCCGAATACCGCCCCGTGCCTTGCCGTCTCGAAACACGGGGAGTAAATCGCGAAATTGCAGGTGAAAGGGAGTAAATAGCCAAAGAAAAAGCCTCCGTTCCGACGCGGGAACAGAGGCTCGATAATCGGATTTACTCACCAATGTCGCTGGCGGCTTTGCCGTGACTCTCGTACAAAACGAAACTCAGCAGCACAGTGCGGCACTCAAAAATACAGGTCAGAACCCTGTCAGACTACTCCCACTCAATCGTCGCGGGCGGCTTGGACGTGATGTCGTAGCACACGCGGTTGGCGCCGGGAACCTCGGCCACGATGCGGCCGGAGATGCGGGCCAGGACGTCGTAGGGCAGCTTGGCCCAGTCGGCGGTCATGGCATCGCTGGACTCGACGGCACGCAGGATAATTGGGCGCTGGTAGGTGCGCTCGTCGCCCATAACGCCGACGGACTTAATGTCGGGCAGGACGGCGAAATACTGCCAGCAGCTATGCTCGGAGTTGCGCTCGCCGGTCTGCTCAAACAGACGCTGGTTATAGGCGTCGAGCTCCTCGCGCACGATGGCGTCGGCATTCTTGAGGATCTCGAGCTTCTCCTTGTCGACCGCACCGATGATGCGGATGGCCAGACCCGGGCCCGGGAAAGGCTGGCGGAACACGATATGACCCGGCAGACCGAGCGCCAGACCAAGCGCGCGGACCTCGTCCTTAAAGAAGTGGTCGAGCGGCTCGATAAGGTCGAAGTGCACGCCCTCGGGGAACGGGATCAGATTGTGATGGCTCTTGATGGTAGCCGTCTTGCCGCCCGTCTTGCGAGCGCCGGACTCAATGATGTCGGGGTAGATGGTGCCCTGAGCCAAGTACTTGACCGGCTTGCCATCGGTCTCGAGCTGCTGCGCCACGGCGAAGAACTCTTTCCAGAACTGCGTACCGATGATGCGGCGCTTCTCCTCGGGCTCGGTCACGCCGGCCAGAAGCTCGGCATAACGGTCCTCGGCGTGGACGTGGATAAAGTCGACGTCAAACTGCTTGGTGAAGACCTCCTCCACCTGCTCGGGCTCGCCCTTGCGCAGCAGGCCGTGGTTGATGAACACGCAGGTCATCTGCTTGCCCACGGCGCGAGCGCCCAGCGCAGCCACGACGGAGGAGTCGACGCCGCCGGACAGGGCCAGAATCACGCGGTCGTCGCCGACCTTCTCGCGGAACTCGGCTGTCATGGTCTCGACCAGGTTATCCATGCTCCAGTTGGGCTCCAGGCCGCAGATCTCAAACAGAAAGTTGCTCAGCAGCTGCTGACCGTACTCGGAGTGCTTGACCTCGGGGTGGAACTGCGTGGTGAAGATCTTGCGCTCGACGCACTCCATGGCGGCAACCGGGCACACGTCGGTGCTGGCGGTAACGGTAAAGCCCTCGGGCACCTCGGACACGGCGTCGCGGTGGCTCATCCACACGGTCTGCTCCATAGGCGTGGAGTTAAAGAGCTTGGCGCCGGCCGTACGCGTGATGGTGGCGCGGCCGTATTCGCCCACCTCGGAGTGACCGACCTTGCCGCCGAGCGTCACGGCCGTGATCTGATGGCCGTAGCAAAAGCCCAGAACGGGAAGGCCCAGGTCAAAGATGGCGGGATCGATGGACGGAGCGTCCTCGGCATACACAGAAGCCGGGCCGCCAGAGAGGATGAGCGCAGAGGCGTTCATTTCGCGAATCTCATCGGCCGAGATGTCGCAGGGAACGATCTCGGAATACACGTTGAGGTCGCGGACGCGACGGGCAATGAGCTGACCGTACTGCGCACCAAAGTCGAGTACGAGGACCTTTGCGGAAGCCTTTTGATCCATGGTTTCCCCCTCTTGTTGGCGGGGAGCCTGTGCCCACCCGCGCGAATAAACGAAAACAGCTTACATAGTGTACACGTTATATGGGGTTTCTCGTCCCTCGCAGCCATCAGCGCACGGCAAACGCACGACCGGGGCCTATTTGACGGCAATTGAAGTGTTACCAAACGTTACAGATGATGTAATACGTTTGAACATTGGACGCCCTGTGCCACAATACTGCCGAACGACTCCGCCTCTGCGGCGGCAAATACGATAGGAATACCAGCATGAAGCGCATCCTTCTCATCGCCACGGGCGGCACCATTGCATCGACCGAGGACGGCAACGGCCTCTCCCCCGCCCTGACCGGTGAGGAGCTCGCCCAGAGCGTCCCCGAGATCTCGGGCCTCTGCGAGCTCGACGTCGTGCAGCCCATGAACATCGACAGCACCAATATGCGTCCGAGCGACTGGATGCGTATCCGCGACGTCATCGTCGAGGGTTATGCCGACCACGACGGCTTCGTGATTCTGCACGGCACCGACACCATGAGCTACACCGCGGCGGCGCTTTCCTATCTGATTCAGGACAGCCCCAAGCCCATCGTGCTCACCGGCTCGCAAAAGCCCATGGGCAATCCATTTACCGACGCCAAGCTCAATCTGTACCAGAGCCTGCTCTATGCGCTCGACGAGCATTCGCACGACGTCTCGATCGTGTTTGGCGGCGTGGCCATTGCCGGCACGCGCGCCCGCAAGCAGCGCACCATGAGCTTTAACGCGTTCATTAGCGTCAACTATCCGCCCATCGCCTATATCCGCAACGACCGCATCGTGCGCAACGGGCTTCACGGCACGCATCAGGGCGAAAACCCGGTGCGTTTCTACGACAGCATCGACCCGCGCGTATTTGTACTCAAGCTTACACCCGGCGTAAACCCGGGCATCCTCGACGCCCTTGCCGATAGCTACGACGCCGTGATTCTGGAGACCTTTGGCATTGGCGGTATTCCCGAGTTTGGCGAGTCCGGCGAGTCATTCCAGGAGACAATTTTCCGCTGGGTCGATTCGGGCCGCACGGTCGTTATGACCACGCAGGTCCCCGAAGAGGGCCTTGACCTGGGTGTTTATGAGGTCGGCCGTGCCTACGCCGACCATCCGGGTATTTTGCGCGGCGATGATATGACCACCGAGACACTCGTGGCCAAAACCATGTGGGCACTCGGCCAGTCACGCGATGCAGCCGAAATCCAGCGCTTGTTCTACAGCCAGGTCAACCACGACCGCATCCCGATGGTATAGCCAAAACAAGAACCGCCTATTTGAGCCTAGCTGGGCACGTGGTACCCCTCGCGACGTGCAAAAAACGGAATACTCAGCATCCATCCCTTCTGGAAACGTTAAAAACGCTGGCTGTAAAGCGCTTCTCGGTCCAAAAGGCTCGTGACGCGCGCCTATTATTCCTCATATTATCGAATTATGTGGATAATCCAAAGCAACATGCATCGTATTTGTGGTTCCAGTTGCCGTCAAATTATTGAGGGATGCTGAATACTCGCCTTTTTGCACGCCGCAGTCGGGGGGACCCGTTCAGTAAGCGACAGATCTGGCAAAAACGCCTACTCGATGCCCTCGAGTAGCTCTGACACCGTCATGCCAAGCGCGGGCGCAATTTTAAATAGAATCTCGAGCGTACTGTTTGCCGTTCCGTCCTCGATTCGGTCGAGATAAGGTCGGCTGATTCCGACCGCTAGGCAAAAATCGACCTTAGAAATACCAAGGGCCTTGCGCGTCCGCTCGACTCGCTCGCCAAGAATCTGTTTCGCATGTTCATTCATGCAGACGAGTTTGAAATGGAGCAAAACAAAAACGTAAACTATAGTTTACGTTTTGCCGAATATACAGGAGTTTTCTATGTCGGCTTGCTCGATTTCCATACGTCAAAGATCACATTGCGCGGACGGCGTACAGCCCAGGCTTGTCGTCATTGAGGCCGAATATCTCTCCCCGGACGAACGCACGGCCGCAGCACTGCTATCGAGCCGCGTCGCGACCGCACTGCTCCCCCGCCCAACACAAGGCGAGCTCGCCGCTCAATGCCAGACGCACGGCTGCGCCCTTGCCCAGGCCTTTGTAATAGCAACCAGCCAACGTGGCCTGCCCCTTCTCTTAGAAGCCGGTATCGCGCTCACCCTTCGCGGCGCCGGATACGAAAACGAGGCCGCCGCCGACATGGTCTTTAAACCACGATCGAGCGGCGGCCTCGCAGCAGCCATCGAATATGCTTGCAGGCTCGTTGCCTAAAGGCGCAAGCTAAAAGCCCAGGCCAAAGCCCATACCGGTAATCGCCGAATACATAAAGTAGACGTTGATCACGTTGAGGAACACACCCGTGATGCAACCGTTACGCAGATAGCGCTCGCACACGATGCGCGCCATGGCGGCGGAGTCATCATTGTTCTTTGCCTGGCGTCCCGCCGTAAAGTACGTCGCCACGCTCAGCAGCAAGTTGAGCACCGGCAGCGCCAGCAACTCGTAGCTCTTGCCCCAGCGCGTCGCCTCGCCGGCGGCATTAAACTTTGTTGCAACCTCGGGACCAATGTTGGGGATAACACACGCTGCGACCACCAGCGGAATCACCGCAAGTACGAGCAGCGCAATACCCATGTAGCCAGCTTTTTTGCCATATTTAAACATATGCGTCGTCCTTACACGTTAAAGCGGAAGTGCACGACATCGCCATCGGCCATGACATAGTCCTTGCCCTCGATACGCAGCTTGCCGGCGGCCTTGGCGCCCTGCTCGCCGCCGAGCTCGATGTAGTCGTCATAGCCAATGACCTCGGCCTTAATAAAGCCGCGCTCAAAGTCGGTGTGGATGACGCCAGCGGCCTGCGGGGCGGTCGCACCCTGACGAACCGTCCAGGCCTTGACCTCCATCTCGCCGGCCGTAAAGAACGACTGCAGGCCGAGCAGCTTGTAAGCGGCCTGCGCGAGCACGTCCAGGCCGGGCTGCTCCAGGCCCAGGCTCTCCAGGTAGTCGGCAGCGTCCTCGGGATCGAGCTCGGAAAGCTCGGCCTCGATCTTGGCGCAGATGGGCAGCGGCTTGACGCCGTCGATGGGCGCCAGGTCGTCGTTGAGCATATCCTCGTCCACGTTGGCCACATACAAGATGGGCTTCATGGTGAGCAGGAACAGGCCCTTGGCAGCGGCGCGCTCCTCGTCGGTCATCTCCATAGACGCAGCGCGCTTGCCCTCGTTGAGCCAGGCAAGCAGACGCTTGGCCACCTCGAACTTGGGCATGAGCTCCTTGTCGCGCTTGGCCTCCTTCTCGAGCTTGGGCAGCTGCTTCTCGAGCGTGCCCATGTCGGCCAGGATGAGCTCGGTCATGATGGTGTCGGCATCGCCGGCGGGATCGACGAACTCGCCGGTGCGGCCCACCTCGCGCATGACGTTGGGGTCCTTAAAGTAGCGCACGACCTCGCAGATGGCATCGGTCTCGCGAATGTTGGCCAGGAACTGGTTGCCCAGACCCTCGCCCTCGTTAGCGCCCTTCACCAGACCTGCGATGTCGACGAACTCGACCGTTGCCGGCACGATGCGACCCGGGTTGACGATGTCGGCGAGCTTTTGCAGACGGCTATCGGGCACGTCGACAATACCCACGTTGGGGTCGATCGTGGCGAACGGATAGTTGGCGGCAAGACCGGTCTTTTTGGTAAGCGCGGTGAACAGCGTCGACTTGCCTACGTTGGGCAGGCCCACGATACCGATGGAAAGGGACACGACAGCTCCTTTTGGTACAAGCATTTCAAACTGCATAAGTATAGCGCCGCCACAGCATCTGGGCGAACCCGGACGCCACGGCGGCACGAATGAAGCAGAGATAGGGGTCGTTGGCTAGTCCGCGAGCTTCTCCACTTGGTCAAGCATCTTATCGAGCTTGGCCTTCGCTTCAGCCTTGACCTTCTGGGCTTCTTCGTGAGCCTTCGCCTTCTGGGCAGCCTTTTCCTCGGCTTCGGGATCGACGACGACCAGGTTGGACGCGTCGTGCTCGACCAGCTTGAGCGCATGCTCGGGACACACGTTGACGCAGGCGCCGCAGCCCAAGCAATACGTGGACTCCAGCGCAAAGCGGCCGCTTCCCACCAAATCGCAGGCAAACGTGGGGCACACGTTGACGCACTCGCCACACGACGTGCACTTGTCAAAATCGCACTCCGGCGTACTCACCTGCATGTTCTGGGCAAGCTCGGGATGGTTCTGTAGTGTCGAGAGCACCAACTGCCGCCCGTGCGTGAGCGAACGGCGACGCTTGGTCGTCGTGGTGCCGCACATGGTGTTGAGCGTGCGCTCCAGTTGGGTGATCTGATGACGATGGGCTTTGAGCTTCTGTGTCACCGAGGCCAGCGCCGCCGTCGCCGGGTTGAGCTTGGTCACCGTCAGGCCCGTCGTGCGGGCGATTTTTTCCATATACTCCTTGCGCTCGTACTCGCGGCGCTTATGGCACTTGAGGCTCTTGAGGTCGACCTCCAGGCCCATACCCGTGCCAGACCACTCCTCGGCCTTCGCAATCGCCTCACCCAGAATATCCTCGCCACCGGTGTTGCGGCACTTATCGCACACGCCCAGTGGCAGGTAGACGCTCACGTTGGGATAGTCGGCCAGCACCGAGAACCAGGTCTCGGCCGTAATATCGCCCACGCAGGCGACGACGACCTCGTTCTCGCGCGGCATGCGCTTAAGGGCGCGCGTGCAGGTAACGTAGGCGGTCTCGTGGCTCGTAGCTGCCGAGACAATGTCGTCGTAAAGGTTTTTGGGCGCCAGGCGCGGCGAGATGATCGCCTCGGTCGGACAGGCAGCGGCGCACAGTCCGCACTTGCGACAGGAGTCGAGGATCTCGATGGCGTCTTCCTCGACCTCGATAGCGTTGACCGGGCACACGTCCATGCACGCGGTGCAGTCGCTCTTTTCGTTTTTGCAGGTCAGACACGGGATGGTGTTGCCGCGCGGGCGCTCCTTGTAGTCGGCAGGATTCCATTGCGGCGCCGACGGATCGAGCGCATCGGTCACGCCGCCAAGCGGATTTTTAAGAAAGTCGAAACCCTTGCTGATCTCGATAATGTCATCAAACAGATCATGTTCCTGCGCCATGCGCGGCCCCTCCCTGAGCAGTGCAAACAAGCAAGAGATAATGATACGCTATGAGCCCACGCCTCGGGCAAATTACACGCGGCGCATCTTTGCGGCAAATAGCCCATGGCCTATCGCCGCCCCGATTGTACAAGGTCGATCAAGCGCCAAGCTATGCCTCGCACATGAGCTGCGCGAGCTTTTGTTTGGTCACCTTGGCCTGCTCGTTTGCCATGTTGCGCTCGTTTCTAAAGACCGCATTTGCAACACCCTGCAGGTCGGCATCGGAAATCCCGCCAAGGCCCAGCTCCTCGAGCGTCGTCGGCAGACCGACGCGCTGGCAAAACTCGAGCACCTGATCAAGCTCGGGCGCACGCTCCAGACGAAGCTGGACCACCAGACCAAACGCTACGGCCTCGCCGTGCATAGCCTTGCACTCGGGCAAAATCGTCAGGCCGTTGGCGATGGCATGCGCCAACGCCAAGCCACCGCTCTCAAAGCCAACGCCCGAAAGCAGGATGTTGCACTCGATCAGGCGCTCAACCGCCGGCGATATACGTCCCTTTTTGAGATCGCGCTTGGCAGCGACGCCGCATTCCATAAGCGTGTCGTAGCAGGCACGTGCCGCGACCAGTGCCAAGTGCCCCGGTGCGCCACCGTGCTCGTTCGCACCTCTCGCCGCGGCGCACGAACGCGCCTCAAAATACGTTGCCAGCGCGTCGCCCATACCGGCGACCGTCATGCGCAGCGGGGCCGCCGCGACCACGCTGGTATCGACCACGACCAGATCTGGATTCTTCTCGAGCATCAGATAGCGGTCGAACGACCCATCCTCGTGATACAGCACCGAAATCGCGCTGCACGGACCATCCATCGAGGCCGCCGTGGGGCATACACACAACGGCAGCTCAGCATAAAACGCAACGGCCTTTGCGATATCGAGCATTTTGCCGCCGCCAATGCCCACCACCATGTCGCAATATTCGGCCCGGGCTTCCTTGGCCATTTCGACAACGGCATCTTCCGTACACGGACCGTTGTAAATCTTAAAGAACGGCTCGCTTAGATTTTCATCCAGAAATCCATCGACGATCTGCCTGCACAGCCGATCCTCGGTGCCCTGGTCAAACAAGACATAGGCAGCGCAGCCCAACCATGACAGATACCTGCCCTGACGCGAAAGTTCGCCCGGCCCCTGAACATACCGGCCGGGACCGCCATAAACCATGGGAAGCGCCATACGAGAATCCGCCCTTCATCAAACACCGATTGGTGCAAAGTAACCTAACCCCTTTGCACCATAGCAAAAAGGGGCAAAACCATTTGTCGGCTTTGCCCCTTCCTTACCTTAATTTACTCATCCATAAGGTAATAATGACCCAGTGCGTCGGCACCCAGGATGGCGTTGGCGACCATCTCAGGCGTCACTTCAAACGGCATGTTGCACATAGTGTCATCCGGCGCGCAGGCGGCCTCGGCAACAATCATGGCCTGCTCACGTGTAAGCTCGGCAACGCCAAGTTCCTTCATCGTGACCGGCAGGCCCAGCTCAATGCAGAAGCCCAAGACTTCCTCGAGTTTCTCAGTCGGAGCATCCTCGAGTACCAGCTGAACGATGGTGCCAAAGGCGACCTTCTCGCCGTGATACATGCCGTGGCACTCGGGCAGCATCGTCAGACCATTGTGGATGGCATGAGCAGCAGCAAGGCCCGAGCTCTCAAAGCCAATGCCCGAAAGCAGCGTGTTGGCCTCGATGATGTGCTCCACGGCAGGCGTGAGCGCACCCTTCTCCAGCGCGACCTTGGCCTTGACGCCATCGGCCATAAGCGTCTCGTAGCAGAGCTTGGCGAGCGCCAGGCCGGCCATGCCACCCTTGCCGCCGGCGCAAGTGCCGCCGTCGGCATCGTGCGTCGCCTGGGCCTCAAAGTAGGTTGCGAGCGCATCGCCCATACCGGAAACCGTCAGGCGCACCGGGCTCGCCGCGATAACCGTCGTATCCATAAGAACGATATTGGGGTTTGCCTTAAGGAAGAGGTACTTGTCGAACTGGCCGTCATCGGTGTAGAGCACCGAAAGTGCCGAGCACGGTGCATCGGTCGAAGCGATGGTGGGGCAAATGATAACCGGGGACTCCAGGTAGTAGGCAACGGCCTTCGCGGTATCGAGGATCTTGCCGCCACCGACGCCCACGATGATGTCGCAACCGTTGTCGCGAGCGAGCGCAACCAGGCGGTCGACCTCGCCCTTGGAGCACTCGCCGTTAAAGTCCTCAAACAGCAGCTCGGCCTTAGCCTCGGCAAAACCGCCCTCGATCTTGGCGCCGACGCGCTTCTTGCCCGAAGGCGTCACGATGACGAGGGCCTTAGCGCCGAGCGGCTCGACATAAGAACCGAGCTTGGCCAGCTCGTCCGGGCCCTGGATATACTTGCTGGGGCTATTGAAGATTGCAGCCATTTTTATCCCATTCTCTAAAAAAGAAAGGGGCTCCGTACAGATACGTGCGGAGCCCCTCGTTACGATAACAAGAGTCGATTAGAAATCGATGTCGGTGTCGTAGTAGCAGGCCTTGAGGATCTTCTCGAAGTCGGCAGCCTTGGTCTCACGCGGGTTCTCCGGCGTGCAGGCGTCGGTCTCGGCGTTCGCGGCGATCTCGGGCAGCTTGGCGAGGAACTCCTCCTCGGAAACCATCTGCGGGTTCTCGGCGTCAACCTTCACGCCGCCATTCGCGTAATCCTTGATGGACTGCGGAATGTTGAGCTGGTCGTTGAGGTCGCGGATCTTCTGGACGAGCGCAGCGATGAGCTCCTCGTTGGTCTCGCCGGGAAGGTGCAGGATCTCCTTGGCCACGTAAGCGTAACGCTCGGCAGCACGGGGATCCTTGGAGTTCCACTGGATGACCTTGCCCAGGTACATGGCGTTAGCAGCACCGTGGATGATGTGGCCGTTCTCAAAGGCTGCACCGGTCTTGTGGGCCATGGAGTGAACGATGCCGAGCAGACCCGAGGAGAAGGCGATACCGGCGATGCACTGAGCCTCGTGCATGTGCTGACGGGCCTCATGGTCGCCAGCATAGGACTTGGGCAGCCACTCGACGATCTCGCGGATGCCGTGCAGGGCGTTGGCATCGGTGAACATAGAAGCGCAGGTGGAAACGTAGGCTTCCATGCAGTGGGTCAGAGCGTCCATGCCGGTGTGAGCGCAAAGCTTAGCAGGCATGGTGTAGGTGAGCTCGGGGTCGACGATGGCGACATCCGGGGTGATGTTGAAGTCGGCCAGCGGGTACTTGATGCCCTTGGCGTAGTCGGTGATGACGGAGAAGGCGGTGACCTCGGTAGCGGTACCGGAGGTAGAGGAGATGGCGCAGAAATGAGCCTTCTGACGCAGCTCGGGGAAGCTGAACGGCTGGATGATGTTATCGAAGGACTCCTCGGGATACTCGTAGAAGACCCACATGGCCTTAGCGGCATCGATGGGCGAGCCGCCGCCGATGGCGATAATCCAGTCGGGCTCGAACTCGCGCATGGCCTCGGCGCCCTTCATGACCGTCTCGATGGACGGATCGGACTCGACGCCCTCGAACAGCTTGACCTCGAAGCCGCCTTCCTTAAGGTCGGCCTCAACGTCCTGCAAGAACCCGCCGCGGCGCATAGAGCTGCCGCCAGAAACGATGATGGCCTTCTTGCCCTTGAGGTTCTTCACCTCGTGGCGAGCGCCCTCACCAAAGTACAGATCGCGAGGATTGGTAAAACGTCCCATACTGTGCCTCCTAAACAAGCCCCTCTTAGACTTGCGTATATAACGGAGCACCCGATTGGCTCCGTTAGGACCGTTTTGCGCGTTGCCGGCGATGACAATGCGCGATGTCTAAACGTCTCAACGCTCAGACAAACACTATTCTACCGTTCTGGTTGGTCAGTTATTCACCTAAAGCCGACAATGATGAAACGTTTTTTCTATCCCTGAAGACCCTTGTGGGCATTCATACTCCCAAGCTGGGCAAACGTTTTATCAAGGTTGACCACATATCCCGGGCAGGACTGTGCCCCTCCAAAATGCGCCCCGTTCGCCGCCAAAAATCGACCGTTTGCGGCACCGTGATACCACTCAGTCGTCCAAGGTGCCGACATTTGTGCGACATCCGTCTTCGTGGTGCAAAGGTGCATGTCCAAGTGCGGCACCCCCGGTGTGCCACATGCGGGTAAACTAGAACCTTATATAGAGACATTTGAACCCTAACCGCAGCAAAGGAGGCCCCATGGCATTCGATCCCATTCAAGAGGATTGCCATCGCCTCGTTCTTGAGGCCTTGCGCCGCGACAATATCCCGCTCACCGACGGTGCCGCCGTAGAGCGTCTGATGGAACAATTCACCCGCGACCCCGCGCCGCTCATCGTGCACGACCGCGACCGCGCCGGGCACCTCATTGCCAAGGTGGTCGAGGCTGTCGACTACCGCATTCCCTTTATCCCTGACGATAACCAGGCAGAGCAGGAAGAGACCGCTGCCGAGAACATGCTTCGCGAGGCAGCCGCGCTCGACCCCACCAACTGGGACGCCCAGCGCATGCTGACCGCCCTCACCGCCAACTCCAACGAGGAGTACGTACAGTACTTGGTATCCAAGCGCGATGAAGTCGAGCACGACCTGGCACTCAAGATCGCCTCGGCGCAGGACCCCTACGAGCGCGAGGCCGCTGGCGACCTTATGCGCCGCCCCTACCTGCGCTGGCTTGCCGCCCTTGCGTCGCGCGCCCTCATTAGCGGCCGCTATCGCATGTCGCTCGAAGCCGCGAATCGCAGCCTGGACTTTGCGCCCAACGACCCCGCCGGCGTCCGCCATACTGCGATGCTTGCCATGGCAAAGCTCGAATACCCCGCCGAGGAGCTCAAGCGCTTTCGCTCTGCCCACTCCGTCCCCTATCTCGCCAACACGCCGCTACGCCGTCGTCCCAAGGATGCAGAGCGTGACTTGGACCCGTGGACGCTCATCGCGCTGATGAGCGCTGCCTGGCGCGAGCTGGACTACGAGGGTGCCGAGCACTACTTGCGCATCCTTGCACGCTCGTGCCCGCACGCAGCCGAGGCGCTCTACTTCCAAACCGAGTTTCCCGATGGCGTCTATGCCCGCGTCAACGTGGATGCGGGCTCCACCGACGAGCTTGTCCTTGCGCTGTCCGAAGCGACGCCGGTTCTGCAGGAGGGCCTGGGCGCCCCCGACAACGCCAGCTTTGCCGCCTGGGTCGCCACCAACGATATCGTGCGTTCCCAGATCGACGAGCGCATCCTGCGAGCGGCCGAGCAGGGCTTGCCGTTTAAGGGAGGAGACCTCTAATGGATCCGAGCGTCTACATCCCCGCCTACCTGGAGCGCGCCTACGTTGCGTCGCACCCCGAACTCACCGATGCAGCACGCGATCTTGTCCATAACGACGTGAGCGTCAACCCTCACAAGTATGCGCAGACCGAGCATGCCCAGGCGCTGCTGTCCTATGCCGGCGTCCACCGCCACCTGCTCGACGAACTCCATCGCATCGAGGACATGGGCAGCGACGAGGAGTTTGAGAAGACACGCAACCGCCTGTTCGACGATATGCGCGATGAGCTGCTCAAGATTGTCCGCGTCGATGCGCTGGCCGTCGATGCCCAGCTGCTCGCCATCATTTTGGCGGACACGCCCGTCGACGCCTGCCTGGGCGACCTGATGAAACTCGAGGCGACCACGGCTGATTACCTGCAGCAAAGCGTGCCCGGGTTCGACATGGAGGCCCCACACTACTGGGCCAACAAGGTTTTGACGGACGGCGTGACGGCGGCCGATCTCACCGTAAGCGAGCCGGCGCTTATCGGGTGGCTCCACACGCTCGAGGCCATCTCGCAGCTGTGCATGGCGAGCGCTCGTTACCGTGCCGCCGCCAACTATTCTCGCCGTGTTCTTAAGGCGGAGGGCTATCCCACCCGAGCTGCAGGCACCGTGCTACTCGCCCTCGCTCGTCTGGAAGACGAGGACGGCTTTTTTGCCCTGGCCCACCAGCTCGAGGAACAGATGGGGGCCGATGTCCTCGAGGACTCCCCCTGGTACCTGCTCGCCCGCACGATCTTGCTGTTCAAAACGAACAAGATGCGCCCGGCCACACGCGCGCTGCGCGAGTTTGCCAACCGCTGCGAGGGCGGCGCGTTCTTTTTGCTGAACCCCACGTATCAGACACCGTACCTTCCCTGCCGGCCCGAGCCGCACGACCCCTGGGACCTTTCGCATCAGGCAGTTTGGGAAGCCGACGGCATCATCTCGGATACTCCCGACTTTGCCCCCTGGGCCAGCGCTTTCGAAGACGTATCGCAGCTTGCCCAGGAATTTGCGCGCCGTTACGGCTTTTAACGGCGCAAACGTCACGACCATGTCAGTCACGTTAGGAACGGCTTCATGAACTTCCGCTCATCTCTCGCCTGCACCTCGAGCGATATCGCCCGCTGGGGGCTGCGCTCCGTCCTTAAGCGCCAGGGCGGCGTACTCCCCGGCCGCATCGCCATGAAGATCGACCCCGAGTTGCTGAGCAACCTCGCGGACCTTGTCGACCGCAGCGTGGTAATCACCGGCACCAACGGCAAGACCACCACCTCCAACCTCATCGCCGACGCCGTTGCCGCCAGCGGCGCCACCGTGGTATGCAACCGTGCCGGAAACAACATGGAGCCGGGCGTGGTGGGCGCCCTGCTCGAGAGCCGCAGCGATCTTAAGCGTGCCGGAAGCGGCAAGCGCGTAGGCGTCTTTGAGTGCGACGAGCTCTACACGGTGCGCGTCCTGCCCAAGCTCAAGCCGACCTACTTTGTGCTGCTCAACCTGTTCCGCGACCAGCTGGACCGCTACGGCGAGATCGACCACACCCAGGACGTCATCGCCCACGCGCTGGAGCTTTCGCCGGCAACGATGCTCATCTATAACGCCGACGATCCGCTGTGCGCCTCGATCGCCGCACGCGTCCCCAACACGAGCATCGCCTTTGGCATCGACGGTGCCACGGGCACCGAGTCCGATCGCATTAGCGACTCGCGTTTTTGCTCGCAGTGCAACGCGCCGTTGGAATACGACTATGTGCAGTACGGCCAGCTCGGCGCCTATCATTGTCCTTCGTGCGGCTGGGCCCGCCCTGGGCTTGTCCGTCGCGTGACGGGCGTGGAACTCGGCTGCGACGGCTACGGCTTTGACCTGAACTTTGGACCCGAGGCACAAGCGCCCGCAACGCACATCGCCACGCGCTACAACGGCCTGTACATGGTCTACAACGTTGCCGCCGCCTTCTTTGCGGCGCGCGAGTTGGGCGTGGACGCGGCACATCTGCAGCCAACGCTCGATGCCTACGTCCCCGCCGGCGGACGCATGGGCCGCTGGGAGATCGCCGGCCGTACCGTCGAGGCAAACCTGGCCAAAAATCCCGTGGGCTTCGATCGCCAGATCCAGTCCATTAAAACGGCAGGCGGCAGGCTCTGCGCCTTCTTCCTGAACGACAACGACGCCGACGGCCACGATGTCTCGTGGATCTACGACGTCGACTTCGAGCGCATCGCCGATACCCCAGGGCTTATCGCCTTTGTCGGGGGTACGCGCGCGCACGATATGCAGGTACGCCTGAAGTACGCCGGCATCGACGCCGCGATTATCTCGGACATCGCGCAGGCGATCGGTGCCGTGGCAGACGAGGCCGCCGATGACACCTTCTACGCCGTCGCCAACTACACGGCCTTCCCGCCGCTGGTCAAAGAACTCGACGGGCTGAAGGGTGCCGATGCAGCCACGGTTGCTGCCCGCGCCGTAGTCCGTGCCGACGGCAGCGCTCTTCCTGTCGGCATCGCGCCGGTCGAGCTTTCGCGTCCCCTGCGCATCGTCTACCTGTATCCCGATGCCCTTAACCTCTACGGTGACGGCGGCAATGTTATCGCGCTCGAGCGCCGCTGCGCCTGGCGTGGCATTCCCGTGCGTGTAGACGAGGTCCGTATGGGCGAGACGCTTGATTTGACCGATGCCGATATCGTCATGATGGGTGGCGGCTCCGACCGCGACCAGCTAGCCGTGGCACACGAGTTGCTCGCCCAAAAAGACAAGGTCGCGGCCTATGTTGAGGATGGCGGCTCACTGCTTGCCATCTGCGGCAGCTATCAGCTGCTCGGCCGTTCGTACTATATGGGCGAGGATCGCATCGAGGGTCTGGGCGTCATTGCCGCCGAGACAGTGCGCGGCTCCGACCGCCTGATCGGCAACGTCGCCGTCAAGACCGACCTGGCACCCGAGCCCTTTGTGGGATTCGAGAACCACGGCGGCCGCACCCTGCTCGACGCAGAGGCGACGCCGCTCGGAACGTCCGTCGTCGTGGGCACCGGCAACAACGGCGACGATGGCTTTGAGGGCCTCATCCACAAGGGAGTCATCGGCACGTACTTACACGGGCCGGCACTGCCCAAGAACCCCGAGCTCGCCGACTGGCTCATCGCCCACGCCCTCGAACGCCGTGGCGACGCACAGGCCGCCGCCCTGTTGCCGCTCAAACCCCTCGACGACGCCTACGAGCACGCCGCCCACGACGCCGCCATGAAGCTCCTCCCCTAGCACCCCACCACCACAAAGGGGACAGGTACCTTTGTGGTGGTTTTCCAGTTTGCCAACGATATACGCGCCGGCAAAAAAGTCTGCTATACTCTTTCCCGCTGTCCCCATCGTCTAGCGGCCAAGGACGCCACCCTTTCAAGGTGGATATCGCGGGTTCGAATCCCGCTGGGGGCACCATTTGAAACGAGAAGCCCGTTACCCCCGCGGTGACGGGCTTTTTGCTACCCCAACGCCGGGATTCGAACCCGACAGGGTGCGGAGCTGAGGAAACGCGCAAGCATTTTCCAGCGCAGCACGCAAGGAGCGGAGCGACACAGCGAATGCGGGCGGCGCCAGCCGCACGCGGACATCCCGCTGGGGGCACCACAGAATCTGTGAAGCCCGTTACCAATTCGGTAGCGGGCTTTTTGCTACCCATACGCCGGGATTCGAACCCCGAAGGCATAAAATCACACTGTCATCCAAGGGCCCGTGGACAAAAAATAGCAAATATGAGTACTGTTACCAATTTAGTAACAGCGATTTCATGCCATCAGAAGGCGATTTGGACACAAGGCGTCCTACGGCGGAGGAATTGCAGGCATTTATCAGTTAAGTACTTGGACATATGTTGCGTAACACTGCATATTTTGCAAAAAGATAATGCTACAGGGCTTGTGACAGTACTCATATTTGACGTTTTTTGCCCACGACCCCTTATTGTGTGGGCGAATCAGTTGCAAAGCGGGATCCAAAGCGTCCTTCGCAAACAAATAGCCGGGGCCCGCGCGATGCGGACCCCGGCTCAATACCGTGACGATATGTCAGTTACGCTCTACACGTAGAACAGGATGTCGTCGTAGGTCGGAACCGGCCAGTAGTCGGCGGCCACGATCTCCTCCATGGCGTCCACGGCAGCACGCAGCGTATCCATAGCGGGAACGACCTCGTGCGCGTACACGTTGGCCTGCTCCTGGCCACCGAGAGCCTCGGCCTTCTGATGCACGGCGTCGAGCGCCTTGATGGAGTCGTTGATGGCGGTGATACCGTTGCAGAGCTTGTTGAGCGTGTTCTGCTCGCACTGCATGGCAGCCTCAGCACCGGCGGCACGAATAGTCTCAAGGCCCTTAGCGACCTTGGTGGCATAGGCGGTAATGACCGGGCGATAGGTACGACGCGCCTCGCGAACCATCGTGGTGGCCTCGATGTTCATGAGCTTGTTGTACTTCTCGAGCTTGCAGTCATAGCGGCACTGGGCCTCGGCCTTGGTCAGGACGCCCGTCTCCTCAAAGAGCGCAATGGCCTTATCGGAAACAAAGGCGGGAAGAGCGTCGGCCGTGGTCTTGTTGTTGGCAAGGCCGCGCTTCTCGGCCTCGATGGGCCACTCGTCGGAGTAACCGTCGCCGGAGAACAGGATGCGCTGGTGATCGGTCAGCACCTTCTTGCAGTACTCGAGCGCGGCGTCCTGGAACTTATCCTCGGGCGTACCCTCGAGTGCGTCGGCGAAGGACTTGAGCGACTTGGCCACGGCGGCATCGAGCACCAGGTTGGAGTCGGAGACGTTCTGCTCGGAGCCGCAGGCACGGAACTCGAACTTGTTGCCGGTGAAGGCGAACGGGGAGGTGCGGTTGCGGTCGGTGTTGTCCTGCATCAGTTTGGGCAGGGTATCGGCGCCCAAGTCGAGCACGCCGCGCGTGGCATGGACGGAAGCTTTGCCATCGATGATCTTCTCGACAACCTCGGTGAGCTGGTCGCCCAGGAAGATGGACATAATCGCCGGAGGAGCCTCGTTGGCGCCCAGACGATGATCGTTGCCGGCCGAGGCAACGGAGGCACGCAGGAGCTCCTGATAGTTATCGACGGCCTCGATCACCGCGGTGAGGAAGACGATGAACTGCAGGTTGTCGAGCGGGGTGTCGCCCGGGTCGAGCAGGTTCTCGGACTCGGTGCCAAGCGACCAGTTATTGTGCTTGCCCGAACCGTTGATGCCCTCGAAGGGCTTCTCGTGCAGCAGGCAGACCAAGTCGTGACGGGAGGCGATGAGCTTCATCTTCTCCATCATGACCAGATTCTGGTCGATGGCCTCGTTGACCTCGCCGTAGACAGGGGCGAGCTCATGCTGGCAGGGAGCGACCTCGTTGTGCTTGGTCTTGGCAGGAATGCCAAGCGCCCACAGTTCATCGTCCAGGTCCTTCATATAGGACGAGACGGTGGGGCGGATAGCGCCAAAGTAGTGCTCCTCGAGCTCCTGGCCCTTGCAGGGAGCAGCGCCAAAGAGGGTGCGACCGGTGATGACCAGGTCCCTGCGCTTGCGGTAAGCGTCCTTCTTGATCAGGAAGTACTCCTGCTCATCGCCCACGGAAGGAACGACCTTCTTGGGGGTCTTGCCAAACAGCGCTAAAACGCGCTTGGACTCACGCGAGAGCGCGGTCATGGAGCGCAGCAGCGGGGTCTTCTTGTCCAGGGCCTCGCCCGTGTAGGAGCAGAAAGCTGTGGGGATGCACAGGACATCGTCCTTAATGAATGCGGGGCTGGTGGGATCCCAAGCGGTGTAGCCACGGGCCTCGAAGGTGGCACGCAGGCCGCCGTTGGGGAAGCTGGAGGCGTCCGGCTCGCCCTGAATGAGGTTTTTGCCCGTAAACTTGGTAATGGCGGTGCCGTCGTGGTTGGGCTCGAGGAAGCTATCGTGCTTCTCGGAAGTAATGCCCGAAAGCGGCTGGAACCAGTGCGCGTAGTGCGTAGCACCCTTGGAGATGGCCCAAACCTTCATGGCGTGAGCGACGGCGTTGGCCACATCCAGGTCGAGCGGCTCACCCTCCTCGAGGGTTGCGGCAAGGCGCTTCCAAATGTCCTTGGGGAGGTAGTCCTTCATGACTTCCTCAGAGAACACCATGGTCCCGAAGCGGTCAGTAAGATCGGCCATACGGAACTCCCTTCGTATCGGCACCGCGTGAGAAGCGGTGTTGATTACTAACGAACGAGTCATAGCTTAGGCTCGCCGTGTTTCCGCGACATTACCGTTGTGTTGCTGTCGCGAAACCAATCAATGAGGTTACCGCATCGCGGCAGTATTGCCACCCTTAACAGCCAATGAACTGTATAAATTGCAGACCTCCCCGCATGGTTTAAGGGTAGTCAATTTAGGACGGGGCTAAATTGACTGGTATTTCGCATCAGATACCAGTCTTTATAGTCCGTGCCTAGATTAGCCGCTCTGTTATAGATAAAGCCGATAGCAAGGCATCTTTGATTAGTATCCTCAAATAGCGAGTGAAACTCCACCGTGACACAGTGGTGCTGTAGAATCCTTACAACACATCACACTATTACGTATCTAAAGGAGCACGATATGCGCGTCGACGAGGTTTTTAAGCAGGCAGCTTCCCAGGGCACTGCACCCGTTTCGTTTGAGATGTTCCCGCCCAAGGGCGAGCTTACCCTCGACACGGCTCGCGAAGTGGCAGGCAATCTGTGCAAGCTTTCGCCGAGCTTTGTCTCGGTCACCTGCTCGGCTGGCGGCTCGGGCAACGGCGCCACCACCGCCCCCATCGCGCATATGATTACGAGCGAATTCGATACGCCCTCGGTGGCGCACCTCACCTGTGTGGGCCGTACCCACGCCGATATCGCCGCCAAGATCGATGAGTACCGCACCGCCGGCGTGGAAAACATCCTGGCCCTGCGTGGCGATCTCCCTGCCGGCGCGACCGAGGACGACAAGCCCGCCTCCGACTACGCCTACGCCCGCGACCTCATCCCCGAGCTCGTCGACGCCGGCTTTTGCGTGGGTGCCGCAGCCTACCCCGAGGGCCACATTGCCTGCGAGGATCTCAACCTCTCGGTCGAACACCTCAAGCAAAAACAGGACGCCGGCGCGAGCTTCTTTGTGACGCAGCTCTTCTTTGACAACGAGTGCTTCTACCGCTTCCGCGAGCTTGCCGACAAGGCGGGCATCACGGTGCCCATCACCGCGGGCATCATGCCGTTTATGGGCAAGTCCCAGATCAGCCGCATGGTCTTTATGTGCGGCGCATCGCTGCCCTCCCCCGTCATCAAGATTCTCGCCAAGTACGAGAACGACCCCGAGAGCCTGCAGGCAGCCGGTGTAGATTATGCCGCCCGTCAGCTTTGCGACCTTAAGGAGCACGGTGCCGCCGGTCTGCACCTGTACACTATGAATCGTCCTGCGATCGCCGCGACCATTATGGAGCGCCTGGGGTAATGGAAAAACCGCACATCGATACAACCGCTGTCGAAGTGCCGGCCGACCTTGCGTCGCCGGCGCTTTACCGTGTCGATGCTGCGCACCATCCCCGTGTCGACCGTGCCGAGATGCTGCGGTATCTGGGCTACGGCGGCCAGCAGATTGAGCCCGAGCTGTCACGACGTATTGAGCTTGTGGTCGAGCGCCTTGAGCTGGACATTGAGCCCCGCGGCGTGCGGCGCGTGTTTACCGTCGATGCCACGGGCGTGGACGAGCAGGGAGAGCCTTGCATCCGTCTGGTTGGCACCAACGTTGAGCTGCGCGGTCGCGACATCTATCGACATCTCAAGGACGCCCGCATGGCCGCGCTCATGGCATGCACCCTCGGCATGGACGCCGAGCGTCGTCTGCGCACCACGGGAGCTCAGCAGCCCCTAGAGGGAGCCGTGCTCGACGCCGCATGCTCTGCCTATGTAGAAGCCGCCGTTGAGCAAATGGACCAGCAGGTCAAGACGGACGCCGCCGTTCATGGGCTCGCCGGCAACTGGCGCTTTAGTCCTGGCTATGGCGACTGCCCGCTCTCGGCCCAGCGCTCGATCGTGAATGCGCTCAACGCCACGCGGCTCATCGGGCTTACCGTCACGCCCACCAGCCTGCTCATGCCCACCAAGAGCGTGACCGCGGTGATTGGTCTGTTTGACGGCGAAGTCCACGACGCCCAGAGCCGCCCCACCTGCAATATCTGCCGCATGCGCGAGCACTGTCGCTTCCGTGCCGCCCACACCACCTGCTATTCCAGCCATTAGGAGCCCTCGATGTTTACTCCGCTTATCACTCATGATCTGGACGGTGCTGCGCTGGCGGCACCTGTCAATGCCGCGCGCTGCAACGGCGCCGCGTACAAGACGCGCACGATCGACGATCTGCGCATTAAGGACGATCGCCTGCGTGCGGCCATCGAGGGCACGGGGCACTTGCTGTTCGACGGCGGCATGGGCACCATGTTGCAGGCCGCTGGTATGAAGGCAGGCGCCCTGCCCGAGCTGCTCAACTTTGAGGAGCCCCAGGTCATTACCGACATTCAGCGACAGTACGTCGAGGCCGGCTGCGACGTGATCACCGCCAACACCTTTGGCGCCAACGCCCACAAGCTCGACGGTACCGCCACCGTGGCAGATGTCTTTGCCGCCGCTGTCGCCTGCGCCCGCGC
>CAKXKM010000016.1:0-4947 GCA_934876235.1 Collinsella sp. AF02-46-1 | reverse complement strand
CGATATCGGCCCCATCGGCGCGCTGCTGCGCCCCTTGGGTACCCTCAGCTTCGACGAGGCCTGCGACCTCTTTGCCGAGGAAGTGCGCGCCGGCGTCGATGCGGGCGTGGACCTCTTTATTATCGAGACCATGACCGACCTTGCCGAGATCAAGGCGGCCGTCCTCGCCTGCCGAGAGAACTCCGACCTGCCCGTCTTTGCCACCATGACCTTTGAGGAAGACGGTCGCACGTTCCTGGGCACGAGTCCCGAGGTGGCCGCCATCACGCTCGACGCCATCGGCGCCGACGTTTTGGGCATCAACTGCAGCCAGGGACCGGCCGAGCTCCGAGGGCTCGCCGCACGTATGCTCACCGTTACGGACAAACCCGTTATGGTGCAGGCCAATGCGGGACTGCCCCACGTGGACGACGACGGTAATACCGTCTTTGACATCCAGGCCCCCGAATACGCCAAAGCCGTCGCCGGCATGATTGAGGACGGCGTGAGCGTCGTGGGCGGCTGCTGCGGCACCACGCCGGCGCACATGGCCGCCTTGCGCACGCTTATCGATAACCACACGCCCAGTCCGCGCCACCGCAAGCCCAGCATGTCGGTCACAAGTGCCCAGACTGTGGTGGACCTTCCCTGCGACGGCCACAAGATTGCCGTCATCGGCGAGCGCATCAATCCCACCGGCAAAAAGCGCCTGCAGCAGGCCCTGCGCGACGGCGATCTGGACTACGTCGTGAGCCAAGGCATCAGCCAGCAGGAGCGGGGCGCCGATATCCTGGACGTCAACGTGGGCCTGCCCGAGATCGACGAGGTCAAGATTATCCAGCAGGCGACCGAGCAGCTCCAAGGCTCCACGCTGTTGCCGCTGCAGATCGACTCCACCGATCCCGCCGCTGTCGAGGCCGCCGTGCGCCGCTACGCCGGCAAGCCCATCATCAACTCGGTCAACGGCAAGCAGCAGATCATGGATGAGATCTTTCCGCTGGTCGCCCACTACGGCACCAACGTTGTCGGCCTTACGCTCGACGAAGGCGGCATCCCTGATACCGCCGAGGCCCGCTTCGCCATCGCCGAGCGCATCGTGGCCGAGGCCGCCCGCTACGGCATCGGCCCGAACCGCATCCTCATCGACTGCCTGGTCATGACCGCCTCGACCAACCAGTGCCAGGCTGAGCAGATCCTGCGCGCCATGTCCCTGTGCAAGGAGCGCCTGGGCGTCAAATGCGCGCTCGGCGTTTCGAACATCAGCTTTGGCCTGCCTGCCCGCCCGCTGCTGGGCTCGGTCTTTTTGGCTGCCGCCTTCGGCGCGGGCCTGGACGCCCCCATCATGAACCCGGGCTCCAAGCGCTTTATGGACACCGTCTACAGCTATCGCGTCCTGAGCGTTGAGGACGAGGGCTCGACCGGATACATCGAGCGCTATGCCGGCTGGACCGATCCGTACAAGATCGCCGCCAACCCGGCAGCAGCTCAGGCCGCATCGACCGACACCGTGCCCGCCGCTGGTGTCACCAGCACCGACGGCAACGACGACCCCATCCGCCACATGGTCGTCTCGGGCCGCAAGGGAGAGATCGCTGCCGAGACCGAGCGTCTGCTGGCAGACCACGACGCCATGGACCTCATCAACAATCACTTTATCCCCGCCCTCGACGAGGTCGGAGTCCTCTTTGACCAGGGCAAGTTCTTCTTGCCGCAGCTCATGGCCTCGGCCGAGGCCGCGCGCGTGGGCTTCGATACCATCAAACACCTGATGCCCGCCGGCGAGATTGCCGACAAGGGTAAGATCTGCGTGGCCACCGTCAAGGGCGACATCCACGATATCGGCAAGAATATCGTCAAAATGCTGCTCGACAACTACGGCTACACCGTCTTTGACCTAGGCCGCGACGTCGATCCACAGGAGGTGCTCAAGACCGTCAAGGAGCGCGATATCAAACTCGTCGGCCTCTCGGCGCTTATGACCACCACCGTCGTCGCCATGGAGGAGACCATCAAGTTGCTCCATGCCGAGGTGCCGGGCGTCAAGATCATCGTAGGCGGCGCCGTGCTCACCCCCGAATACGCCAAGCAGATCGGCGCGGACTACTACGCCAAGGATGCCGCCGAAAGCGCGCGCATCGCCGAAGAGGTCTTTGGGCAGTAACACAACGGAAACAACCGAGCACCAAAACGTGCCGCATGCGCCACTTGGCACGTGCGGCACGTTAGAATAGAAAAGACTATGCTCGTTTTGGCAGATAGGAGCGCAAGGATGGCGATCACGCCCGCAGAAATCGCGGAAACCCGCGGCATGGTTGAGGAGCAGAACCTCGACATCAGGACCATCACCATGGGTGTTTCGCTCATGGGTTGCGGTGACGAGAACCTCGACCGCATGTGCACGAAGATCTACGACCACGTGACGCACACGGCTGAGCATCTGGTCGAGACCGCCGAGAACCTCGAGCGCGAGTACGGTATCCCCATCGTCAACAAGCGCGTCTCCGTTACCCCGGTGGCGCAGATCGCCGCTTGCTGCAAGGATGAGGACCTCACCCCTATCGCGCACGCCCTCGACCGCGCGGCCGAGACGCTCGGCATCGACTACCTGGGCGGCTTCTCCGCACTCGTCCAGAAGGGCATCGGCGACGCCGATCGCCGCGTTATCCAGTCCATCCCCCAGGCGCTCGCTACCACCAGCCGCGTCTGCTCCAGCGTCAATGTTGCTAGCCTGCGCGCTGGCATCAACATGGACGCCGTGCTTATGGCGGCCCAGACCATCATCGATGCCGCTAGACTCACGGCCGACCAGGATTCCGTCGGCGCTTCCAAGTTTGTCTGCTTTGCCAACATGGTCGAGGACTCCCCGTTTATGGCGGGCGCCGTCCACGGCGGTGGCGAGGCCGACGCCGTCATCAACGTAGGCGTCTCGGGCCCCGGCGTTATGGCCGCAGCCCTGGAGACGCTGCCCGATTCCGCCTCGATGATGGAAGTCGCCGAAAAGATTAAGCAGACCGCCTTTAAGATCACCCGCGCCGGCGAGCTCATGAGCCGCGAGGCCGCCCATCGCCTGGGGGTCGAGAAGGGCATTGTCGACCTGTCGCTGGCCCCCACGCCTGCCATCGGTGACTCCGTTGCCCGCATCCTCGAGATCATCGGCGTGGGCACCTGCGGCGGCCCGGGCACGACCTGCGCGCTCGCCATGCTCAACGATGCCGTCAAGAAGGGCGGCGTCATGGCCAGCTCCAGCGTGGGCGGTCTCTCCGGCGCTTTCATCCCCGTGTCCGAGGACGCCGGCATGATCGCCGCCGTCGAAGCCGGTGCGCTTTCGCTCGAGAAGCTCGAGGCCATGACCTGCGTGTGCTCCGTCGGCCTGGACATGATCGCCATCCCCGGCGACACCCCGGTCGAGACCATCGCCGGCATCATCGCCGACGAGATGGCCATCGGCGTCATCAACAACAAGACCACGGCCGTCCGCGTGATTCCCGCCATCGGCAAGGGCGTGGGTGACTGCGTCGAGTACGGCGGCCTGTTCGGCCGTGCACCCATCATGCCGGTGAACCCCAACGCCGGCACCGTGCTTGCCCATCGCGGTGGACGCTTCCCGGCGCCGCTGAACTCGCTGAAGAACTAGCCTAGGGATACGAGGCGAGGAGCCCCGCCGCCGGGCGGCAGACATATAAGGTCGCCTGCTCGGACAGTCCTGACTCGCACGGAGAGCACATTAAGTGCTCTCCGGCTCGTGCGGAACTCGCGATCGACCTTATATGTCTGCCGCCCGGCGGCGGGGCTCCCGCACATCTCAACCTTGGCTGGGTTCTGGCTCAGTGGCAGTCGCTTCGCTTCTGCCCGCCTTGGTTGGTGTGGCGGTTTGGCCTTGGAGCGGTTCTTTTTCTGATATATGCTGGTTGCGGCTCTTCTTTTGGGAGGAGTCGCTTTTTTGTTGCTAGGAGGTTGGCCCGTGGTTGATGGGGAGATTCGTTCTGAGCTGCTTGCTGCGGATTGGAATGGCGAATGGATGCGTCTGCAGGCCGCTCGGCATCGGGCTGATGATTCTTTTGAATGGGATAAGCGAGCTCGACATTTTCGACCTCTTGAGACTGCCCCTTATGCTCGGGATTTTATAAAACTGTTGGCGATTGAGCCTGGTGAGTCGGTGCTCGATATGGGGTGTGGAGCTGGGTCGATTGCTATTCCGCTTGCTCAGGCTGGGCATCCTGTGATTGCTGCTGACTTTTCCCCTGCCATGTTGGGCACGCTTGATGCTGGCATTGAGTACTATGGGCTCGAGGATCGCATTACGCCGCTTGAGCTTGCCTGGGACGATGATTGGGATCTGGTTGGGCCGGTTGCCAAGGCTGTTGATGTTGCCTTTGCCAGTCGCTCTGTCACCACGACCAACCTAAAAGGCGCGCTTGCCAAGCTCGACCGTACGGCTCGTCGGCGTTGTGCAGTCACGATGGTCGCCAACTCCAGCCCGCGCTATGATCTGCACTTGATGAACGCTATCGGCGCCTCGGTTACCTGCAGCAATGGCTTTGTGTACGCCTTCAACATCCTCATTCAGATGGGTGCCCTGCCGCAGGTCACGTACTTTGAATCGCCGCGTCGCGATACCTTCGACAGCCTTGAGGCAGGCGTGGCGGACTTTTCCCGCATGCTTGAGCATGGCAACGAGGATAAGGTCGACCGTCTGCGCGACTACATCGCCCAACACATGATCGAGAATCCCCATGCCGGTGAGCCGGGCTCCAAGGGCGTGCCGCAGGGGCGCTATATGCTCGACCATGTCCGTAAGGTTCGCTGGGCGTTTATTGCATGGGAACCGGTCTCTGAATCCCGCTCGTAGCCCGTTCACAGCCTGCGCTGCCCATCACCTCGGCATCCGCATTCTTTTTGAACTGGGCAAACACGCTCCACACCGCGCCGTTCCTGCGCTATCGTGGGACAGCTCACGTAGATTAAGGC
>CAKXKM010000015.1:32712-33431 GCA_934876235.1 Collinsella sp. AF02-46-1 | reverse complement strand
CTGCGTTGGCTTTGGCCCGGGTGCCGAGTCTCAGGCTCACGCTCCCAACGAGGTCACCTACAAGGACGACCTGGTCACCGCTGCCGCCATGTATGTTGCTGCTTTGAACCTCTACGATCCGAGCCAGGCCGATGGCGACGCTACCGTGTTCCGCGCCGGTCTGACCAACAACAAGATCGACTAGTCCCATTCCTTGATCTTGTTGAGCCGGGGACAGCCTGTGTCCCCGGCACCCCCTGTTGACTTGGGGCCCGCGGTCGTTATCTCCCATGCTTCCTCAACGGTAGCGGGTCCTCGTCATAGCGCTCTGCATGTTCTAGCCACACGCGCATGCCGGAGCACATCTACTCATTGCGATCGTTTCATCTATGGAAAGGATATTTACATGGACGCCAAGTTTACCGAGCTCGTCGAGCAGCTGAACGGCCTCGATTTTAAGGGCATGTACGGCAGCGACTTCCTGCACACCTGGGATAAGACCACCGATGAGCTCAAGGCTCTCTACATCGTTGCCGACGCCCTGCGCGAGCTGCGTGAGAACAACGTTTCGTCCAAGATCTTCGACTCGGGCCTGGCCGTCTCCCTGTTCCGCGACAACTCCACCCGTACGCGCTTCTCCTTCTCTAAGGCCGCCAACCTGCTCGGCCTCGAGCTGCAGGACCTGGACGAGAAGAAGTCCCAGATCGCTCACGGCGAGACCGTCCGCGAGACCGCTACCA
>CAKXKM010000015.1:0-32702 GCA_934876235.1 Collinsella sp. AF02-46-1 | reverse complement strand
CCTTCATGGCCGACGTCATCGGCATCCGCGACGACATGTACATCGGCAAGGGCGACGCCTACATGGCCGAGGTCTCCGAGTCTGTCCAGCAGGCCTACGAGGACGGCGTTCTGGATCACCGTCCCACGCTCATCTCCCTGCAGTCCGACTCCGATCACCCCACGCAGTCCTCTGCCGACATGCTCTACCTCATCAACGAGTTTGGCGGTCTTGAGAACCTCAAGGGCAAGAAGGTTGCCGTCACCTGGGCCTATTCGCCCTCTTACGGCAAGCCGCTGTCCTGCCCGCAGTCGCTGATCAGCCTGCTGCCCCGCTTTGGCATGGACGTCACCCTGGCCCACCCCGAGGGCTACGACCTCATGCCCGAGGTCGTCGAGCGCGCCAAGGGCTATGCCGCCGAGTCCGGCACCACCTTTAAGCAGGTCAACACCATGGCCGAGGCCTTCGAGGGCGCCGACATCGTGATCCCCAAGAGCTGGGCTCCGTTTGCCGCCATGGAGAAGCGTACCAACCTGTACGCGGAGGGCGACGACGCCGGCATCGCAGCGCTCGAGAAGGAGCTGCTCGCTCAGAACGCCACCCATCAGGACTGGTGCTCCACGACCGAGCTCATGGAGAAGACCGCCAACGGCCAGGACACTATCTTTATGCACCCGCTGCCCGCCGACATCTCCGGTGTCTCCTGCGAGCACGGCGAGGTCAACGCCGACGTCTTTGACATGCACCGCGTGGGCATGTACAAGGAGGCCAGCTACAAGCCGTACGCCATCGCAGCCATGATGTTCCTGCAGAAGGTTGCCGATCCCGCCGCTACCCTCAAGGCCCTCGACGAGCGCAACACCGCCCGTTGGTTCCAGGCCTAAAGCTGGGTTGAGGTAAGCCATGTAAAGGGGGCGCTCTGCCAACCGGCGGGGTGCCCCTTTTTGCATCGCGGGCGTGCGGGATAAGCGCTTTCGATGTGGATGCCCGCGGCGCGAGTTATGGGTACGATGGTTTCAGGGGAGGTATCACCATGAAACTTGGATGCGTCATTATGGCTTCGGGCGAGGGCAAGCGGTTTGGCTCTAACAAGATGCTTGCCGATATCTATGGCGAGCCGCTGATTGCGCGGACCATCGATTCGGTTCCCCGGGGCTTTGACGTCGTGGTTTCGACGCGTTGGCCCGAGGTCGCCCAGATTTGCGAGGACAAGCATTGCCCGTGTGTGCTGCACGATGGCAAGCTGCGCAGCGAAAGCGTCCGTGCGGGCCTTTCGTGGGGAGTCGAACGCAACTGGAAAGGTTGCCTCTTTTTGCCGGGCGACCAGCCGCTCGTGAGTTCAGATTCTTTTGAGGCTATGGTTCGTGCATTTGACGAGCGTGGCCGCAAGCATCCGGTGCGTCTTGCGTGCAACGGTGGGCCTTCGAGCCCGGTGCTCTTTCCGGCGGAACTGTTCGATGCACTTATGTGTCTTGAGGGTAAGGACGGCGGCGGTTCGATCCTCAAGGACCGTACCGACGTGGTGCTGGTCGAGGCGCGTGCCTACGAGCTGTGGGACGTCGATACCGTCAAGGGACAGCGACGCATAACGGAGCATATTGCCGCCTGCTCGTATTTTGATCGCGTGGCCAACTGCATCAATCAATAAGGAGCAATTATGATCATCATCAAAAACGGCGCGCTCGTGACGCCACAGGGACTTCGCCGCGCCGATCTTGCCATGGAGGGCGACAAGATCGTGCGGATCGCCGCGGCGATTGAGCCGGCCGAGGGCGATACCGTCGAGGATGCCGCGGACTGCTGGGTGTTCCCAGGCTTTATCGATGGGCACACGCACATGCAGTGCTGGACTGGCATGGACTGGACGGCCGATAGCTTTGCGACCGGCACACGTGCGGCTGCCTGCGGCGGCACGACGACCATCGTCGACTACGCGACGGCCGATCGCGGCGTGACCATGCCCGATGCCTTGGCCGAGTGGCATCGCCGCGCCGACGGCACCTGCACGGCCAACTATGCCTTTCATATGGCACTCGCTGAGTGGAACGAGCGCAACCGCGCCGATCTTTCGTCCATGCGCGAGGCGGGCGTATCGTCGTTCAAGACCTACTTTGCCTATGACCACCTGCGCTTGGACGATGCCGAGACGCTCGAGGTACTGGAGGAGCTCAAGCGCGTGGGCGGTATCCTGTGCGTGCATTGCGAGAACGGCACGCTCGTGAACGAGCTGCAGAAGCGCGTGTACGAGCAGGGTATCCACGGGCCCGAGGGCCATGCGCTCAGCCGTCCGGATGTGTGCGAGGCCGAGGCCGTGAGCCGCCTGCTGTATCTGGCGCACCTGGCCGGCGACGCGCCGGTCAACGTGGTGCACCTTTCGACCAAGCTGGGGCTCGAGGCCATCCGTGCCGCCAAGGCGCGTGGGCAGAAGAATATCTATGTCGAGACCTGCCCTCAGTATCTGATGCTCGACGATACGTGCTACTTGGAGCAGGGCGAGGACGGCTTTGCGGGCGCCAAGTATGTGATGAGCCCGCCGCTGCGCCATGCGGGTGATCGTGCGGCACTGCGCGAGGCGCTTGTGGCCGGCGAGATCGATACGATTGCGACCGACCACTGCAGCTTTAACCTGCGCGGGCAAAAGGACCGAGGACGCGATGATTTCCGCGCGATTCCCAACGGCGGGCCCGGCGTGGAGCATCGTCCCGTTGCGATTGCCACGAGCTTTGAGGGACAGCTGGGTCCCGAGGATCTGTGCCGCTTGATGAGCGAGAATCCGGCGCGCGTTTTTGGCATGTATCCGCGCAAGGGCTGTCTTGCCGAGGGCTCCGATGCCGACGTGTGCGTGTGGGATCCCAAGGCGCGTTGGACGATCAGCGCCGCGACGCAGCATCAGGCCGTGGACTACACGCCGCTCGAGGGCTTTGAGGCACATGGCCGCGCCAAGGCCGTGTTTGTGAACGGCGTGCTGGCGGCACGCGACGGCGAGCCCACCGGAGCCCAACCCGGCCGCTACGTGCCCCGCTAACGGGAAGACCGCCGGGGTAGCTAATTTGGGAGATGATTTTTTGGGACGGGGTAGCAAAAAGAGCCCCGTCCCAAATTTGCTACCCCTGGAGGCTGGTGGCGATGAGGGGGCGGTTGAGGGCTGCCTCGAAGCGATCTGCCATTGTTGGGTCGGCAAGCGTGTCGGCTTGGTTGAGCATGATACGGGCATTGCTGAGGTTCAGCATCTGCAGCTCGGCATTGAGCACCTGGGCGGCGCGCTCTGGGGTGGCAGCGTCGGTGGGCTCGCAGCCGCAGCGCTCGCAGAAGAGCTCGGGGCGGTGGACAACCTCGGCGACGGGCTTGCCCAGCCCCGAGGCGCCGACGACCCAGACAACGTTTGCCGTGCCGGCGGGAACGACCGGCTCCCAGGCGGCATGTGCCTTGAGCGGGAGTCGCTTGCTGCCATCTGCCTCGGCCAACACATAGTCAAAGCGCTGCGCCAGCTCGTTGAGCGGCTCGGCGGGGGCGGAGAGCTTGCCTGTCTCCGGGTTCAAAACACCCGCCTGGCAGATACTTCCGCGGACAAGTCCCGCGCATGCCTCGCAGGTGCAGCCGGGAACATGTAGGGTCCCCGGCTTCCAAGGCGCGGCGTCCAGGCGACGGCTCGACCCATCCCATGGCACGCCGGCGACGGGAAACATGTGCGTGGTGGTACAGAGGAGCACGCGGCCGCCAGCGCGCATGAGCTCGAGACCCAGCGTCTTCAGCAGCGTCGACTTGCCGCCACTGCCGATAATCGCGGTAATGCCCGGCTCGATCCTGAGCGCAGAGGCAAGATTGCCGCCAACCGTTTCCATCTGTTCACCGCCGTATAATACTGTGATAATAAATAATCATCAGAGTAGCGGTCGAACCGCTTTTGCTCTGCTCAAACCGTAGCACAGGGAGGTGCCCCGGGAATGCTCGTTTATGTTCGCGGCGCCGGCGATATCGCCACGGGCGTCGCCGCCCGTTTGGTGCGCTCCGGCGTGTCGGTCGTTATGGCCGATATCGCGGTTCCCACGTGCATCCGCCGCACAATCAGTTTTTGCGAGGCCATTCGCTTGGGCGAGGTCCAGGTCGAGGGCATTCGCGCTCGCTTGGCACAGACGCCGACAGAGGCGCTTGCAATTACCGAGGCCGGAGACGTCGCCGTCGTGGTAGACCCCCAGGCCAAGATGCTCGACGAACTGAAGCCCGCGGCCGTGGTGGACGCGATTCTGGCCAAGCGCAACTTGGGCACCACGCGCGATATGGCGCCTGCCGTCATCGCCGTGGGGCCGGGCTTTACCGCGCCGGTTGACTGCGACGCCGTGGTCGAGACCATGCGCGGGCATTTTCTCGGCCGTGTCATTACCCAAGGTTCGCCCCAGCCCAACACGGGCGTGCCGGGCGTCATCGCCGGCTATGGCAAGGAACGAGTCATCCACAGCCCCGCCGCCGGCGTGTTTCGGTCCGACCGCGCAATCGGCGACATCGTGAGCGCCGGAGACGTGATTGGCTACGCGGGCGATACGCCCATGTGCACGCAGATTGATGGCTGTCTGCGCGGGCTTTTGGCGAACGGCGTGCGGGTGACTGAGGGCTTTAAATGCGCCGATGTCGATCCGCGCGGCGACGCCAGCTACATCAACTATATTTCGGACAAGGCGACATCGGTCGGCGGCGGCGTGCTCGAGGCACTCGCTATGCTCACCGATGTCTTTAGAGGATAGAAGGCGGCAATGGAAAAGCTCGATGTTGTGAATGCGGCGCTTGCCGCCCTGCGTGCTGGCGAGACGTGCGAGCTCGTGGTCGTGGCCGGTACGGCGGGGTCATCACCACGCGGCGTGGGCGCCTGGATGGCCGTCTTTGCCGATGGCAGCCAAGCGGGCACCATCGGCGGCGGCAAGATTGAGCTCTTTGCGCTGGACGAGGCACGCGAGCTGCTGGCCGCGGGGCGGTCGCGTCTGGTCCGCTACACCATGGGCGGCGAGAACTCCGATACCGGCATGATCTGCGGCGGGGCCATCTGCCTGTGCTACCTGCATCTGGACTCGACCCAGGCACCGTTGTTCCAGTCGGTTGCCGACGTCTTGGCCTATCGGCGCATCGGCGACTTCGTCATCGACTTTGAGCCGTTTATCGCGAGCGCGCTCGAGGGCGATGTGGTTGAGTACCATGGCGAGACATCGCGCCATACCATTGCCGGCTGCCCCGAGCTTTCGCTGGTGGAGGAGGGGAGTAAGGTCACCTACACCAACGCCGCCTCCGAGATTCCCCCGGCGCACATCGAGACGCTCTGCCCCGAGGGCCTGACCTATATCTTTGGCTGCGGCCACGTGGGCGCTGCGACGGCGCGGGTGCTCACGGCGGCGGGCTTTGCCGTCGTGGCTTGCGACGACCGCCCCGGCACGCTGACCCCCGAATGGGTGCCCGGCGTCTACGACCGTCGTCTGGTCGATTATAAGAACCTGAGCGAGCTGTGCCCCATCGGCCCGCGCGACTTGGTGGTCGTCGCCACGGCGGGTCACAAGTCCGATATCGACGTGGTGATTCAGGCCATGCGCGCTAAACCCGCCTATCTGGGCTGCCTGGGCTCGCGCCGCAAGACCGCCTTTGTGCGCGCCCGCCTGGAGCAGGAGGGCTTCACGCAGGGCCAGATCGACGAGCTGCACCTGCCGATCGGTGTCGCCATCGAGGCCGAGGACCCCGAGGAGATCGCCATCTCCATCGCCGCCGAGATGATCCACCTGCGTCGCACCAAACTCGTCCCCCGCAAGCGCTAGTCGCATCCCAAATGAGCTGCCCCAGCCCTCTGCCGCATGCGGGTCAAAATGCTACCTGTGCCATATGCCCTATAATGTCCGACCGTTGAGCGGCATGGGGCCGCTGCCTAGGGTATGGGAGGCGCAAATGGCAGAGTCGGCAGCAGGGGATGCCCTGTTCGAGCGTACGGGAAAAGTTTCGTTTGTGCAGGTATTACCCCATGCACTGCAGCATGTGCTGGCGGCATTCGCGGGTATCGTCACGCCCGCCATCATTATCGCGTCGGTCTGTGGCTTTACCCCTCAAGAGGAAGCCGCTGTCATCCAGGCGTCGCTCGTCCTCTCGGCGATTGACATTTTCCTTCAACAGTTTCCCATAAAAGGTGTCGTCGGTTCGGGCCTGCCCATTGTGATGGGTGCGAGCTTTACCTTCGTGCCGGCGCTCAAGGCAGTCGGTCTTGAGCTTGGTTTTGAGGCCGTACTGGGCGCCCAGGTAATCGGCGGCGCGCTCGTCGCACTCTTCGGCCTACTGTTTAGGCGCGTGAGTTTTCTGTTTCCGGCCCCGGTGCTTGGCACCGTCATCTTTGTCATTGGCCTGTCGCTATGCCCAGTGGCAGTTGCCTCCATGGCGGGCGGGGAGGGCGCGGCCGATTTTGGCAGTGTCACCAACTGGTCCGTCGCACTTGTGACGTTCGTCGTCACCTTTATGGCTGGCAACTACGGCAAGGGCGCGCTTAGGCTGGGCAGCATCCTGGCTGGTATCTGCGCGGGCTTTGTTTTGGCTGCGGTGTTGGGCATGGTCGATTTCTCGGCCATCGCGACCGCCAGCTGGTTCGCCCCGCCGGCCCTGGGCGCCCATCGCCTGGTGTTCGACCCGGCCGCGTGCGCCGTTGTGGGCGTTGTCGCCATTGTCAACGCAGTACAGGTCATGGGCGAGTTTGCCGCCGTGTCGTCCGCTGCGCTCGATACCCCTGCGACCGATAGCCAGATCTCGGGTGGCCTGATCGCCAACGGCCTGGTCGGTATGCTGTCAGGCTTTTTTGGCGGCGTCCCCACGGCAACCTTTGGCCAGAATGTGGGCATTATCGCCGAGAACAAGGTCGTCAACCGCATGGTCTTTACGCTTGCGGCTGCCATCCTGCTCATCGCGGGCCTGCTGCCCAAGTGTGCGGCGGTGCTCACGTCTATTCCGCAGCCGGTCATCGGTGGCGCCACGATTGGCGTGTTCGCGACCATCGGTATGAACGGTGTGGTCATGTTTGCCCGCCACGGCCTGTCTCAGCGCGATACCACGCTCATGGGTCTCTCTATCGCCTTTGGCACGGGCATTGAGCGCACGGCCGGCGCGCTTGCCGGCGCTGGATTCCCCGCATGGGTCGGCACCGTTTTTGGCGGATCCTCCATTGCCGTCGCCGCGCTCGTTGCTGTGATCCTCAACCTGGTCCTCCCGCGCCAAAAATAACGCCCCATATATGAGTTGCGGTGGAATAGGGACTGTTTAAGCCTTTTAAGCCATCAAACAGTCCCTATCTCACCGCAACTGCTGTTTTCCTCCGTGCCCTAGGGATCAATTTGTGCGGGGGAGTTGTGGAGTTGTGCAGGCAGACGAGGTTTTTCTGGAAATACGCACCCAATGCGCGTATAGTACCGATTGTTTTGTCGGCTCCTGCTGCGTCGAGTCCAAACCGCGAAATGCCATGAGCGGCGCGGATGCAGCCAGGAGGCACGAGGACAACCCATCGTGGCCACGCCCCGTGCTTAAAACCCCAAGAAGGAGTGAACAATGGCAGAAGAGAAGTATGTGCCGCGTCTGAAGACCAAGTACAACAACGAGGTCAAGCAGCAGCTTCAGGACAAGTTCCAGTACGAGAACGTCATGATGATCCCCAAGTTTGAGAAGATCGTCGTGAACATGGGTGTCGGCGAGGCCGCTACCGATTCCAAGGCCATCGACGGTGCCGTGCGCGACCTGCGCGCCATCACCGGCCAGCAGCCGATGATCACCCGTGCCCGCAAGTCCATCGCTACCTTCCGCCTGCGCGCTGGTATGCCGATCGGCTGCAAGGTTACCCTGCGTGGCGACCGTATGTGGGAGTTCTTCGATCGTCTGACCTCCGTCGCGATTCCCCGTATCCGCGACTTCCGCGGCATCTCCGCCAAGAGCTTCGACGGCCGTGGTAACTTCTCCATGGGCGTCACCGAGCAGCTCATCTTCCCCGAGATCGACTTCGACTCCGTCGATCACCAGCGTGGTATGGACATCACTTTCGTGACCACCGCCAATACCGATGAGGAGGCCAAGGCCCTTCTGGACGCCTTCGGTTTCCCGTTCAAGAAATAGGTTCACCTGCCCTATGAGCGCCGTTCCCAGAAGGGGGCGGCGCTTGGGGCGAACAATACTCTATGTGAGGAGGATATAAGTGGCTAAGACATCGATGATCGTCAAGTGCAATCGCAAGCAGAAGTTCTCTACTCGTGAGTACACGCGCTGCCAGCGCTGCGGCCGTCCGCACTCTGTGTACCGCAAGTTCGGCCTGTGCCGTGTCTGCTTCCGCGAGCTTGCACTCAAGGGCGAGCTTCCCGGCGTTAAGAAGGCCAGCTGGTAAGTCACTACCAGCGTTTCAAGCATCCGTTTGGAACAGGGAAAACGCGCTAGTTAGGCTTTGCCGTTAAGGGCGGCGAAGAACCAAGAGCACGTGTTCATCAAGAACGAAGGAGAATCTGTATGAACCTTACAGACCCGATCGCAGATATGCTTACGCGCATCCGTAACGCTAACTCTGTGAACAAGGCCACGGTCTCCATGCCGAGCAGCAAGAAGCTCGTCGAGATCGCTCGTGTTCTGCACGAGGAGGGCTACATCGAGGGCTACGATGTCGAGGACACCGTTCCCCAGAAGACTCTGCACATCACGCTTAAGTATGGTCCCAAGAAGGCTAAGGTCATCAACGGCATCCGCCGCATTTCCAAGCCGGGCCTGCGTAAGTACACCGGCGTTGCCGACATGCCCCGCGTCCGCGGTGGCCTTGGTACCGCCATTATTTCCACCAGCCATGGCGTTATGACCGACCGCGATGCTCGCAAGCACAACGTCGGCGGCGAAATCATCGCTTACGTCTGGTAATTCGCTCGGTAGGTAGAAGGAAAGGAGATCACCGTGTCTCGTATCGGTAATAAGCCTGTCCAGATTCCCGCCGGAGTCGAAGTGGCAGTCAACGGCAACAACGTTGTCGTCAAGGGCCCCAAGGGCCAGCTCGAGCTCGATGTCTTTGAGAAGCTCGCTATCAACATCGAGGACAACGTCCTCACCGTTTCCCGTCCCGACGACGAGCGTGAGACCCGTGCCCGCCACGGCCTCACCCGTGCCCTCATCCACAACATGGTTGTTGGCGTTTCCGAGGGCTTCGAGAAGAAGCTCGAGCTCGCCGGCGTCGGTTACCGCGTGCAGCAGAAGGGCAAGAACCTCGAGTTCTCCCTGGGCTTCTCGCACCCCGTGATCGTCGAGGCTCCCGAGGGCATCACCTTCGAGGTTCCCGACAACACCCACGTGAACGTCAAGGGTATCAACAAGCAGCAGGTCGGTCAGATCGCCGCTGAGATCCGCGGCCATCGTCCTCCCGAGCCTTACAAGGGCAAGGGTATCCACTACGTTGGCGAGCACATCCGCCGCAAGCTGGGTAAGGCCGCCAAGTAGTCGTAACCGACTCACTCGCATAAGACCAGCACCCCGTCAGGTGCTGGCAAGATCAACCTTTTTAGGAGTTTACGTATGAACAAGCATAAGGCGAAGCTGGAAGGCCTCAAGCGTCGTCAGCGTCGTGTTCGCGGCAAGGTCTCGGGTACCTCCGAGCGTCCGCGTCTTCGCGTGACCCGTACTAACGCCAACATCTATGCCCAGATCATCGACGACAGCAAGGGCTCCAGCCTGACGCTCGTCTCTGCCTCGACCCTCGAGGCCGAGTTCAAGGGCACCCACACCTCGAACAAGGAGGCTGCGGAGAAGGTCGGTCAGCTCGTTGGCAAGCGTGCCATCGAGGCCGGCATCACCAAGGTCGCCTTCGATCGCGGTGGCCGTATCTACCATGGCCGCGTCAAGGCCCTCGCCGACGGTGCTCGTGCCGCCGGTCTCGAGTTCTAGGAGGTATGTAGCACATGGCTCGTAATCAGAAGCAGCAGCGCGAGGCCTCCGAGTTCGAGGAGCGCGTCGTTTACATCAACCGCGTGTCGAAGACCGTCAAGGGTGGTCGTCGCATGAGCCTCGTCGCTCTCGTCGTCGTTGGCGACGGCAAGGGCAACGTCGGCGTTGGCATGGGCAAGTCCGCTGAGGTGCCCCTGGCCATCTCCAAGGCGTCTCTCGATGCCAAGAAGAACATGTTCCACGTGCCGGTGACCGAGCAGGGCACCATCCCGCACGAGGTTCTCGGCCACTTTGGTGCCGGCCGCATCATCATCAAGCCCGCTGTCGAGGGTACCGGCGTTATCGCCGGCGGCGCTGTGCGTCCCCTCTTCGAGCTTGCTGGCATCAAGAACGTCCTGTCCAAGTCCCTCGGTACCGACAACGGCCTCAACATCATCAAGGCTGCCGTCGAGGGCCTCAAGGAGCTCTCCAGCCCTGAGGACGTCGCGGCTCGCCGTGGCCTGACGGTCTCCGAGATGTTCGTCGGTAAGGAGAACTAAGCATGGCTGACACCATCAAGATCAAGCAGGTCCGCAGCACCAACGGTTGCAAGCAGGACCAGGTCCGTACTGTCCGTGCCCTCGGTCTCCACAGGATCCGCGAGGTTCGCGAGATTGCTGACAACGAGTCCGTCCGCGGCATGATCTTCAAGGTCAAGCACCTTGTCGAGATTGTAGAGGAGTAGCAAATGCAGCTTCACGATCTTACTCCCGCGCCCGGTTCCACTAAGAACCGCAAGCGCGTCGGCCGTGGCAATTCTTCGGGTCACGGCACCACTTCTGGCCGCGGCCAGAAGGGCCAGGGTTCCCGCTCTGGTGGCACCAAGGGTGCCGGCTTCGAGGGTGGCCAGACTCCGCTGGCTATGCGCCTGCCCAAGCTTCCGGGCTTCCGCAACCCCCGTCGTATCGAGTACACCGCTGTTAACGTTGAGCGTCTCGAGCGTAAGTTCGAGGACGGCGCTGTAATCGACGGTGCCGCTCTTAAGGCCGCTCGCATCACCAAGAGCGAGTTCGAGCCCGTCAAGGTGCTCGGCAATGGTGAGCTCACCAAGAAGTTCACGGTCAAGGTCGACAAGGTCAGCGCTTCTGCGCAGGCCAAGATCGAGGCCGCTGGCGGAAAGGTCGAGCTGCCGTGCTAAATGGTCTTAAGAATGCTTTCCGCATCAAAGAATTGCGCGAAAAGATTCTTTTTACCATAGCTATGCTCGTCGTGTACCGCATTGGTGCGCACGTTCCTGTGCCCGGCATTCCCTTCCAGGGGATGCTGGGCCTTTTCTCGACCGATAACAATTCGGTCGCCGCAGGTGCTATGGCCCTCCTGAATCTTTTCTCTGGCGGCGCGTTGAGCTATGTGTCGGTGTTTTCGCTGGGCATCATGCCTTACATCACCAGCTCGATCATCCTCCAGATGCTCCAGGCCGTCGTGCCTTCCCTGCATGAGCTTGCCCGCGAGGGCGAGGTCGGTCAGACCAAGATTACGCAGTATTCGCGTTACCTCACCCTGGCTCTGGCAATCCTCAACTCCGTGGGTTACCTCTTCCTCTTTAAGAGCTTCGGCATCAGCTTCAATGGCGCCGGCGCTCCCGAGATCATCTTCGACCTCATGATCGTCGGTACGCTCACCGCAGGCGCTATGCTGATCATGTGGATTGGTGAGCTCATCACCCAGCGCGGTATCGGCAATGGCATGTCGCTGATCATCTTTGCGAACATCATGGCCGGCCTTCCGCAGGCTATCTTCTCCAGCACCGAGGGTAATGCCGGTGGCATCATCACCATGGTGATCATCTGCGCCATCATCCTGCTGGTTATCCCGCTGATTGTTTTCCTTGAGCGCGGCCAGCGCCGCATTCCGGTCTCCTACGCTAAGCGCGTTGTGGGTCGTCGCATGATGGGTGGCCAGACCACCTACCTGCCCATCAAGGTCAACACCGCGGGCGTCGTGCCGATCATCTTTGCCTCGGCGCTGCTGTACTTCCCGGCTCAGATTGCCGTGTTCTTCCCCGGCATCGGCTGGATTCAGGCAGTTGCCTCTGCGCTTTCGACCGGTTGGCTCAACTGGGTGCTTAACGTTGTCCTCATCGTGTTCTTCGCGTACTTCTACACCTCCATGGTGTTCAACCCCGATGACACGGCCGACAACCTTAAGAAGCAGGGTGGCTTTATTCCGGGCGTCCGTCCGGGTAGGGCTACCGCGGCCTACATCAAGAACGCGCTCAACAAGATCACGCTTCCCAGCGCTGTCTTTTTGGCGCTCATCGCCATCGTGCCTTCGATCATCTTCTCCTTCACGGGTAACCATCTGATCCAGGCATTTGGCGGCACGTCCATCCTCATCATGGTCGGCGTCGTGCTCGACACGGTCGATAAGCTCGAAGGCCAGATCAAGATGTATGATTACGATGGATTCTTTAAATAGGCTAGAGGAGGATTGCTCATGAACCTCGTATTGCTCGGAGCTCCGGGTGCCGGTAAGGGCACCGTCGCACAGGAGCTCGTCGCCGAGTTTGGCGTCGCTCACATTTCCACGGGCGACCTGCTGCGTGCTGCCGTCAAGGGTGGCACCGAGCTTGGTATTCAGGCTAAGAAGTACATGGACGCTGGCGAGCTCGTTCCCGACCAGCTCGTGATCGACCTTGTCAAGGAGCGCCTTGCTGCCGATGACGCCCAGCAGGGCTTCATCCTCGACGGCTTCCCGCGCAACACCGCCCAGGCTGTGACGCTCGATTCCGAGCTCTCCGCCATGGGTCGCGAGATCGACTGCGCCCTTCTGGTCGACGTGGCCCCCGAGGTCATCATCGATCGTCTGTCTTCGCGTCGCACTTGCCGCGCCTGCGGTTACACCGGCACCGCTGCCGATGCTACCTGCCCCAAGTGCGCCGGCGAGATGTATCAGCGCGACGACGACAAGCCCGAGACCATCAAGAACCGTCTCGACGTCTACGAGAAGTCCACGAGCCCGCTCGTCGACTACTATCGTGGCCAGGGTCTGCTCAAGTCGGTCAACGGTGACCAGGCTCGCGAGACAGTGTACGGGGATGTCAAAGAGGCTCTCGGTCTATGATCAAGATTAAGTCTGCAACGCAAATCGAGCAGATGAAGAAGGCAGGAGCGCTATCTAAGATGGCGCTCCGCCACGTTGGAGCCATGGTGCGCCCTGGTGTTTCGACCTTTGAGCTCGATCAGCTCGCGGAGCAGATTATCCGTATGCATGGCGGCACCCCGGCCTTTAAGGGTTACGGCGGGTTCCCCGGTACCATTTGCGCATCGATTAACGATGCCGTGGTCCACGGTATTCCCAACCCCGACATGATCCTGCGCGATGGCGATATCATCTCCATCGATACGGGAGCCGTTGTCGACGGTTGGGTCGGCGATAACGCTTGGACGTTTTTTGTCGGCACGCCCACGCCCGAGGCCAAGGCCCTGTGCGAGGTCACGCGCGATTGCCTTAAGGCTGCCATCGAGCAGGCTGTTCCCGGTAACCATATCGGGGATGTTGGTTACGCCGTTCAGTCCCTCGCCGAGTCTCACGGTTACGGCGTGCTTCGTGACTATGTGGGCCATGGCATTGGCCGCGTGATGCACGAGGACCCCAACGTTCCTAACTATGGAAAGAAGGGGAGAGGCGTTCGCCTCCAGGCCGGCATGGTCATTGCCATCGAGCCGATGGTTACGATGGGTTCCAACCATGTGAGCACGGGCTCCGACGGTTGGATTGTTACGACCAACGACCACCTGCCCGCCGCGCACTACGAGAACACCGTCGCCATTACCAATGACGGCCCGGTGATTCTCACAACGGATGCCCAAGGTGCTTGGTGTTCCTTGCAGGGCGGTGAAATGTAGGGGTCCCGTTCAAATACGTCGGCATCTACATTTCTGTAAAGTAACAAGTTCCGCTTAGTTGTGGAGCCATTACGAAGATATTACGATACGTGCATGCGTATTGTAGAATACTCAATCGCTGTCGTTTTCTAGAGAAAGATGATTGCTTGTGAAGAAGGAAGACGCAATTGAGCTCGAGGGTACGGTAAAGGAACCGCTGCCCAATGCCATGTTTAAGGTCGAGCTCGAGAACGGTCATTCGGTTCTGTGCAACATTTCTGGCAAGATCCGAATGAATTACATCCGTATTCTCCCCGGTGACAGGGTTGTCGTGGAGCTTTCCCCGTACGACCTGACCCGCGGCCGCATCACCTATCGCTACAAATAGCGGCACGCATACGCGCACTCCATTTCCGACTGCAGGCTTAGCTCAACCTACGGTCGGATTGTGTGTGAAGACCAGCCATAGTTTTAAACGCCTGCGGCTGGGCGAGTAGATAGTAGGGACGTAGTTTGAGCGCTACCGAAAGGAAGAACGATGAAGGTACGTCCTTCGGTCAAGAAGATGTGCGATAAGTGCAAAATCATTAGGCGCCATGGCAAGGTCCTCGTCATTTGCGAGAACCCCCGTCATAAGCAGCGTCAGGGTTAAGAGAGGAGACTACGTTGGCCCGTATTAATGGTGTCGACCTCCCGCGTGAGAAGCGCGTTGAGATCGGTCTGACCTACATTTACGGCATCGGCCGCACCACTGCGACGAAGATCTGCGTCGAGTGCAACGTTAACGTGGATACGCGCGTTAAGGACCTCACCGAGGATGAGGTTAACGCCATCCGTGATTATATCGATAAGAACCAGATCATGGTTGAGGGCGACCTCCGCCGTGAGCGCAACCAGAACGTCAAGCGCCTTATGGACATCGGCTGCAACCGCGGCCTTCGTCACCGCAAGGGCCTCCCGGTCCGCGGCCAGCGTACCCACACTAACGCTCGTACCCGCAAGGGCCCGAAGCGTCAGATCGGTGCTAAGAAGAAGAAATAAGGAGCGCTAGATAGATGGCTACTGCTAAGAAGAACGTTCGCGCTGCCCGTCTGAAGCGCGCGGACCGTAAGAACATTTCCGTGGGCCAGGCTCACATTCGTTCTACGTTCAACAACACGATCGTTTCGATCACCGATCCCCAGGGCAACGTCATTTCCTGGAAGTCGGCTGGCCAGGTGGGCTTCAAGGGCTCCCGTAAGTCCACGCCGTTCGCTGCCCAGATGGCTGCCGAGGCTGCTGCCAAGCAGGCCATGGAGCACGGTATGAAGAAGGTTTCCGTCTTCGTCAAGGGCCCCGGCTCCGGTCGTGAGACCGCCATCCGCTCCCTCCAGGCTGCTGGCCTCGAGGTCTCGAGCATCCAGGACAAGACCCCCATTCCGCACAACGGCTGCCGCCCCAAGAAGCGTCGCCGCGTGTAACTGAAAGGATCGTATCAATATGGCAATCGACAGGACTCCTGTTCTTAAGCGCTGCCGTCAGCTCGGGATCGATCCCGCTGAGCTCGGTTACAGCAGCAAGAAGGAATCTATCCGTCAGCCCAAGCGCCGTCGCAAGGAATCTGAGTACGGCATGCAGCTGCGCGAGAAGCAGAAGGTCAAGTTCATCTATGGCGTTCTGGAGAAGCAGTTCCACGGCTACTTCAACAAGGCCCGTAAGATGAACGGCGTCACCGGTGAGAACCTCATGATCATCCTTGAGTCTCGCCTTGACAACGTCGTCTTCCGTCTTGGCTTCGCCCGCACCCGCAAAGAGGCTCGTCAGTCCGTCCGTCACGGTCACTTCACCGTGAACGGCAAGCGCGTGGATATTCCGTCCTACCGCGTCAAGGCCGGCGACGTCGTCGCTGTCGGCGAGAAGTTCCGTGACCTCCTCCCCATCAAGGAGGCCCTGATTTCCTCCGAGCGCTTTGAGGTCCCTGGCTGGCTCGAGGTCGATATCGAGAAGCTGTCTGGTAACGTGCTCGCTCTGCCGACGCGTGAGCAGATCAGCGGTGATATCAACGAGCAGCTCATCGTCGAGCTCTACTCTAAGTAGTCCATCCGGGCTGCTGAGGCTGGAGGTAATACATGTCAGAATTCATTAGGCCTCAGGTTCAGGTCGAAGAGATCAACGAGACGTCTGCTCGTGTCTCCGTCGAGCCGCTCGAGCGTGGTTACGGCGATACGCTGGGTAACTCCCTTCGTCGCGTTCTTCTGTCCTCGCTCGAGGGTGCCGCCGTCGAGGCTATTCAGATCGATGGTGCGCAGCACGAGTTCATGACCATCCCTAACATGGTCGAGGATGTCACCGACATCGTCCTGAATGTCAAGGGTCTTGTCTTCAGGGCTCTCGGCACGACCGACGAGGCGACCGCCACCATCTCGGTTGACGGCCCCTGTGAGGTCACCGGTGCGGACTTCTTTATTCCGTCCGAGTTTGAGCTGGTCAACCCCGAGCAGCACATCGCTACGCTCACCGAGGGTGGCCATCTCACCATGAGCATGCGCATCGGCTATGGCCGCGGCTATGTTTCTGGCGAGGCCAACAAGCGCGACAACGATCCCATCGGTGTGATCCATGTCGACTCGCTGTACTCGCCGGTTTCCCGTTGCGCCAAGCTCGTTGAGGCTTGCCGTGTCGGTCAGCACACCGACTACGACCGCCTTGTCCTCGAGATCGAGACCAACGGCTCCATCGCCCCGCGCGACGCCGTGGTCCAGGCTGCCAATATCATCAACCAGCATATGGCCGCCTTTATGAACCTTGCCGAGACCCCCGAGGTCGAGGAGGAGGCTTCGATCTTCGCTCCCGAGGTCACCAACGACAACGCCGAGCTGGACAAGCAGATCGAGGATCTGGACCTTTCCGTCCGTTCCTACAACTGCCTTAAGCGCGCCAGCATTCACTCGGTCCGTCAACTCGTTGAGTTCTCGGAGAACGATCTGCTCAACATCCGTAACTTCGGTGTTAAGTCGATCGAGGAAGTGAAGGACAAGCTTGAGTCCATGGGCCTGAGCCTGAAGGCTTAATGCTTCGCATATTTGAGGAGAAACTAGACCATGCGTCACAACGTTAAGAAGGGCCTGAAGCTCGGCACCGATGCGAGCCACACCAAGGCCATGAAGAAGAGCCTGGCCAAGGCCCTCTTCGAGAACGACCGCATCAAGACCACCGAGACCCGCGCTAAGGCGCTGCGTTCGGTCGTCGATCCGATCATCACCTGGGCCAAGAAGGGCGACCTGCACTCTCGTCGTCTGGCCATCGCCAAGCTCGGCGATAAGCAGCTCGTTGCCGAGATCTTCGACAAGGCTGCCCAGGGCATGTGGCAGGACCGCAACGGCGGTTACACCCGCATCATGAAGCTCGGCAACCGTAAGGGCGACAACGCTCCTATCGTTATCATGGAGCTCGTCACCGAGCCTTGCACGCCTAAGGCCAAGAAGGCTGCTCCGGCCCCCAAGAAGGCCGCTGCTCCCAAGAAGGTCGAGGCCGTCGAGGAGGCTCCTGCTGAGGAGACCGCTGAGTAGACAATCCGTCTGCATAGGCTATATTCGAGGGGTACGTTCGCGTACCCCTCTTTTTTTGTCGCGATACCGTTGATTGTTTGTTGGGAGCGCCCATGACCGCGCCGTCTGATTTCAATTCGATTCCTGAGCTCGATGCCACGCTTGTATTCTGTGTTGCCTATGATGGCTCGTCCTATAGCGGATTTGCCGAGCAGCCGGGCCAGACGACCGTTGCGGGCGAGTTGCGCCGCGCTATCGAGACGCTGCTGCGCCGCCCGATCGATCTGACGTGTGCGGGTCGTACCGATGCCGGCGTGCATGCGGTGGCCCAGTACATTAGCGTGCCCGTAACGGACGCTGAGCTTGCTCTGACGCGCCGTAGGTGGCTGAGGGCTATGGATGCCCTCCTGCCCAAAGATATCGCCATAAACGAGGTCTACAAGGCCCGTAGGGGCTTTTCTGCCCGCTTTGACGCGCGGTCCCGTACGTATACGTACCGTATTGCCGATCGCGATGCGCGCCCCGTGCTCTCGCGCGGTGCGGTGTGGTGGCATCGCTATCCCCTCGACGTCGATGCGATGGCGGCCGCCTGCCCTGCGCTTTTGGGCGAGCAGGACTTTAAGAGCTTTTGCAAGGTTGCCTCTGCTGTGGGCAAGCCCACGCACCGCTGCGTGATGCGTGCGGAGTTTGGCCACGAGGTCGCTTTTGGCGAGGATATCCTGACCTTCACTATCGAGGGCAATGCGTTTTTGCACTCGATGGTGCGTACCATTGTAGGAACGCTCGTGGAGATTGGCATGCATCGTCGCGATCCCCAGTGGATGCGCGAGGTTATTGACGCCCGTGACCGAACCGCTGCGGGTCCCACGGCGCCTGCCTGCGGCCTTACGTTTATGGGTGTGGATTACGGCCCCGACGAGCTTGTCGTTCTCGACTAGGGGAGTGCTCGGCGCGTCTGTGCCTTGCACATACTATGTGTGAGCTGCGCGTGTGCAACATCTGTTCTTGGCGTGCAACATGTTAGGCGGCTCGTTGCTTTTATAGCTCGGGTGTACCATGAACGACAGTTTGATTTGGTGCTATCGAGAGGATGGAAAACTTGGTTCGACGTGGCTCGCATCCGCGACTTTCGGTGATCCTTGTGGTAGAAGGTTCGCCCAGCTATGCGATGCGTGCGCTCGAGAGTATCCAGAACCAAGACCTCTACGATTTGCAGATTGTCGTTGTCTGTCGCGATACTGCGCCCGGTGTGCGCCATTCGCTTCAAGTTGCTGCCGACAGGGACATCCATATTGATTTGATTGACGTCGAGGACGCGAAGCACAGCGCTTGTCTTCGTGCCGGTTTTGCTGCCTCGCGCGGCTCTCAAATCATCGCTATGAACGCCGATGAGTGGTTTGCTCCGCAGTCCCTTTCCAAGATGGTCGATATCGCGTGCGATACTGCGGCAGACATAGTGTTCCCCACGGTGTCGCTCGACCGCTATGATGCACATCGAGAGCGCCATTCGCGTGTCTTGGATGCTGCCTCTATTGCCATAGAAGACGAGTCTTCTATGGTGACTGGGCTGCCCCAGTTGATTTTGGGCGGCCTAGTCGCTCAGACCTCTGGCGTGATGTATAGCCGTCCGCTGTTTGAGGCATGCCTGTCGCGCGGCAAGGCGTACCGTACGGTTGAGTTTATGGCTTATGCGCTCTCGCAGGCACGATTCGTGTCCGGCTGCGGCGACGCTTGTTTCCACGCGGCGGCACCTAAGCTTACAGATGCCTTTGATCCCACCATGTATGCCAGGATATCCGATGACACTCGAGCGCTCGACGAGCTTGCGGACTCACTCTCGGAAGCAGATAGCGGTGGTCGGCTCAAGCTGGCAAGCCAAAAGTTCTACTTTGCCGGACTGGTCGCCTGCATCGAGAATTTGTGTCTGAGCCCGCATGGGGTGTCGTCAATCGAGCGTTCCGCCCGCATGCGTGATATGCTCGAGGCGCCTCGAACCCGTCAGATGGTCGCCGCGCTCAAGGACAACCATCGGGGACTCGGTCTGTTGTTTGGGCCGATCGCCAGCGCTAAGCCCGCGCGCTGCGTGATATGTACGCATCTGGCAGCTTTTCTTAACCGGACGGGCGCAAAACCCGCCTAAACGGCTCTTTACGAAACAAACTTGCATAGAATTGTTTCGAAATGCGTTCTTATACACAAAAGCCTTCAAATAGCGTTAAACTATTCAATCACTGATTGATTGTCTCCGCCATCTTTTGGAGAGAGGGTTTGTATGGCTAAAAAACGCAATGGGCGCCAGGATGCCATTAGAGATATTGTGCGCAATAAGGATGTCCGCACGCAGCGCGTGCTGGTCGATGAGCTCCGTGCTATGGGCTTTGATTGCACGCAGGCGACTGTCTCTCGCGATATTGCCGATATGGGGCTGCGTAAGCTCCCTGAGGGCATCTATGTTCTGGCAGAGGACCTGCACCTGCAACGTATGGTTTCCGAGCTCGTAACGGGCGTTCTGCGTACTGATAATCTGGTTATGATCAAGGCTCAGCCTGGCACGGCTTCCGGCATCGCCGCCGCCGTTGATGCGGCAGAGTTGCCCGATGTGCTTGGCTCGCTTGCCGGCAACGATACGATTTTGGTTATTGCCCAGACGGCCGAGGACGGCGAGCGTCTCGAGGCGCTGATCAATAAGTTGAGCAATTCTCGCAAGTAGGCGTGCGGGTCGTGCGTTCGGCATTGTGTGCGCTGACATAGTGGCTTGTAAGGGGTATCGACGTTGGTCGGTACCCCCTTTTTGTTTGCCGGTATAAAGACCGCCCTCCAGGTCGTTTCAAACTAAAAGGCCCCGAGCAGTTCAATAAGCTGCTCGGGGCCTTGTTGGCTTTAGTCGCGTACTTCTTAGCCGACCGTATCGTCAGGCGTGGGCGAGGGGTCTGGAGTGGGCGTAGGCGTAGGCGTGCCGCCATCGCCGCCGGTCGAACCACCAGTGGAGCCGCCCGTCGAGCCACCGGTCGTACCGGTGCCGCCGGTGGTGTCGCCGCCTGTGGTCTCGGTGGTCGTGGTCGTCGTGGTAGTCGTTGTGGTGGTTTCCTCTTCCTCTTCGTCCTCGTCCTCGTCCTTGTCGTCGTTCTCCGACTTCTTGGTGTTGTTGGTGCCGTAGAACTTCCAGACGCTGTTGTTCTTGTAGGTGGGCGCCGTTCCGGTCGCAAACTCCTCGCGCTCGGTACCGGTCAGAACGGTGTTCATAAACCGCTTAAAGACAGGCAGGTTGGTGCTGTCGCCCAGCAGGTCCGTGCCGTACTTTTGGATGGGGATCTCGCCCGCGGAATAGCCGGTCCACAGGGCGCATGCCAGCTGCGGGGTATAGCCGCAGAACCACAGGTTGGTGGTGTTGTCGGTGGTGCCCGTCTTGCCGGCATAGGGCTGGTTGACACTCAGGGCGCCGGCAGCACCCGTACCGCTGCCCTTCATGACGCCGGACAGAACATCGGTGACCGCGGCGGCCTCGCCCTCGGTAAGCACCTGTGAGGGATTGTCGGTGTGCTGGTACAGCACCGAACCGGTACGAGAGTCAATCTCGGTGATGGCGATCGGCTGGCGATAGTAGCCGCCGTTGGCAAACGTCGCGTAGGCGGCGGCCATCTCGAGCGGCGAGATCGAGCCGGTGCCGAGGGTCATGACGGGAACGTCCTCGATGTTGTCCTTGGCGGGGTCGATGCCGAGCTTTTTGACGAGCGAGATGATCTTGCTGTTGCCGACGGCTTCCGCCACCTGGATGTAGCCGGTGTTGGAGGAGTATGCCGTCGCCTGCTTAAGCGTGATGGTGCCGTAGCTTTGATTGGCGTAGTTTTGTACCTCGGTTGTGGTGCCCTTGGCCTTGAGCGGCGAGTTGCAGTTGAGGGTGACGTTGGGGTTCATGCCGTTTTGGATGGCAGTTGCCAGCGTAAAGGCCTTAAAGGTGGAGCCGACGGGACGCTTGGCCGTGGCATGGTTTACGTGGTTCTCGTCGGCGTTGTAGTCGTAGCCGCCCACCATGCACTTGATGTAGCCGGTCTTGGGGTCGACGACGACCATGCCCATGTCCAGGCCGTCAAGCGAGAGCGTGTCGAGCTGCTCGCGGACGGCATTCTCTGCCACCTGCTGCATCGTGGGGTCGATGGTGGTCTTGACGGTCAGGCCGCCCTTAAAGAGCACGTCGGTCGAGAACTCCTGCTCCAGCAGCTGCTTGACGTAGGAGACAAAGTAGGGCTGCGAGTATACGTCGACGCCGCTGCCCGAGATTTCGGTCACATTGAGGGTGATGGGCTCGGCCTGTGCGGCATCGTGCTCCTCCTGGGTGATGTGGCCCAAGCGCAGCATGTTGTCGAGAACCTTGTTGCGACGGGACAGTGCCAGATCAGGATTGACCGTGGGGTCGTACTGCGAGGGCGAGTTGGGAAGGCCGATGAGCAGCGCGGCTTCGCTGAGGGTGAGGTCGGCGGCGCTCTTGGACAGATAGGTTTCGGCCGCGGCCTCGATGCCGTAGGCGCCGTGGCCGTAATAGATGGTGTTGAGGTACATCATGAGGATCTCGTCTTTGGAGTACATGTCCTCCATCTTGATGGCGATGTAGGCCTCGCGCACCTTACGCTCAATGGTCGAGTCGAACTGCTCCTCCTGCAGGATGGTGTTGCGCACAAGCTGCTGGGTGATAGTCGAGGCGCCTTCGTGCCCGCCGCCGAGGGTTGCCACCGCAGCACGCGCGATACCCCACAGGTCGATACCGCCGTGCTCGTAGAAGCGCTCGTCCTCGACGTCAACGGTGCCTTGCAGCACGTAGGGGGAGACCTCGTCCTTGGTGATGGACTTGCGGTTTTGCGTGTAGAAGCTCGCGATCTTGTTGCCGTTGCAGTCGACGATCTCGGTGGGCTCGCTCACCAGATACGCGTTGGCGTCGGTGTAGTCGGGCAGATCGGACAACCAGCGGTTGACGTTGCCGACCATGCCGATGCCAAACGCCACGCCCGCAATCAGCAGAAAGCCCAAAAACGAGAGCAGGATTATGGGCAGGGCGTGCGTCTTTGAACGGCTGTGTCCCTGTCGTTGGCGAGGACCCATATATTGACCTCCAGGTATGTCGTGCCGGACGGTGGATGTGCCGTCGGGGCAGGATGGACATAAGTTATTACACGATAAACCAAACGGGGCGCGCGAGGCCTCGTGTATGCTGGAAGACGGCATTTTTCAGAGTGAATGCATACCTTGGTAAGGAGTTTGTCGATGGCGATTCGGGCGATGGGGCCGAGCGGACAATGCGAGACTGGATTGGATGTCGTCAGTGCGGCGCTGCCCGAGCTGCTGGCGCCGGCGGGCGGACTCGACCAGATGCTTGCGGCTATCGCCGCGGGTACCGATGCCATCTATGCGGGGTTGGGCGGCTTTAACGCCCGTGTGAGCGCCCACGGCTTTACGGATGACGAGTTTGCGCGCGGCTGCGCCGTGGCGCATGCCCATGGCGTGCGTGTGTACGTGACGCTCAACGTGTTCGTGTTTGACGATGAGTTGTCCGACGCGGTGGCGTTGGGAGCTCATGCACTGGAGCTGGGCGCCGATGCTCTGATTGTGGCCGATGCCGGGTTGGCCTGCGCGCTGAGCGCGGCGATTCCCGGGGTCGAGATTCACCTGTCTACGCAGGCGGGCGTTCATAGCGAAGGCGCCGTGCGGCTTGCCGCCGATGAGTTGGGGGTCGAGCGCGTGACGACGGCGCGCGAGCTGACGGTCGACGAGATTGCGGCGCTCTGTGCCACGGGCGTGCCCATCGAGGTATTCTGCCACGGTGCGATTTGCATCGGCTATTCGGGGGCGTGCGAGTTCTCGGCCCTGCGGCGTGGACGATCGGCGATGCGCGGCGACTGCACACAGCCGTGCCGTCTGGCGTACGACCTAGTGGACGAGGCGGGACAGAGCGTTGTCGCCGTTGAGGGGGATCGTCTGCTGTGTCCGCATGACTATCTGGGTATTGCGCATCTGCCCGAGCTTGTAGATGCCGGCGTGGCGTCGCTCAAGATCGAGGGGCGCATGAAGAACCCCGATTACGTATTCAACGTGGTGCGGGTTTGGCGCCGGGCGCTCGATATGCTGCGCGACGGCGCGTGGGACCCCGGTGCCGTGGAAGAGCTTGAGCGCGAGCTGGGAAGGTCGTTTAACCGTGGGTTTACCGATGCGTACCTGCGAGGGCGTTCGGGTGCCGAGCTGATGAGCTTTGAGCGTGCAATTAACCAGGGCGTGCGCGTGGGGCGCTTGGTCGCTGTGGGCCACGAAGAGGTGACCGTTGAGCTCGATGCCGCCGTGGCGGCGGGTGACACGCTCGAGATTCGGTTCTATCCGGGCGTCGACGCGCGCCCCGATGTGCCCAAGCGCTGGCCGCAGGTGCCCTGCCCGGTGGATGCCGCAGCGGGGAAGCGCGTCGTCGTGCATTGCAAGCGTAAGGTGGACGCGGGCTGCGAGGTATACCTGATTCGCAGCGCCGGCGTGTTGGATCAGACAGCGGCGGTGTTGGAGCGCATGCGGGCCGAGGCGGATGCGATTGCACCCGTTGCGCGCGCCGTTGAGGTGCTGCCCTTTGAGGACGTTGCGGTGGATGGCGGTGCGTCGACGGAGTTGGCGGAGCGCGCGGTTCCCGCTCACATGGTTTTTGCTTGGCAGCTGATGGATGCCGATCCGCGCGGAGAACGCGATTTATCCGACGCCGTTGTGGTGCTGGACGAGGTGTGCCGCACGGGTGACGTTGATCGGACCCGCTCACTTATGCAGCGTGCCGGGCGCGTCGTCTGCCGCAACCTGGGACAGGTGGTGATCGCTCGCGAGCTGGGCATGACGTTTGACGTGGCGGCGCCGGTGTTCTGCGCGAATCGGGTCACGCTTACCTGGCTGCGCGGACTCGGGGCGGGGCGGGTGTACTTGTCGGCCGAGTTGCTCGGCAATGATGCGGAGCGTGTTGCCGAGCTTGCCGCTTGTCCCGGTGTCTTGGGGCCTGTCGATGCCGACCGTCCCGAGCTCATGGTGTGCGAGCACTGCTTGCTGACTGCCGAGGGCGCCTGCGCCACGGATGCAACGGGGCAGGTCCGTTGCCGTGACTGCTCGCGCCGTCAGCAGGCGCGCTTTTTGGTCGAACGTGACGGCACGCGTTTGCCGGTCGTTATCGACGCGTGCGGCAGGACGAGGATTTTCCTGTCGTAGGTGCCGCGTCGCGCTGTTTTGGTTATTATTAGTGGGTTTATGAACTTCCAGCACCGCCGTATCCGGTGAGGGTGCTATAGCAAAAGGAGGATACCCAATGCTGTCTGTTGACGAGCAAATGCGTATCATCACCTCGGGTGCAGCGCAGATCGTCCCCGAGGCCGACCTTCGCAAGAAGCTTGAGAAGGGCGAGCCCCTCAACATCAAGCTCGGCGTCGATCCCACCAGCCCCGACCTGCACCTGGGCCATGCCGTGCCCCTGCGCAAGATGCGTCAGTTCCAGGACCTGGGCCACAACGTCACCCTTATCATCGGCAACGGCACTGCGCTGATCGGCGACCCCTCGGGCAAGAACTCCACCCGCCCGCAGCTTTCGCAGGAGCAGATCGAGGCCAACGCCGAGACCTACGTGAGCCAGGCCATGAAGATCCTGGACCCCGAGAAGACCACCATCGTGCACAACGGCGACTGGATCCTTTCGATGGACCTGGCCGGCCTGCTGCAGGTGTGCTCCAAGTTCACCGTCGCCCGCATCCTTGAGCGCGACGACTTTACCAAGCGCTACCAGTCCCAGACGCCGATTGCCCTGCACGAGTTTCTGTACCCCGTGATGCAGGCCTTCGACTCCGTTCAGATCAAGGCCGACGTCGAGATGGGCGGCACCGACCAGCTCTTCAACCTGCTCGCCGGCCGCGAGCTCATGGAGAAGATGGGCATGGAGCCGCAGATCGCGCTTACCATGCCGCTGCTCGAGGGCACCGATGGCGTGCGCAAGATGTCCAAGTCCTATGGCAACTACATCGGCCTGACCGACGCTCCCAAGGATATGTTCGGCAAGACCATGTCCATCCCCGACGAGATGATCGGCAAGTACTATCGTCTGGCCAGCTCGCTCGCCCCGGCCGAGGTCGACAAGATCGATGCCGCCCTGGCCGATGGCTCCGCCGACCCCTACGAGCTCAAGCGCGCACTGGGCCGCGACCTGTGCGACACCTACCACGGCGCCGGCGCCGGCGACGAGGCCCAGGCCGAGTTCGACCGTGTGTTCAAGGAGGGCCAGCTTGCCGACTTCCCCGAGAAGCACGTTGAGCTGACCGTCAACGACGAGGGCCAGATTTACCTCGCTGGCCTGCTCAAGGACCTGGGCCTTTCGGCCAGCGCCGGTCAGGCCCGCCGCGACATCGACGGCGGCGGCGTCAAGATCAACGGCAAGGCTGTGGCTCCCAAGAGCTACAACATCGATCCGAGCGCCCTCAAACTGGGCGACACCCTCTCCGTGGGCAAGCGCAAGGGCTTTAAGTTGGTCTAACGAGCGAGTTGACCTCACAAGTGCAATAAGGCCGCAGCCGGGAATCCCGACTGCGGCCTTTTTGGTTGCGACGATCCCTTGGGGACGGAGGGATCATTTGGCGGTGCCGTTAAGCGGAAGGGGTGTTAGCGGGACTTTCTTTTTGGCATACAATGGCTATTGGCTTGCTGCGGTGAAGGTCTGTCCGCTCCGCAGCTTTTTTCTACGGTTAAAGGAGTATGTATGTCCGTTGAGGTCATGAGGGCTGTGATCGATGCTGCCGAGGGGCGCGTGCCCGTCGACACGCTGTTTGCCAATGCGCAGATTGTCGACGTGTACGGTCAGCGCGTGGCGCCCGGTAGCGTTGCCGTCAAGGACGGTCTGATCGTCGGCGTGCTCTACGATGGTCGCGACGATGCCGCTGACACCTACGAGGCAACTGAGGTCATCGACTGCCAGGGTCGCTATCTCGCTCCTGGTTTTATTGACGGGCATCTGCATATCGAGTCTTCGAACATCCGCCCCGCCGAGTATGCGCGCATGGCGGCGACGCGCGGTACCACCACTGCCATTGCCGACAGCCACGAGATCGCCAACGTGGCGGGCCTGGACGGCCTGCACTTTATGATCGAGGACGGTCGCCGCGCGCCCATTTCCATCAAGTACATGATGCCCTCGTGCGTGCCCGCGCTACCCGATGAGCAAGCGGGCGCTGTGATTACCGCCGCTGACATGCAGGCGTTTTTTGCCGAGCATCCGGGCGATGTTTTTGGCCTGGGCGAGATGATGAACCTGCCGGGTGTCTTTATGGCCGACCCCGAGACCTGTGCTCGCATCGATGCTGCCAACCAGACGCCGTCCAAGCAGGTCGACGGCCATGCACCGCTCGTTGCCGGCAAGGACCTTAATGCCTATGCCGCGGCGGGCATTATCGCCGATCACGAGTCGACGATTCCCGAGGAGGCGCTCGATAAACTGTCTCGTGGCATGTACGTGATGCTGCGCGAGGGTACGTGCAGCCATGACCTGGCCAATCTGTCGCCGATGCTGCTGGAGAACCCCGCGCGCGCCCGCCGCTGCTGCTTTGCGACTGACGACCGCGCCCCTTCCGATGCGCTTGCGACTGGCATGATCGACAATGCCTGCCGCGTGGCGATTGAGGCCGGTATCGACCCCGTGGTCGCTATCTCTATGGCGTCCCTCTCCACGGCCGAGGCGTTTGGCCTGGATCACGGCTGCCGCGACCCGCACGAGCTGCGTGGTGCGATTGCCCCGGGCAAGCGCGCCGACCTGCTGGTGCTTAATGACCTGACGTTCGCCACGGCTCCGCATCGCGTATATGCCGCCGGTGCTCTGGTGGCGCAGGACGGCACCTTTGTGGGCGAGATCGCACCCGAGATGGCTGAGGTTGCGGCGCTTGCCGATGAGCTTCGCGCCTCCGTTAAGCTGCCGAAGCTTTCGCTCGACGTGTTTGACTATGCCTTTAAGCCGGGCGAGGCCGTTATCGATGTCATCCCGGGTATGGCTATCACGGGTATGGTTCGCCCCGAGAGTGCCGAGGGCCTGCGCCGCATTATGCTGATCGAGCGCCACGGCCGCGGCGTGTCGCTGCAGGCCGAGGGCGCCGACGGTGACGGCCCCGCGGGTCTGGGCTTGGTTGGCAAGCATATCGGTCGCGGCTGGGTGCGCGGCTTTACCATCACGGGTGGCGCCATTGCCTCCACGATTGGCCACGACTCGCACAACGTGTGCGTGGTGGGCGACAATGCGGCGGACATGATGGCTGCCGTTGAGGCCGTGGGCCAGGGCGGCCACGTGCTGGTGCGCAACGGCGAGGTCGTGGCGCGCATTCCGCTGGCGCTCGGTGGCCTTATGAGCGAGGGCACGGCCGAGGATGTCGCCGCGCAGCACGACGACTTTATGGTCAAGGCGCGCGCCATGGGTATCGAGCCGCCGCTCGACCCCATCATGGGCATCATCTTCCTGCCCCTGCCGGTCATCCCGACGCTCCGCATCCGCCCCGAGGGCATGTTCGACGTCACGACCTTCACCTACGCCGACTAGTCATCGGGGACGTTCTTAAACGACTATCCGTCGGGGTGGCGTGTCGCCTGACGCCGCGACCGTGAGACCTCTGGCATGTGTGAGCTATTTGCCAGGTCCTTGTAACGTTTACGCCCGCGGAGTCTTATTTGAGCTCCCTTTGGGTACGTTGGAATCGGATACACGTTCGATTCCAACAAGCCCGAAGGGAGCTTTTCTATGTTTAAACTGATTGCATCCGATATGGACGGCACATTGCTTGACGAAAACGGCCAGGTGCCTCCCGAGACCTACGAACTGATTCTGGCGCTACACGAGCATGGCGTGCATTTCGCCGCATCGTCAGGTCGTCGCTACGATCGCCTGTGCGAGTTCTTTGCGCCCGTTCGCGACAAGATGGACTTTGTCGCAGCTAACGGTGCCCAGGTCTTCGCCGACGGCAAAATGGTAGACCGCGAGGTGTATTCGCACCTGGCGATTCGAAGGCTCGCCCAAGCCGTCAGGACGTTTCCCAATCTGCATCTTGCGCTCTTTGACCGGACCAAGTCCTTCCTGCTCGATGACGAGTGCAAGTTCGTGCGTGAGGTCGATAAGGACCTTCCCAATGCCGAGCGTATTTGGGAGCTGCCCGATCCCAGCGTAAATATCATCAAAGCGAGTATCTTTTGCGACGACAGTGCGGTTATGGACAGTGCGTACGTGCTACAGCGCGAACTTGGTCAGCTCTTTACTTTTGCGCCTTCGGGCAACGCGTGGATCGATGCCATGCAGCCTGGTGTGTCGAAGGCCTCGGGTATCGCGCAGCTCGCGGAGCATTACGGCATTGGTCGCGACGAGGTCATGGCGTTTGGCGACTCGATGAACGACTACGAGATCATTCGCTTTGTCGGCACGGGCTGCGCGATGGAAAACGCGCGCCCCGCGCTCAAGGCGGTGGCCGATCGTGTCGTAGGCTGCAACCGCGACCACGCCGTTCAGCATGAGCTCCGTCGCGTGCTGGAGAGTCTCTCCTAATCCGGCAGCTGGCGACGTTCCTTTTCTGCCGACAGTGGGGGACAGTCCTTGCAGCTTTTTGCGAAGAGTGTCCCCAGTGACTAGTCTTAAGAACATCCCCGGTGACTGGCCAATGACTAGGCGAGGGCGGCCATGATGGTGCGGGCGACGCCGTCGTGGTCGTTGTCGTATTCGGTGATGGCGTCGGCGGCCTCGCGGTCTTCGGACTCGGCGTTGATCATGGCCATGCCGTGGCCCGCTGCCTGCAGCATGGGGATGTCGTTGATGTTGTCGCCGAACGCCCAGGCGTCGGCGAGACGCTCGCCCAGATGCTCACATAGCCACGTGAGGGCTGTCCCCTTGGTGGCGCCCTCACCCATGACCTCGATATTCATGGCGTAAGAACGCGTGATCTCAATGCCTCCGAGCGTGTCGAGCGCCGCCGCGATGGCGTCGCGATCGGCCGGGTCGTGCCAGTACATGGCGATGCGTTCGAGCGTCTCGACCTCGTCGATCTTGCTGTCGATATCCATGTCGATCGGTGTTCGTGTGCGCTTGAGCGAAGCCGCGATGTGGGGGTCGCCGCCGCAGAACTCATCCAGGCGCCCGTAAAGCGAGCGGGGGAGGAAGCACTGTCCATCCGCGAAGATATCGAAGGTCACATCGTGGCCGGCGGCAATGCGATGGATGCGGTGGGCAATGCCGCAATCGAGCGGACGGCTCAAGATGCGCGTGGCGCACGAGGCGTCGGTGGGCACATCGTCGTCGAGTTGCCAGACGCTGGCGCCGTTGGCACAGACCGCGTAGTGTACGGCGGAATGGGCGAGAATGGGCTCAAAGATGCCCGACAGCGGACGCCCCGTGCAGGGAACAAACTCGATGCCACGACGTGCGAGCTCGTCGAGCATTGCCCAAGTGGCGTCGCTCATCTGCTTATCGCTCGTCAGCAGTGTTCCGTCCATATCGGAAAACACAATCATTTGATGCAGCCCTTTCTATTGGCAAAAAAGCGTGGCCAAGGGCTTGGGTCCCTGGCCACGCTCAAGATCTATAACGGTCCGCGTCCTATCGGTCGGCGAGTGGCTTGTACTCCAGCGGCTCGATCACCGGACGATAGGCCGGGCGAATAATACGGTGCGCGCAGAAGAGCTCTTCCATGCGGTGCGCCGACCAGCCGGCCATGCGGGCGACGGCGAATAGCGGCGTAAAGAGCGTCTCGGGCACGCCGAGCATCTTGTAGATAAAGCCTGTGTACAGGTCGATGTTGGCGCAGATGGGCTTGGTCATGCCGTGGTCGCGCATGACCTGGGGTGCCAGGCGCTCGATACGCTCGATGAGTGCGAATTCCTCGCCCAGGTCCTTCTTGGCGGCAAGTGTGCGCGCGTAACGGCGGCATACCTCGGCGCGCGGGTCGCTCAGCGTGTAGACGGCGTGGCCCATGCCGTAGATGAGGCCCGTGCCGTCGAAGGCCTGCTTGTCGAGGATCTTGCCCAGGTAGGCCGCGACCTCGTCCTCGTCCTCCCAATTGGAGACATGCGCACGGATGTCCTCGTGCATGGACACGACCTTGGCATTGGCACCGCCGTGGCGCGGGCCCTTGAGCGAGCCGATAGCCGCGGCGTAGGCGGAATACGGGTCGGTGGCCGAAGACGACAGCACGCGGCAAGCGAAGGTGGAGTTGTTGCCGCCGCCGTGCTCGGCATGCAGCATGAGCATCACGTCGAGCAGCATCGCCTCATCGCGGGTGAACGCCATGCCGCCGCGCAGGACCTGTAGGATGGTCTCGGCGGTGGAGAGACCGGGCGTGGGGTGCGGCACGTGAACCTCGGAGCCGCGAAGCTTGGCGACCGAGGCCATGTGTGCGAAGGCGGCGATGCGCGGGAGACGTGCGAGCATGGAAATGGCGACGTCGATCTCATGCTCGGGCGTAATCGCGTCGGGCTCGGCGTCGAAGGCGTAAAGCAGCAACACGGCGCGCTGGAGCACATTCATGATGCTCGACGATACCGTGGTCATAGGGAACTCTTTAACGTACTCGTCGCTCAGATGTCTAAAGGCGCCCAGGCGCTCGCAAAAGCCGTCGAGCTCTTCCTTGTTGGGCAGCGAACCCGTGATAAGCAGATAGGCGACTTCCTCGTAGCCGTAGCGATTCTCGGCCTGGGCATTGTTGACCAGATCCTCGATGCTGTAGCCGCGAAGCGTGAGCTTGCCCTGATCGGGCACGACCTTTCCGTCGACCTTGTTGTAGCCGTGCACATCCGAGATGCGAGTGAGGCCCGCGACCACGCCCGAGCCGTCGGCATTGCGCAGGCCGCGCTTGACATTGTGCTCTTCGAACAAGCCCTCGTCATAAGGGTCGGTCGGCAGGCCGTGGTAGAGGTTTTCGCTCTCAGGCGAAATCTGGCGGCTTGCTTCGTAATCCAGAACCAGGCGGCTCAAGTGGTCATCGAAGCGGTAATAGATTTTCTTGGCGTCGTAGGCCATGCGCGCTCCTCTCCGGGCCGCATCGGGGTGACTTGCATGGGCATGCGCGCGTCAGGCTATCCCCAGCGGCTTGTTCGCTACAGGCGGTACATAAAGTTAAAGACGTCCTCGCGCTGGATGGACACGTTGACGCCCGAAAGCTCGCCGGCCTCGGCCAGGGCCTTCTGCAGCTCGGCAAAGTCGAGCTTGGACTCGGCGGTGTCGGCCAGCATGGTCATGGTGAAGATGTCCTCGATAATGGACTGCGTAATGTCGCGGATGTCGACGTTGGCCTCGCCCAGGACACGGGTGACGCCGGCGACGATGCCGGGGCGGTTCTTGCCAAGGACGGTGATGACGATACGGGAGGACGAGATCTCGGCCATGGGAAACCCTTTCGCGTGGTCGCGGCGCGCGCGGGGCGCTCCGCTACGGTACAGTGTTCATCATTGTACCTGTCTGGCGCAAAAAAGGCGCGCTCGCTGCGGCGTTACATGCCTGCAACATGAGCGTAAGGGGGAAGGCCGCACGGGGAAGAGCCGTCTGGCGCGTGTCCGGCTCGTGTTGGGTTGATTTCCGATCTCAGCCGAACACATTGAGCGGACAGGCCGTTCCCGCAGTCAGCCGAACGCCTCCGACGGCTGATTCCGAACTGGAAGCGGAGGGCATCCCCGCCCTTCGGTAGGGGATACCGCTCCGCGGCGCATGCCGCGGGCGGCGCCCCTATCGGACCACCGTGACCTCAGTTGGGATGGGCCCAGCACTGCCGCGTACTCGGTGAGCTAGAGCCAACTGTTCGTCTTCACGTCGCGTATGGCGATATTTCGGTCGTCCGGCTCGGTGATGCCGTAGCCGAACGCCTGGAGCGTCTCGATGGACTCCTGGATCCTCTGTTGGAACATGGGACCCGGATCGACCCTCGGCCCGAGGTGCCCGCGCCAAAGGCACGGCGTGGCGCGCAGCATGTTATGGATTTTGGAGATGGGCTCGATGTCGGCGTAGACGTTGAGCGTCGCCATGGCGTCCTTGTGGCCGAGGATCGATTGGAGCGCCTTGATATCGCCGCCTTGGCGGATCCACTGCGTTGCGAACGTGTGGCGAAGGCCGTGGAACGTGATCAGCTCGTCGTTGGTGCCCATGAGGCCGTTGGTCTCCGAGAACGTCTTGAACGCCCTGCGGATATAGCTTGTCGTCGCGAAGGTCGCGCCCGGCTCCGACAGGATGTAGCAGTCCCCGATCTCGACCGCCCCGGTAAGGCCGCGCAAGCGCAGCTTTCCGCAGTCGATCTCGTGGGTCTCCTTCAGGAAGGGGAGTAGGCCGACCGGGTCGATGGGGATACCCCTGGCGTCATGGGTCTTGGTGTCCTTGATGAACGAACCCATTCCCTTCGCGTACGCCACCGAGTGTCTGATCGAGATC
>CAKXKM010000014.1 GCA_934876235.1 Collinsella sp. AF02-46-1 | reverse complement strand
CACTCCCGAATCCGTACAGGACATCACGGGTGTCGAGCCCGCGCTGATCCATCAAGCTGCCGAGATGTACGCCACGGCGAAGCCTTCTGCCATCATTGGCTGGGGCATGGGCGTATGCCAGCAGAAGCAGAACCTGAAGACGGTGCACACCATCGCCTCCATCGCCTGCGTTGCCGGCCAGATCGGCAAACCCAACTCCGGCCTCGCGCCCGTGCGTGGCCAGAACAACGTCCAGGGCTCCTGCGATATGGGCATGCTGCCCAACCTGTACCCTGGTTACCAGAAAGTCACCGACCCCGCCGCTCGCGCCAAGTTTGCCAAGGCCTGGGGCGTGCCCGAGGAAAAGCTCCCCTTGGAGGAGGGCTACAAGCTCACCGACCTGGGTCACCTGGTCGACGAGGGCAAGGTGCACTGTTTCTACAACTACGGCGAGGACCCGGTCCAGACCGAGCCCGATTCGGCCGGTATGCGCAAGACGCTCTCCGAGCTGGATCTGTTCATTTGCCAAGACATCTTTATGACGCAGACGACTATGCTCGCCGACGTCATCCTGCCTGCCACCTCTTGGGGCGAGCACGAGGGTGTCTTTACCGCATCCGACCGTAGCTTCCAGCACTTTGACGCGGCCGTTCCGCCCAAGGGCGAGTGCCGCCACGACTGGGAGATCTTCGCGGACCTGTCCACGCGCATGGGCTACCCCATGCACTACGACAACACCGAGCAGATCTGGAACGAGTGCATTAGCCTGTGCCCCAACTTTGTGGGCGCGACCTACGAGAAGATGGCTCCCGAGGGCGGCTACGCTCAGTGGCCTGTCAAGAGCACCGATGTGAACGACCACGGTACGGCCGACATGTTCGCTGGTGGCAAGTTCACCACCAAGGACGGCCGCGCCAACCTGATGGCGCACGACTGGGAGGCGCCCTCCGAGCTTCCCGACGATGAGTACCCACTCATCCTGTGCACCGTCCGCGAGGTCGGCCACTACAGCTGCCGCTCGATGACCGGCAACTGCAAGACGCTGGCGCTGCTTGCCGACGAGCCCGGCTTTGTCCGCATGAATCCCGCGGACGCCCAGGCGCGCGGCATCAAGAACGGCGACATCGTCTCGATTCACAGCCGCCGCGGCCAGGTATACAGCCGCGCCGACGTGAGCGACCGTATCAACAAGGGCACGGTCTATATGACCTACCAGTGGTGGATCGGCAAGTGCAACGAGCTGACCATGCACAAGGTCGACCCGGTCTCGCATACGCCCGAGGACAAGTTCTCCGCCTGCCAGGTCGACGCCATTGCCGACCAGGTTTGGGCCGAGGGCGAAGTCGAGCGTCAGTACACCGAGCTCAAGCAGGCTCTGGTCGACGCCGCCGCTCCCCAGGACGTTGAGCCCGGTGCCGCCAAGTTCTACGACGAGACGCACGTGAATCAAATCGTGTAGTCCCGTTCTCGTTGGCTTTTTGGGCCGGGCGTCCCGTACGTTCGGGAGCCCGGCCCGTTATTTTGAAAGGAAGTGGGGATGAACCGCTTCATCGACATCAACCCGGAGAGGTGTATCGGCTGCGGAACATGCCAGTCCGCCTGTGCCGACGCCCACCGGATGCAGGGTCTTCAGGATACGCCGCGCCTGGCGCTCGTGAAGACCGGCGGTATTTCGGCCGCCCTTGCCTGCCACCATTGCGAGGGTGCCCCCTGCGCCGAGGTTTGCCCGGTGAATGCCATCGAGCACGATGGCGATCGCATCCACGTCAAGGAGCAGGAGTGCATCGGGTGCAGGCTGTGCGCCATCGCGTGCCCCTTCGGAGCCATCCATCCCGATGGCACGTCTATCGCCGGTGTCGCAGGCATGTGCGACCCGACGCCTTCGTATCCTAAGTCCCTGAGCAGCCTGCTTACGTGGGCTCCTGGCCAGTACACCTGCGCTGTCAAGTGCGACCTGTGCGCCTTCGATCCGGACGGCCCACATTGTGTGGCGGCGTGCCCCACCAAGGCGCTGACCGTCATGGGCGGCGCGGCCGATCGCGAGCTCGACGAGGCCAAGCGCCTGCGCTCGATCGAAAACGGTCCGGCCGTCGACGTTACCGCTGTGGCCCAGGGCCTGTCCGAGAAAGCAGAAGGGAGCGTAAACAATGGATAGCATGACGCTGTTTATCGCATCGCTTGCCGTCTCGTGCATCGGTGCGCTCGCCTCGGTTCTGCTGATCAAGGCCGATAACGCCGCCAAGACCGCCGGCTGCCTTATCGGCGCCGTCGCCGCGGTGCTTTCGTTTGTGGCCGGTATCCAGGCCGTGCTGGGCGATGTCACGTCGGTCGACACCATCGTGTTCTTCCCGTTTGCCCATTTCCAGCTGCTGCTCAATCAGCTGTCCGGCCTGTTCGTGGCGCTCATCTCGGTGCTCGCGTTTGCCGGTTCGATCTACGGTCTTAACTACTTTGATGAGTACCCGGGCAAAAAGGGCCGCGCTGGCTTCTTCTTTAACACCTTCGTGGCGTCCATGATGCTCGTCATTACCGCCGACAACGTGTTTTGGTTCCTGGTCGCCTTTGAGCTCATGTCGCTGACCTCGTACTTCCTGGTTGTGATCGAGGAGAACGAGAACTCCATCCATGGCGGTTGGCTCTACTTTGTGATCGCGCACGTGGGTTTTGTGCTCATCATGGCGAGCTTCCTCACCATGACTAACTTCGCCGGCGGCTCGTTTGCCTTTGCGGATTTCCGCGCCACGCAGTTTAGCCCCGCGGTCGCATCCGCGTGCTTCGTGCTCGCCTTCTTTGGCTTTGGTGCCAAGGCCGGTATCATCCCGCTGCACGGCTGGCTGCCCAAGGCACATCCCGAGGCGCCGTCCAACGTGAGTGCCCTCATGTCCGGCGGCATGATCAAGATCGGTATCTTCGGCATCCTCAAGGTGGGCCTCGACCTGCTCTCCGCCTCGGGCGTTCAGGTCTGGTGGGGTCTTATGGTCATGGTCTTCGGTGCGATCTCGTCGGTTCTCGGCGTGGCCTTCGCCCTGCAGGAGCATGACATCAAGCGCCTGCTGGCCTATCACTCCGTCGAGAATATCGGCATCATTCTGCTCGGCGTCGGCGCCTCCATGGCCGCCATGGCGCTCAACTCGGTCGGCATCGCCGTCCTGGCTCTGATGGCCGCCCTCTACCACACGTTTAACCACGCGATGTTTAAGGGCGAGCTGTTCTTGGGCGCCGGTGCGCTGCTGTACTCCACGGGTACGCGCAATATGGAGAAGATGGGCGGCCTGCTCCGCCGTATGCCGGCAACGGCCATCTGCTTCCTTATTGGCGCGCTTGCCATCTCGGCCATCCCGCCCTTCAACGGCTTTGTGTCCGAGTGGTTTACCTACCAGTCGTTGTTTAATGCCGCCATGCAGGGCGACAAGGCCGTCATGATCGTGGCCGTGTTCGCTGCCGTCGCGCTTGCCATTACCGGCGCGCTGGCCGTCACGTGCTTCGTCAAGGCCTATGGCGTCTCCTTTGCCTCCGCGCCCCGCTCCGAGGCCGCGGCCAATGCCAAGGAGGTTCCCGCCCCCATGGTGTTTGCGCAGGGCCTGCTCGCAGCCATCTGCGTCGTGCTGGGCATTGGCGCTCCCGTGATCGCGCCCGTGCTGGTCGATGTCGCCGCGTCCGTGCTGCATCCGTACGGTGGCGTGTTTGCCGCCGAGGGCATGGAGCTCATGAACCAGTACTCCGGCGCTGCCACCTCCACGCCCGCGATCGCTCTTGCGCTCGTGGTGCTTGTCGGCCTTGCCTGCGGTTATCGCAAGCTCAAGACCGTCGGCAAGGTGCAGAAGTCCCAGCCGTGGGCATGCGGCTATGCTCCCAACGAGCATATGCCCGTCGTGGCCACGACCTTTGCCTCAGAGGTGTCCTGGTTTATGCAGCCGCTCTACACGCTGCGCGACCGCTGCACGGCCGTCTGCTGGTCCATCGCGCACTTCTTCCAGAAGCTCACCGGTGTGGCCGAAGCTGTGGAGCCCGTACCCGACAAGGTTCTCGTCGATGCCCCGCATAAGGGTGTCGAGAAGCTTGCCGACCTCGCGACTAAGCTCGAGGGCGGCAACTACAGCATCTATATCTGCTACATCGTCGCGGCACTCGTGGTGTTCCTCGTGCTCGCCGTGCAAATGGGTTAAGGAGGGGAGAGCATGAACAACATCGTACTTGCCGTTCTGCAGGGCGTAGTCGTTATGGCCGTCGCGCCGTTCTTCTCCGGTCTCGGTCGCGTGATCCGCGCCAAGATGCACAACCGTCGCGGCCCCAGCATCATGCAGGACTATCGCGACCTGGCCAAGCTCTTTGCGCGCCCCGAGTCCCAGAGCGAGGACGCGAGCTTTGCGCTGCGCATTATGCCGCCGCTGTTCTTCGCCGTCGCCTTTATGCTCGCTATGGGCCTGCCGCTCTTTACGGCGCAAAGCCCCATCCCGGTCTTTGGTGACGCCATCACCATCATGTACAGCCTGGCGCTCGCCCGCTTCTTCTTCGCCCTCTGCGGTGTGGATTCGTCCAACGCCTACGCCGGTATCGGCGGCGTCCGCGAGCTGCTCATGAGCGTGCTCATCGAGCCGTCCATGCTGCTGGCGCTGTTTGCCGCGGCCCTGGTGTGCGGCTCCACCGACATCGCCACCATGGGTCAGCACATCATGACGGGTGCCGTCGACGCGCCGGTCGCCGTGATCCTCGCCGGCATCGCCTTTGCGATTGCCTGCTATATGGAGCTCGGCAAGCTGCCGTTTGATCAGGCCGAGGCCGAGCAGGAGCTTCAGGAAGGTCCGCTCGCCGAGCTTTCCGGACCGTCGCTTGCGATGGCCAAGCTCGCCATGTCCATGAAGCAGGTCCTGGTTGTCGCCTGGTTCTGCGCGATCTTCGTCCCCTGGGGCGAGCCCGCGACCGTGGGGGCCGCAGCCGTTCTGGGCGCGGTCATCTTCATGGTGAAGTGCCTGATCGACTTTGTCGTGTGCGGCGTGATCGAGAACTCCTGCTCGCGCTCGCGCTTTAAGGTGCTTGGCAATCAAACCTGGGCCGTCGTGGGCATCGCCGTTCTGGCGTTTGTCTTCGTGGTCGTCGGCGTGTAGGAGAAGGGAGAAACAATGTCATTTGCAGTCAGTCTGTCCCTTCTCGGCTTGGTCGCTATCGCGGCCCCGATGGTGGCCTCGGTGCTCGTCGCCCTGTTCCCCCGTCCGTACGCCAAGTGGTTCAGCGTTTTGGGTGCCGCCGTCTCGACGGTCTGCACCATCGCCCTCGCCGCGAATTTCGCTGGCGCCAGCATGCCCGACACGCAGGTCCCCCTGATCTCGTTTGGGCAGACCCTCGTCATGGGATTCACCTTCGATCGCATGAGCACGCTGCTCGCGCCTGCCTTTGTGGGTATCGGCCTGCTTGTCGTGATCTATTCGATCCCCTATATGAGCGAGAATAACCGTGAGCATCCCGATGCGCCGCGTCGTCGCTTCTACGCGTACCTCGCGACCTTCATCGGCGCCATGGCCGGCCTCGTGTACAGCTCGACCCTTTTGGGTCAGCTCGTGTTCTTTGAGATCACGGGTGCGTGCTCTTGGGGCCTCATTAGCTACTACATGTCGCCTACGGCCAAGAAGGCCGGCATGAAGGCCCTGATCATCACGCATATCGGTGCGCTCGGCCTGTATCTGGGCGCCGCCATTGTGTTTGCCCACACCGGCACCTTCGCCATTACCGCGATCGCCGGCCTCGACGCCAAGCTTAAGGCCATCGTCCTTTTGCTCGTGTTGTTTGCGGCCTGGGCCAAGTCCGCACAGGTTCCCATGTACATGTGGCTGCCTTCGGCCATGGAGGCGCCGACGCCCGTTTCGGCCTACCTGCATGGCGCCTCGATGGTTAAGGTCGGCGTGTGCGTGTTCGCGCGTGCACTCGTTTCTGCCGGCGAGATTCCCGAGATCGTGGGTTGGGTTGCCATTATCGACGCCATGGTCACCATGCTCTTTGGTTTCCTTATGTACCTGCCGCAAAAGGACATGAAGCGTCTGCTGGCCTTCTCCACGATCGCCCAGCTCTCCTATGTGTTCTTTGGTCTGGGCCTTTCGGTCTTTGGCAGCCAGCTGGCCTTTGATGGCGCTGTTTGCCACATCTTTAACCACGCTTTCGCCAAGACGCTGTTCTTCCTGATTGCCGGTTCGTTCTCCTTCACCCTCGGCACGCGTATGCTGCCCAAGCTTCGCGGCATCGTAAAGAAGTACCCGATTTCGGGCGTGGGCTTTGGTGTCGCGGCGCTCGCCATTGCCGGCGTGCCGCCCATGAACACGTTCTTCTCGAAGTTCCAGATCATCGCCGGCGGCTTCTCTGTGGGTGCCGGCAACGTCGCGATCCTGGTGCTCGTGTGCATCATGGTCGCCGAGACCGTCGCCACCTTTGCCTGGTTCCTTAAGTGGATGGGCTATTGCCTGCCCGGCGAGCCGAGCGAAGAGGTCGCTGCGGGAGCCCCGCTTCCCCGCGCGATGGCGTTCGTGTTCATCGTGCTCATCATCATGGTCATCGTCAGCGGCCCGCTTTCGGCCAGCTGGATCGGTTAGGAGGTAGAACGACATGGGTTATTCGATCGTCAACATCCTTGGCGGCCTTCTGATCGTGACCTCCACCATGGTGGTCGTCTCCAAGAACATCAAACATGCCATCCGCTGGTATGCGGTGCAGTCGCTGGTGCTCGTGGGGCTTCTCGCCACGCTCGGTATCACCACCGGTGCGCAGGAGCTGCTTATGTGGGCTGGATCTGCCTTTATCACCAAGGTCGTCTTGGTCCCTTATATCCTCAACCGCGCATACAAGAAGATGGGCGAGCCGAGCGACGCTTCGCTCAAGGCCGGCCTTAAGCCCGCGTGGGCCATTTGCATCATCGCCGTGGAGGTCGCGATCTGCTTTGCCGTCGTGACGCAGATCAGCCTGCCCACGGCCGAGGTCGCAACGCCTGCGCTCGCCATTAGCTTCGCTCACTTCTTTGTGGGCCTCACCTGCATCATTTCGCAGCGCAACATCATGAAGCAGATCTTTGGATACTGCCTTATGGAAAACGGCAGCCATGTGACGCTCGCGCTTTTGGCCCCCACCGCTCCCGAGATCATCGAGATCGGTATCGCCACCGACGCCATCTTTGCCGTTATCATCATGTCCATCGTCGTGCGTCGCATTTGGGACGACTCCCACTCGCTCGATGCGCGCGACCTGTCCGAGCTGAGGGGGTAGTCCATGGAAACGTTGATTCTCGCCCTGCTCGCGACTCCTTTGGTGTTCTCGCTGGTCATGGCGTTTTTGCCCAAGAACACGTCCTATAACGTGTTTGCCGGTCTCAACCTGGTCTCCGTCGCAGCCGTCCTGGTGCTGTCGATTGTGACGGCCGGTGACGTCCTTATGAGCGGCGACACCGCGAGCGCTCTTGGCCTGTGGTTCCACCTCGATTCGCTGGGCGCCATCTTTGTGCTGCTCATCGGCTTTATCGGTTTTCTTACGGGGCTGTTCTCGCTGCCCTATGTAAAGGCCGATATCGAGGAGGGCTCCATGCCCGCCGAGCGCGCCAAGCAGTATTTTGCGCTGTTTAGCCTGTTCGTGTTCACCATGCTGCTCGCGTGCCTGTCCAACAACATGATCCTTACGTGGGCCGCCGTGGAGGCAACCACGCTTTCCACCGTGTTCCTCGTGGGTATCTACAAGAACAAGATGGCCCTCGAGGCTTCTTGGAAGTATGCGATGGTCTGCACCGCCGGCGTGGCCTTCGGCCTGTTCGGTACGCTGCTGATCTACGCCAACGCCGCCGACGTGATTCCCAACGCCCACGAGGCCGCATTCCTGTCGTGCGTGCTGCCGTATGCCGACCAGTTCGACCCGACGCTCATGCGCCTCGCCTTTGCGTTTATCGTGATCGGCTTTGGCACCAAGGCCGGCCTGTTCCCCATGCACACTTGGCTGCCCGATGCCCACTCCCAGGCCCCGAGCCCTGTCTCGGCCCTGCTCTCGGGCGTGCTGCTTAAGTGCGCCATGCTTGTGATCATGCGCTTCTTCGGCTTTACCATCCAGGCCGTGGGTGCCGAGTATCCGCAACTTTTGCTGCTGATCGTCGGCACGCTTTCCATTTTGGTGGCGGCACTTTCGATGTTTCGCCAGGACGACCTCAAGCGCCGCTTTGCGTACTCGTCTGTGGAGAACGTGGGCGTTATCGCCCTGTGCCTGGGTATCGGTGGCCCGCTGGGTATCGCCGCGGCCCTGCTGCACTGCGTGTTCCACGGCTTTACCAAGACGCTTGCCTTCTGCGTGTCCGGCAACATCCAGCACGCCTTTGGCACGCGTAGCCTGGCCAAGATCCAGGGTGTCGTCGAGGTTGCCCCCGCAACCGCCGCGCTCGCCATCCTCGCGCTGCTCGGTCTTGGTGCCTTCCCGCCCTTTGGCATGTTTATCTCCGAGTTCCTGACTTTTGTCGCCGGTGTTACCGCCGGTCCCATGTGGCTGGTCGTCGTGGTCGCCCTCGGTCTTACCGTGGCCATCTCCGCGCTCACCCGTATCGCGCTCAAGTCGGTATTCGGCCATGCGCCCCAGGGCATGGGCAAGCATGAGGCCCCGGCGCTCATGCTTATCCCCGAAATCATCCTGGCTGTCATGATCTTGTGGTTTGGCATCGCCACCCCGCTGCCTCTCGTGCACGGTGTGGAGACCGCGACCGGCATCGTGCTCGAGCAGAGCACCGAGGAACTTCACGCGACGCCGATGTACCGCGCTGTGTTCGGTACCGAGACCGCTCAGAGCGAGGTGGAGTAACGAATGATTGAAACTGAGAACAAGGTGTATGCCCGTCGCTGCGAGAGCCATGTCGAGGCCCTGCGCCGCGCCGTTCCGGGCTGCATCGAGAAGGTCGAGTGGCAGTGCGAGGACCAGCTGACGATTACCGTCAAGCAGGACAAGCTGCCCGAGGCCGTCCACTACCTGTATTACGAGCGTTACGGCTGGATTCCCGTGATCGTCGGCAACGACGAGCGCAGTCTGTGCGGTCGCTACGCCGTGTACTACGTCATCTCCATGGAGGGGGAGGACCCCGGCTGGGTGACCGTGCGCACCGAGGTCGATCCCGCCAAGATGACGTTCCCGTCCGTGACGCCGTTTGTCCCCGCCTGCGTGTGGGGCGAGCGCGAGCTTCGCGACATGTTTGGCCTGATTCCCGAGGGCCTGCCCGATCGTCGTCGCCTGGTGCTGCCCGATGACTGGCCCAGCGGCCTGTACCCGCTGCGCAAGGACTCCATGGACTACCGCTTCCGTCCCGCTCCCGCGAGCGACATGGAAAACTACGAGTTCTTGGCCGATACCAAGGGCAAGGAGACCACACTCGTCCCCATGGGCCCGTTGCACATCACCTCCGACGAGCCCGGCCACTTCCGTCTGTTCGTTGAGGGCGAGACGATCGTCGACGCCGATTACCGTCTGTTCTACGTGCACCGCGGCATGGAGAAGGTCGCCGAGACGCGCCTGAACTATGACGCCGTGACGTTCCTCGCCGACCGCATCTGCGGCATCTGCGGCTGCGCCCACTCGGTGGCCTATGCCGAGGCCGTCGAGCGCGCCCAGGGCATTCATGTCCCGCCGCGCGCCCAGTACATCCGCGCCATCATGCTCGAGGTCGAGCGCCTGCACTCGCATCTGCTCAACATTGGCCTGGCGTCGCACTACACCGGCTTCGACTCCGGCTTCCAGCAGTTCTTCCGCGTCCGCGAGAAGTCCATGGACCTGGCCGAGAAGCTCTCCGGTCACCGCAAGACCTACGGTCTCAATGTGATCGGTGGCGTGCGTCGCGATATCCTGGCCGAGCAGAAGCTTTCCACGCTCACGACCATCCACCAGCTGCGCTCCGAGGTTCAGGAGCTCGTCGACGTCTTGCTCTCCACGCCCAACTTTATTGAGCGTACGAGTGGCATCGGCATCTTGGACCGCAAGATCGCACGCGACTTCTCGCCGGTTGGCCCGCTCATGCGTGGCTCGGGTTATGCCCGCGACGTGCGCTTTGACCATCCCTTCGACGGCTACGCCGATCCGGATATTCAGAAGATGCATGCCGCCACGGCCGACACCTGCGATGCCTTCGGTCGTACCGCCGTCCGCATTCAGGAGGTCTACGATTCGATCGACATGATCGAGACCATGCTCGAGAACTGCCCGTCGGGCCCCATCCTCACCACGGATTGGGAGTACACCCCGCACAAGTACGCCATCGGCGCCACCGAGGCGCCGCGCGGCGAGGATGTGCACTGGGCGATGCTCGGCAACAACCAGAAGTGCTACCGCTGGCGCGCCAAGGCCGCCACGTACAGCAACTGGCCGGTCCTGCGCTACATGTTCCGCGGCAACACCGTGGGCGACGCGGCGCTGATCGTCGGCTCGCTCGACCCGTGCTACTCCTGCACCGACCGCGTGACGGTGACCGATGTCGCCGCCAAGCGCGACCACGTGCTCGACAAGGAGCAGTTCGAGAACGTCTGGCGCGACAAGTCGCCGCTTGCGGGCGAGGGCACCATGGCCGCTCCGCTCGATGAGGAGGCGCTCTAATATGCTGAAGCTTTGGAAGGTCAACGCCAAGGCCGGCGACGCAACGGTCAAGTACCCGTTTGCGCCGTTTCCCACCAACAAGGACATGCGCGGCAAGCCCGAGCACAACGCCGAGCTCTGCATCGCCTGCGGTGCCTGCGGCGTGGCGTGCCCGGCCGATGCCATTCGCATGGACACTGACCTTGCGGCCGATACCATCACCTGGTCGATCGACTACGGTCGCTGCATCTTTTGCGGCCGCTGCGAGGAAGCCTGCCCCATGGAGGCCATCAAGCTCACCGAGGAGTTTGAGCTGGCCGTCATGAGCAAGGATGACCTCACCAGCAAGAGCGTCTATACGCTCGAGCACTGCTCGCGCTGCGGCAAGCCGTTTGCCCCGCATAAGGAGATCGACTACGCCAAGCGCCTGCTGCAAAAGGTCGGCGGCATGGAGGCCATCCAGGCCGCCCGTACTGTCGGTATGTGCCAGGAGTGTAAGCGCGAGCTCGACGCCCTGCGCGCCGCCTCGGCCGTAAAGACCGGCAACGCTGCTGGCATGGCTGCCAACGAGACGCTTGCGTCCGGCGAGCCCCAGGGCCCCGGCATGGAGTATCTGGGCGGCCACGGCGTGAACCCGGAGTATATCGACCGCGAGCTCAACCCCGATGCGCCCGAGATCCCTGCCGGCCCTGCACCGGTCGAGGGCATCATCATGGATTTTGATACGAAGGAGGAGTAACCATGGCCGAACCCACGCTTTTGCCCGAGCGGCTTCAGTACCGCCCGACCAAGATCGAGCTCGATGAGAGCATCGAGAAGGCCAAGGCGACCCTTCTTAAGAAGATCAAGCGCTCGGTGTATGTTTACCGTGTTGACTGCGGCGGATGCAACGGCTGCGAGATCGAGATCTTCGGTTCCATCACGCCCGTCTTTGACGTTGAGCGTTTTGGCATCAAGGTCGTGCCCTCGCCCCGTCACGCCGATGTGCTGCTGTACACCGGCGCCGTGACGCGTGCCATGCGCATGCCGGCCCTGCGCGCCTTTGAGGCCGCACCCGATCCCAAGATCGTGGTGTCCTATGGCGCGTGCGGCTGCACCGGCGGCATCTTCTACGACAACTACTGCGTCTGGGGCGGCACGGACAAAATCTTGCCGGTCGATGTCTACATCCCCGGCTGCCCGCCCAGCCCCGCGCAGACCATCTACGGCTTTGCTATGGCACTTGGCCTGCTGGATCAAAAGCTCCATGCCGAGACCACGGTGGAGGCCGCTGGCGAGCAGGCCGATATCCTGCACCCCGGCGTGCCCTACAAGCTGCGCGTTGCCATCGAGCGCGAGGCTCGCGCCATGAGCGGCTACCGTTACGGCCGCGACCTGGCCAACGAGTTTATGGATACGCTCGAGGGCGCGCCCAAGGGCGATATCCGCGGTGCCATGGCGCTGCTCATCGACAAGCAGGACGATCCTCGCCGCGTTGAGGTCTACTCGGCGCTGCAGGATCTGGTGCTGGCCGGAGGTCGCTAGATGGAGCTCACGGACCGCTCTGGTTACTTTGCGGGCCCCGGCATGCTCGGCGGCTCCTTTGGCGATGCCTCGCGCGCAAGCGACGAGGCTGCCGAGGGCGTCGCCGACCCTTGCCTGGGCCATGCGCCCGACCAGGTGGTCTTTTACGAGCTCACGCGTAAGTTTGTGGAGACCGAGGAAGACGTTCCCCAGGAGGCCTGCGACGTGCTGTACTACACGCTCGCCGTGGGCCACCACACCGGCGTGCTCGACTGCTTTGAGCCGCGCCTGTCGGTGCCGGTGGATGTGTTCTATACGCTTATCGACGCGCTGCCGGAGGGGGAGGCCAAGACCAAGTTCGAGGCCATCCGCTCCTTTGGCGAGTGCCAGCTCGACAAGGCGGCGGCACCGTCGCTGCTCGAGGCCTGCGATACGCTGCTCGACGAGCGCGGTTTTCGCGGGTCGGCCAAGGCCGGCATCTCGGTGTTCGATGACGACTTTGGTCTGCATGCCCAGCAAGTTGCGTTCTTAATGAAGTTCCGCGATCTGGTTGAACGCGTGCGCGATGTGTCGGGCGTGTATCTGACGGGAAGGTTGCAGTAATGGGTCGCGTTGTGGATGGACGTGTGAACGGCGCCCCGTTTGCGGGTATCGTGCTCACGGCGGGAAGCGTGCTGCGTGCCGACGATGCCGCCGGCCCCGTGCTCTCCAAAAAGATGGAAGACACACCTATCGCCGGTTGGTACACCATCGACGGCGGTCAAACGCCCGAGGACGACATCATCGAGGTTAAGCGCGAGCGTCCGCCGCGTCTGGTCTTGGTCGATGCTGCCGACATGGCGCTGCCCGTCGGGTCCATCCGTTTGCTCGACAAGCGCGATGTGGCCCGCAAGTCGATGTTCACCACGCATTCGCTTCCTTTGTCGATTCTGATCGAAGAGATTGAGCAATCGTGCGATGATATCGTCTTCGTTGGGATTCAGCCGGGCGACACGGAGTTCTACAACCCCATGTCCCCGGAAGTCTTTGACGCTGTCGACGCCGTGTACGACGCCGTGGCCGCCAACGACTTTTCCCACTTTGTCTGCTTGGGGCAAGAGCAATAGGTGCGCTTGTCCCTGCTGATTAGGAAAGAAGTGATTGACATGGCAGATTCCAAGGTGGAGTACCCCACTCCCGATTGCCTGGCGCCCGCCGCGATCGAGGCCAAGACCGAGGCCGCCGGCGTGACCAAGGCCAACCTGCCGGTCGCAAAGGCCTTTGTTTTGGCAATGTTCGCTGGCGCGTTCATCGCCTTCGGCGGCCTGTTCTTTACGGTGTTTTTGAGCGACAGCACGCTGGGCTGGGGCGCCCAGCGCGTCGTGGGCGGCCTGTGCTTTTGCCTGGGCCTGGTGCTCGTGCTGGTGTGCGGCGCCGAGCTGTTTACCGGTAACTCGCTTATGGTCTGCGCGCTCAAGAGTAAAAAGATCACCCTGGCTCAGATGCTCAAGGCTTGGGTCGTCGTATGGGTCGGTAACTTTGTCGGTGCCCTGTTCATCGTCTTTTTGGTGTACATGGCCGGCATTTACAAGCTCAACGGCGAGGCGGTCGCCAATTCCATGGTGAGCGTTGCCGCCGGCAAGGTGACGATCGACTGGGTGACGATCTTCTTCCGCGGTATCCTGTGCAACATCTTTGTGTGCCTGGCCGTGTGGATCGGTACCGCCGGCAAGACCGTGGTTGATAAGGTTGTGGGCATTCTGCTGCCCATCGCCGCCTTTGTGGCCTGCGGTTTTGAGCACTGCGTCGCCAACATGTACTTTTTGCCCATGGGCGCCGTGATGCACGCGTGCGGTTATGGTACCGACGTCGCCGGCGCCGATGCGCTCAACGCCGCGGGCATTGCGTTTAACCTGTCCGCCGCCACGCTGGGCAACATCGTGGGCGGCGCGGTTCTGGTCGCGCTCGGCTACTGGTTTATCTACGCCAAGAAGTCCGAGGCGTAAGGTACCGTCTGTTTGACGTTGGGCCTCCCGCGGGGCGTTGCCGTGCGGGAGGCTTTTTTGGCCTGGGACTCGTTGCCGGGCTTTTGGCCTGTTGTGTTTGGCTGATGAAAGGGGTAATCGAGATGGCATCTGCTGTGAAGCGTGACGGTCGCGCCGTGGTGACTACATGCGGGGGATGCTATGCCGATTGCGCCTTTGCGGCACGCGTTGAGGACGGTCGCGTGGTGGCCGAGTTACCGGTGCCGGGGCATCCGTGCGCGGCGCGTGCCCTGTGCGCCCGCGGACGGCATCGCCTGGCAATGCCGTTTGACGAGCGCGACCGCATTGTGCACCCCATGCGTCGGCGAGCTGATGGCTCGGGGTTCGATGCGATTTCGTGGGACGAGGCGTTCGCGCAGATTGCGGCGCGCCTTGGGGGGATTGTTGACGGGCATGGTCCGCGCGCGCTGGGCATGACGCTCGGCGTGCCCTCGTTCGACCGCTACTGGGCGTATCGCTTTATGCATGCGCTGGGCTCGCCCAACGTGTACGGTGCCGACGGTGCCTGCGAGGTAAGCCGACTTACCGGTTGGGAGCACAGCCTGGGCTACAGCCCCGCCTCCGACCTGGCGCATACCGATTGCATCATGTATCTGGGGCGTTCCATCGTCGATTCGTCGACGATGGGGGCTGTTGATGCGCTCAACGATGCCCGTCGCCGTGGGGCGAAGATTATCGTGGTCGACCCCCGGCGCAGCGGCTCGGCCGCGCTTGCCGACCGCTGGCTGCGCGTGCGTCCGGGCTGCGACCTGGCCTTGCTGCTGGGCATTGCGCATGTCTTGATTGCCGAGGACCTGTATGACCACGAGTTCGTGACCCGCTATACCACGGGTTTTGACGAGCTGGCGCAGGCGGCCCGTGCTTGGACGCCCGAGTGGGCCGAGTCGATGTGCGACGTGCCGGCCGCAGAGATTGTCGCCACGGCGCGCGATCTCGCTGCCGCCGCGCCTGCCGCTGTGGTGGATGCGGGCTTTCATGGCGGCATCGGTATCGCGTATGCCAACAGCATCCAGACGGCGCGCGCTATCTGCCTGGTCGATGTGCTGCTGGGCTGCATCGGGCACGCGGGCGGTGCCCTCAACCCGCCCACGCCGCTTGTGTTGGGCGACCTCGATCCCGCACGCTTTGCGACGCCGCCGGTGCCGCGCGAGCCCAAGCTTGGGTCCGAGCGCTATCCACTGGTCGATCCGGTGCGCGGCCTGTGCACGACCATCGGTCAGTCGATTCTTGCCGGCGATTTGCGTGGGCTCATCGTCTATGCCAGTAACCCCGGTGCGGGCTATGGCAACGCCGGGGCGTGGCTATCGATTCTGGAACAGCTCGACCTGCTCGTGACAATTGATATTCGCTGGTCCGAGACAGCGCGTGCTTCTGACTTCGTGCTGCCCGACGTGACGTATCTGGAGGCCGACCGTGGCGTGGGCACGGTCGTGGGCGCCAATGATTCGCGCGTGTTCTACCGCAACGCCGTGCTGCCCGTGTTGCATAACGACACGCGTCCCGGTCGGGAGATCTTTGCCGGTTTGGCGCAGGCGTGTGGCGTGGGCGAGTACTTCCAGTTTACGTCTGACGATCTGGCGGCTGCTCAGGTGGCGCCTTTTGGGATCAATCTGGACGAGCTCAAGGAGCGCGGCTGGGCCGACACGGGCGTTGCGTTGCCGTCGCGTACGGGCGAGCCAGCGATTCCCTTGGATGGCGGCAAAATTGCGCTGGCAAGCGACGTATGGGAACGAGCCGGCCTGGGTCGTGTACCCAACTGGATCGCTCCCATGGTGGAGCCGGGCCCGGGGATGTTTCGCCTCATTAGCGGTAACCGTCCCTTTGAGTCGCATACCTCGCGAAGGCTCGCGGCTCAAGGTGCCGCCGAGGCTGGGTCGGACCTGGATGCCGTGCAGATGAATGCCGATGCTGCTGCGCACATGGGCATCGCCGGCGGCGAGATCGTCGAACTCGTGAGCGATATGGGCCGCGACCGCGTGCGCGTGGAGACGACGCCGTATCTGCATCCGGCGTGCATCTTCACCTCGGCCGCCCCCGGTGGGCGTTCGTTTGGCGCCGATGCCGGTGGCGCTCAAGCCTTGGGCGTGGGCCCGCTCGACCATACGCCGTTACGTTGGGACCCGTTGACGGGTGCCGCGCTCACCCAGGAAAACGCCGTTCGCGTGGAAAAGATTGTCGCGCGCGGGGATAATGACGAGTAATTGACTCAGCTGATGTATTCGACTGATCCACGTTTCTTTTGAAAGGCCGCACATGAGCGATAGCCAGAACATGTCCGATGAGGTGCGCGCCCGCTTGCGCGCCATTCCTTCCGTCAACGAGCTGCTTGCCGAGTGGCCGGTGGTGAAGGCGGCGGGGGAGACCTGCGACGCGGTGGCCCATGCTGCTGTGACGGCCGAGCTCGACGAGGAGCGCGCCGCGATTCGTGCCGGTGCTGCCCCGCGCTCTAAGCGCGAGCTGGCCTCGGCCATCGAGTGGCGTGCGCATCGCTCCGCACTGCCGAGCCTGCGCCCTGCCGTCAACGCCACGGGTGTGGTCATCCATACCAACTTGGGTCGTGCCCCGCTCGCGGAGTCGGCGGCAAAGGCCGTGGCCGAGGTCGCACGTGGGTACAGCACGCTCGAGTACAGTGTGGACACCTGCTCGCGCGGGTCGCGCAAGGAGCACGCCGCGCAGCTGATCCACTCACTCACCGGTGCCGAGGATGCGCTGGTCGTCAACAACAACGCCGCCGCGGTGCTGCTGGTGCTGGCGACCCATGCCGCAGGCAAAGAGGTTATCGTCAGCCGCGGCGAGCTTGTCGAGATCGGCGGCAGCTTCCGCATCCCCGACGTCATGGCGGCTTCGGGCGCCAAACTCGTCGAGGTCGGCGCTACCAACCGCACGCATTTTTGCGACTACGAACGTGCCATCACGCCCGATACGGCGATGATCCTCAAGGTCCATCCTTCTAACTATCGCATCGAGGGTTTCCACGAGGAGGTGGGTTCTCGGGAGCTTGCCGCCCTGGCCCACAAGCACGGCCTGCTGTTCTATGAAGATCAGGGCTCGGGGGCGCTGTTGCCTGACGACATCTTGGTGCGCGGCGGCGAAGAAACCACGCCGGCTTCGGTTTCGGCAGGGCTCGATCTGGTGTCATGCTCGGGCGATAAGCTGCTCGGTGCCGCACAGGCGGGCATTATCATGGGCCGTCGCGATCTGGTCCAGGCCTGCGGCGCACATCCGCTCATGCGCGCTCTGCGTCCAGGCAAACTGGCTCTGTCGGCGCTCGAGGCCACGCTGCGTATCTACATGGACGGCGCCGATGTTGCCCATCGCGATATTCCGGTGCTCAGCATGCTTACGCTGCCGCAGGCTCATCTGAAGCGTCGTGCCCGCAAGCTGCACGATCGTATGGTCGCCGGCCTCGATAAGGCGGGTTGCCCGTGCGCCGTTCAGGTGGAAATCGTCGAGGAGTCGTCGACCCCCGGCGGTGGCTCGCTGCCCACCGTGGAGCTGCCCACGATGTGCGTGGCCGTCTGCCCGGTCGACGGGCGCCTGTCCGTCGATGCGCTCAAGCGCTCGCTCGTCCAAGACTTCGATACGCCGGTCGTCACGCGCACCTCGCACGACCGCATTCTGTTTGATGTACGCACGCTCGTGGGCGACCGCGATATCGAGACGGCGGCATCGACGCTCGTCGCTTGCGTTGAGAAGGCGGTCGCACGATGAGTGAGGTTCAAGCGCTGGTGGAGTGTCCCGTTATCGTTGGCACGGCGGGCCACGTCGACCACGGTAAGTCGGCACTGATCGAGGCGCTGACCGGCAAGAATCCCGACCGTCTGGAGGTTGAGCGCCGCCGCGGTATGACCGTGGAGCTGGGCTTTGGCGAGCTGGCGCTGCCGAGTGGCAAGATTGTCGGCCTGGTCGACGTGCCGGGCCACGCGCATTACTTGCGCGCTATGGTGCAGGGTGCCACGGGCATCGACGTGGCCGTGCTGGTGGTCTCTGCCGTTGAGGGTGTAATGCCGCAGACCCGCGAGCACGTGCATGTGCTGGAGCTGCTGGGCGTTACGCATATGGTGGTGGCGCTGACGATGTGCGACCTGGCCGACGCCGAGATGACCGAGCTTGCCGAGCTCGATGTCGATGACTTTTTGTCGGGTACCGTGTTTGCGGGCGCGCCGATTGTGCCCGTGTCGTCTAAGACGGGCGCGGGGATCGACGGGCTGCTTGCGGTGCTCGACGAGCAGGTTGCCGCTTGCTGGGACGCCTGCCGCGACCGTTCCGATCGGAGCGATGCCGCGCCGCGTCTGCCCATCGACCGCTGCTTTACGATTAAGGGTGTCGGCACCGTCGTGACGGGAACGCTGCACGATGCGCCGGTTGCGGTGGGCGAAGAGCTCGTCGCGCTGCCGTCGCGTACGGTCTGTCGCGTGCGCGGGATTCAGGTGCATGGCGATTCGCCGCGGGCATTGCCCGGTCAGCGTGTGGCGCTCAACTTGGTGGGCGATGCCGTCGCCGCGCTCGATCGCGGAGAGATGCTCGGCGTGCAGGGTCGCTTTGGCCAGACGATGCGCTTTATGATGGTGTTCACTTACCTGGGCCGCGAGGGTGCCAAGCCGCGCGTGCTCGAGTCGGGCGCGCGCGTGCATGTGATGGCGGGTACGGCCGAGGTTGTCGGTCGCATCATGTTCATGGAGGGCGAGGCCCCCATGGCGGTGGGCGAGACCCGTATTGTTCAGGTGCGCTTGGAAAACTCGCTGCCGCTACGTGCCGGGGATCATGCCGTGGTGCTGTCCTATTCGCCCGTGATGCTTATCGGCGGCGGGCGCGTGCTGCTTTCGCGCTGCCGTCGCTCGCGCGAGCTTGCCGAAGGGGAGCGTTCGCTGTACGCGGCGCTCGAGTCCGGCGATATCGCGGGCAGTGTGGGCGCTTGGCTGGCGTTGCAGACGCTGCCGGTTACGGCGATTGATGTTGCCGAGACTTTGGATCTTGGAGTCGGCGAGGTCGATGCCGCACTGCGCGGGTTGGTGGCGCAGGGCTCCGTTCGCAAGCTTGCCGTGGGTGATGCGGACCTCTTGGCGGACGCCGTGGTGCTCGATGCCGCGATGGATGCACTGGCGGCGACCCTGTCAGCCATGCACGCGGCGGCTCCCAAGGAGACGGGCTTTACGCCCGGCGCCGTTGCCCATGCTGCGTGGCCTACCGCTGACGATAATGTTGCCGCAGCCCTGATTTCCGAGGGCTGCTCGCGTGGCGTGTGTGCCTCCGAGGGCGCTGAGGTGTTCGACCCACACTCCGCCGCCGCTGCGGCGCGTGTGGTGCGCGAGGCCTGCGAGCGCATCGTTTCCTTGCTGGACGAAGCTGGCCTCGATGCGCCGACGCTGCCCGAGGTTGGCGAGCAGTTGCAGCTCGATCGCGACACCATGACGCGAGCCCTGCGCGAGCTTTCGCTCAACCGCTCGATTGTGAAGGTCGAGCGCGATGTGGCCCTGTCTGCAGCCGCTGAGGACCGCGCGCGTGAGCTCGTCGCTGCCGCTATCGAGGCTGCTGGTGGCGCTGCTACCACGAGTGTGCTGCGCGAGGCCTTAGGTGTGTCGCGCAAGCGCGCCATCAGCATCTTGGAGCACCTGGATGCCGTGCGCTTTACGGTGCTCGACAAGGAAGCCGGCGGCCTGCGCTCCCTGCGCTAGATTGGCTGCTCTGTTTGGTAAAATACCGGCGCACTTGGGAACGGATGGGCTCCGGTGGGCTCCGCGGTCCTCAAAACCGTTGCGAGGCGTGCAAAACGTCTTGGATGTGTTCGATTCACATACGTTCCCGCCATACGCTACCAGCGCTTTTGTGCTCGCGGTCTTGCTGCGTGCCGCAAAGGCGCTGTTTTGTTTTTGCGCGAGCTTTTCGTAGTGTCGCTATTTCGGCGGCTGTATTTAGCTTCGTGCACCGGGTTTCGAGCATGCCGATGGAGGTGGTTTGCCGTATGACTACCGTAAGACGTGCCGATCTTTCTTGCGTCGTCCAGGCGGGCGGGTTGTCGTCGCGTATGGGCTGCGATAAGGCGCGCATGGCGTTTTGCGGCGAGCCTCTCATCGAGCGCGTGCTGGGTCGGCTGGCGCCAGTTGCCGGCGAGTTGGTCGTGACGACTTCGCGTCCCAGCGAGCTTGCCTATCTTGAGGAACTTATGTTTGATGGCCTGCGCCCCCGCGTGGTGATGGACGTCGACGGTCCCGCCGGTGCCATGCGCGGCATCGCGAGCTCGTTGGCCGCGGCCCGATTGCCGCTCGTGGCGATCGTCGCCTGCGACATGCCGTTTGTCTCGCCGGAACTGATCGGCGCGCTTGCCGATCGTGTTGAGGCCGAGGCGCTCGATGTGTGCGTGCCGCGCGAGGAGCGGGGGATTGAGCCGCTTTGCGCCGTCTGGCGCTGTGACGCGTGTGCGCCGGTTGCCCACGAGCTGCTCGCCTGCGACCGCCAGCGCATTCGCTGCCTGATCAATCGCGTTCAGGCTGGTTATATGGATGAGCCGCAGATTGTTAAGGCCGCGGGCTCGACGCTCTGCTTCGAGAACGTCAATACGCCCGAGGAGTTTGCGGCGGCCGAGTTACTCGCCTAGACGATGGGAGATGCCATGTCTCACGATATTTGCCCCGACACGGGAGAGCCTTGCACTTGCGGCGGGTCCGAACCCTGTACCTGCGGTTGCGGTGGCTGTGGACATACCGCGGAAGAGGAAGCGGCCGCCGCGGCGTATCGTGAGGCACACCGCGAAGGCCCGTCCAGTGATGCCCCCGATCGCGAGCGCAAGATCATCGTATCGTTCGACAGTACCTTCGATGTGATGGAATGCGAGCAGCTGTGCCTTGCCGCCGGTGTGCCCGGGCGCATCATGCCGCTGCCCGGCTCCATCACCGCCGGCTGCGGCCTGTGCTGGGCCATACCGTTCTCGGGCGATGCGCTCGCCGCCTTCCGCGCTGCCACCGAAGGCCGCATAACCCCCGCCGACTATCATCAGCTCGTCCTCTAACCGCCAGCACCACCACAAAGGTGCCTGCCCTCAATGTGGTGGTTTGGAACACGTAGACGAAACAGGTTTGAAACACGGGTTTTGCACGTCTGGTGCTTAAAAACGCTTCTACCTGCATCGTAATCAAAACGAAACATCTGCTCGTCGGCTTATGCGAAACCTTGCTGCAACAGTGCGATATTATCCATACTCGATAAAGTTCGCGGTGCATAGGGTGCCGCGACCGACATTTTTCGTTTCCCATCATTGGAGGAAGCATGAGCTACACGCAGAAAGTTCTCGACGAGCTCAAGGCCCGCTATCCCGAGCAGCCTGAGTTCATCCAGGCCGCGACCGAGATCCTCGGCACCATCCAGCCGGCGCTCGACGCCCACCCCGAGTACGAGGAGGCCGCCCTGCTTGAGCGCCTCGTCGAGCCCGAGCGCATCGTCATGTTCCGTGTTCCCTGGGTCGACGACCAGGGCAAGGTCCAGGTCAACCGCGGCTACCGCGTCGAGTTCAACTCTGCCATTGGACCCTACAAGGGCGGCCTGCGCTTTAACCCGACGGTCACCCTGGGCATGCTTAAGTTCCTGGGCCTGGAGCAGATCCTCAAGAACAGCCTGACCACCCTTCCCATGGGCGGCGGCAAGGGCGGCTCCGACTTTGACCCCAAGGGCAAGTCCAACAACGAGATCATGCACTTCTGCCAGTCCTTCATGACCGAGCTCTATCGCCACATCGGCCCCAACACCGACGTTCCCGCCGGCGACCTGGGCGTTGGCGGCCGCGAGGTTGCCTACATGTTCGGTCAGTACAAGCGCCTGACCAACGAGTGGACCGGCGTCCTCACCGGCAAGGGCCTCTCCTTTGGCGGCTCGCTCGCCCGTACCGAGGCCACCGGCTACGGCCTGGTCTACTTTGTGGACGAGTACCTCAAGAGCCGCGGCGATTCCTTCGAGGGCAAGAACGTCGTCGTTCACGGTTCCGGCAACGTCGCCATCTACGCCGTCCAGAAGGTCGCGCAGCTCGGCGGCAAGGTGCTGGCCTGCTCCGATACCCACGGCTGGGTCGAGGATCCCGACGGCATCGACTACTCTGTGCTCGAGCACGTCTACAACAAGAAGCGCTCCGGCCACGACAAGGGCGTCACGCTCGCCATGTACGTTGACGAGAAGCCCAACGCCGTGTGGCACGAGGGCGACGGCCGCGGTGTGTGGCAGCTGCCCTGCGACATCGCGCTGCCCTGTGCTCGCGAGAACACGCTGCTGCTCGAGGACGCCCAGGCGCTCGTCGCCAACGGCTGCAAGGTGGTCGGCGAGGGCGCAAACATGCCCACGACCATCGAGGCCACGACCTACTTCCAGGAGAACGGCGTCGCCTTTATGCCCGGTAAGGCTGCCAACGCCGGCGGCGTGCTCGTGTCTGGCCTGGAGATGAGCCAGAACGCCGAGCACCTGTCCTGGACCTTCGAGGAGGTTGACGGGAAGCTCGAGCAGCTCATGCGCGGCATGTTCCACAACGTGGACGACACCGCCAAGGAGTATGGCCAGGAGGGCAACTTTGTCATGGGCGCCAACATCGCCGGCTTCCTGAAGGTCGCCGACGCCATGCTCGCCCAGGGCGTCTGCTAAATCCAGCTCGACATAGCAACTGATGAGGCTCCCAGTCATCTTGGCTGGGAGCCTTTTCTATCCCGGAGGACTCCTCATAACTTGCGGTGGAATACGGATTGTTTTGCGTTCCAGAACGGCTAATCAGTCCGTATATCGCCGCAAGTTATGGATGGGTGGGTGGATTTTGTCCTAAAACGGTGTGCGGCCCCTCCTTTGGTACACTTAGAAGTACTGGACAAGTGAAGAGATGGGGGAGAACGTGCTCAAGTTCGGTACCTACGTCCGTGTTGGAAACGCGGCCGAAGCCTATGAGCTCTTGCAGAAGAACCGCAACAACAAGATTGTGGGCGGCGGCATCTGGATGCGCCTGGGTTCGCGTCGTGTGGCGACGGCGATTGACCTTTCGGCCTGTGGACTCGATCAGATCGAGGAGACCGAGACCGAGTTTCGCATCGGTGCCATGTGCACCCTGCGCCAGCTCGAGCGCCATGCCGAGCTCAACGCGCTTGTCAACAATGTTTTTGAGTTCGCCGTCCACGACATCGTGGGCGTTCAGCTGCGCAACACCGCCACGGTGGGCGGCAGCATCTACGGTCGCTTCGGTTTCTCGGACGTTCTCTCGGCCTTTTTGGCGCTCGATTCGTATGTTGAGCTGACGGGTGCCGGCCGCGTGCCGCTCGCCGAGTTCGTGGACATGGGCTACGTGCGCGACGTGATCGAGCACGTCGTGGTCGTTAAGCACGATTACCGCGCGAGCTATGAGGCCGTGCGCAAGGCCGCGACCGACTTCCCCTCCTTAAACGTTACCGCCGCCTGGTGGGACAACAGCTGGCATGTTACCGTGGGCGCCCGTCCGCTGCGCGCGACCCTGCTGCAGGGCGAGGCGTGCGGCCTTGTCGGCGAGCAGCCTTCCGAGGACGAGCTTTGCGCCCTGGCCGCATCCGTGCGCGCGCTGAGCTACGGCACCAACCTGTGGGGCTCGGCCGAGTACCGCCGTCGCATCTCGGCACCGCTTGCCGTCCAGGCCGTGCGCCGCGCCGCCGGCATCGAGCTTTCGGCCGCGCTTGCCCGCGAGCTCGAGGGCGTGCAGATCCCTAAGTTTGCCACGGACGAGTATTCCTGCCGCCGCGTGCCCGGCGTCGATTCTAGCGAGGTGCGCTAATGGCTGCCAAACTCATCGATCTTTCCTTTACGCTCAACGGCCGCAAGGTCAAGGTTCAGATTGCCCCCGACACCATGCTCTTTTCGCTTTTGCGTGAGCAGGGCTGCGCGTCGGTGCGCTGCGCCTGCGAGACCACCAACTGCGGTCTGTGCACGGTGTGGCTCGACGGCGACCCGGTGCTGAGCTGCTCGGTTCCCGCCGCCCGTGTAGAGGGCCACACCATCACCACGCTTGAGGGCCTTAAGGCCGAATCCGAGGCACTCGCCCGCGCGATGGCTGCCGAAGGCGCTGAGCAGTGCGGTTTTTGCGCCCCCGGCCTCATCATGAACGTGCTGGCGCTCGCCCGCGCCGCCAAGGAGGACCCGAGCCTCGTCGCCACGCGCGAGGAACTCTCGCGCCAGCTCGCCGGCAACCTCTGCCGCTGCAGCGGCTACGAGAGCCAGCTGCGCGCCATCGTCCGCTTCCTTAACGAGTCCGGCGTGCAGGTGGGCTTCGAGATGCCCGAGCTGCCGGTCAACGACACCAGCTCTGGCGGCGTCTCCTACAAGCAGATTACCCACAAGCAGCCCAAGAAGGACTCGAAGGCCCTGCTTGAGGGCCGTCCCGTCTACACGGGTGATATGGTGCCCGCCGGTGCGCTCATCGTTAAGCTCAAGCGCAGCCCGTATGCGCGCGCCAAGATCCGCTCCATCGATACGTCGCGCGCCCTGAAGGTGCCCGGCGTGGTGGGCGTTTACACCTACGAGGACGTGCCCAAGCGCCGCTTTACCATCGCCGGCCAGAGCTATCCGCAGCCGAGTCCCTACGACCGCCTGATTCTCGAGAACCTGGTGCGCTACCAAAACGAGGAGGTGGCGATTGTCGCCGCCGAGACCGAGGAGGCCGCCGACAAGGCGCTCAAGCTCATCAAGGTCGACTACGAGGTGCTCGAGCCGCTGCTCGACTTTACCCAGGCACTCGATAACGACATCGTGGTCCACCCCGAGGGCGACGTGACCTTTATGTTCCCGCAGGGCGGCGATGTCCCGCGCAACCTGGTGTGCAGCGGTACCAGCGATTTTGGCGACCTTGACGAGGCCTTCGCCCAGAGCGACATCGTCTTTGAGCGCACCTACACCAGCCAGGCCACGCAGACTGCGCCCATGGAGACCTTCCGCGCCTTCGCGACGACCGATGCGTTCGGCCGCATCTCGGTGACCACCTCTACGCAGGTGCCCTTCCACGTGCGCCGCATGGTCGCGCAGTCGCTCGACATTCCGCAGTCGCAGGTGCAGGTCATTAAGCCGCGCATCGGCGGCGGCTTTGGCTCCAAGCAGACGGGCTGCTGCGAGATCTTCGTTGCGTTTGTGACGCAGCAGACCGGCCGTCCGAGCTATTGCTGCTACACCCGCGAGGAGACCATCACCGCGGGCAACTCGCGCCACCAGATGCAGATGACCGTTAAGCTGGGCGCCATGAACGACGGCACCATCACTGCCATCGACCTGCACACGCTGTCCAACGCCGGCGCGTATGGCGAGCACGCCACCACGACGATCGGCCTCTCGGGCCACAAGAGCCTGCCGATTTACAACCATGTGAAGGCGAGCCGCTTTAGCTGGGACGCCGTCTACACCAACACCAACCGCGGCGGCGCGTATCGCGGCTACGGTGCCACCCAGGGCCAGTTTGCCGTGGAGAGCGCCGTCAACGAGCTCGCCGACATGCTGCACATGGACCCCGCCGATCTGCGCCTTAAGAACATCGTGCGCGAGGGCGAGATCATGCCGCAGTACTACAACGAGAAGCTCAACGCCTGCGCGCTCGACCGCTGCCTGCTGCGCGCGATGGACATGATCGGTTGGCGCGACAAGCCGCTGGCTGTCGACCTGGGCGACCGTGTGCGTGCTCTGGGCTTTGCGCTCACCATGCAGGGCTCGGGCATCTCCAACGTGGATATCGCCGGCATCGACATGCGCTTGGAAGAGGACGGCTTCATTACCATCGGCACCGGCGCCACCGATAACGGCATGGGCGTCGACACGATCCTGGCGCAGATTGCCGCCGAGGAGCTGGGTGTGGAGAGCTCGCTCATTGTGGTACGCGGCGTGGACACCGATGTGTCGCCGTTCGACGCCGGCTCGTACGCGAGCTCGGGCACGTACGTGACGGGTCTGGCCGCCAAGAACGCCGCGACCGAGCTGCGCGAGAAGATTTGTGCCAAGGCCGCTCAGATGTGGGGCGTTGACGCCGCCGACGTGGTCTTCGATGGCCAGTACGTGCGCCTGTCCGACGAGCGTGCCGCTCGCGAGCAGAACCGCTACCTCACACTGCGCGACTTTGCCAACCTGTGCGTCAAGAACATCGCTGGCGGCGACGCGCTCACCTCGCATGCTTCTGCCTGCCTGCCCGTTTCGCCTCCGCCGTTTATGGCCGGCATTGCCGAGGTCGAGGTCGACAAGGCCACCGGCAAGGTGACCGTGGTGGATTACGCGGCAGCCGTCGACTGCGGCACCGTGATCAACGAGGCGCTCGCGCGCGTCCAGGCCGAGGGCGGCATTGCCCAGGGTATCGGTCACGCGCTCTACGAGATTGTCGAGCACGACGACCGCGGCCGTCTGCGTACCGGCAACTTTATGAGCTACAAGCTGCCCACGCGCCTGGATATCGGCAGCATCCGCGTGGCCTTTGAGCCGAGCTATGAGCCGACGGGCCCGTTTGGCGCCAAGTCGATCGGCGAGGTCGTCATCAACACGCCGCTCGCCGCCGTGGCCTCGGCCGTGGCACACGCCACCGGCCACCAGGTTCGCTCGCTGCCCATCACGCCGGAGAAAGCCCTGCTGGGGGAGTAGCGGGTCAGCGAATAAGTCGTAATTGGCGGGGTGGGGCAACTCGCCTCGCCTTTTGCACTCGTGGTGAGGTCGTGAGCCTGTAAAAGGTGTGCGTGCGCTTGCCGTTCGTATCTGCTATCATTCCTAGTCTGTGCGCTCATGCGGGCGTGGCGGAATTGGTAGACGCGCCAGATTTAGGTTCTGGTGGGATTCCCGTGAAGGTTCGAGTCCTTTCGCCCGCACCAACGCATCTGCGTCGGCTTCGGCCGTCGCGACTCTTTGTTGCATAAAGGTACCAGCACCTCAGATAAGCTGGGCAGTATGAGGAGGAACGTGTTGAACATCACCGCTTCTGACGTCAAGGACGCCAAGCTCACCGCTACGGTCACCATCCCGGCCGCCGACGTCGACGCCGCGATCAAGAAGGCCTACAAGGACACCGCCAAGAAGTACCGCTTCCCGGGCTTCCGCGCCGGTAAGGCTCCCCGTCCGGTCATCGACTCTGCTCTTGGCGCCGAGGCTACCCTCGCTCAGGCCACCAACGACCTGATCGCCGCCAACGAGCCCGCCGTCCTCAACGAGCTGGACATCGTCCCCACCAAGAGCGGTGACTACAAGGACCTCGACCTCGCCAAGGATCACGAGGACTACGCCTACACCGTCGAGTTCTCCCTGCGTCCCGCCGCTGAGCTCTCCTCCTTCGACGCCGTCGAGATCGAGATGCCTCCCGCGGAGGTCACCGAGTCCGAGATCAACAACCAGGTCGAGATGCTCCTCAACTACCGCGCTACCTTCGAGGACGTCGAGGGTCGCGCCGTCGAGGCCGAGGACTACGTCACCGTCGACCTCAAGGCCGTCGAGAACGCCGACAACTTTGCTGCCGAGGGCCGCATGCTCATCGCCGGTAGCGATAACAACCCCGCCGAGTTCAACGAGGCCCTGATCGGCGCTAACGTTGACGACGTCAAGACCGTCACCTGGACCGACGAGGTCGAGGAGGGTGAGGAGGCCGAGACCCACACCGTCGAGGTCACCGTCAAGGGCATCAAGGTCCGCAACACCCCCGAGCTCACCGACGAGCTCGTCAAGTCCGACTTTGGCTTCGACAGCATCGAGGCTATGCGCGACGCTATCAAGATCGAGATCGAGCAGGACAAGGCTTCCCGCCTCCCGGCCGAGAAGGAGAACCGTTGCGTCTCTGCTCTCGCCGAGCGCCTGCAGCTCGAGGAGATGGACGCCGACTACGAGCAGTCCGTCTTTGAGGAGCTTGGCCAGAACTTCCTGTCCAACCTCGCTGCCCGCGGCATGACGCTGGACACCTGGCTGCCCGCTTCCGGCCTGACCATGGAGCAGTTCATCGGCGACCTGCACAAGCAGGCCAACGACGTTGCCCGTGAGTCCCTGGCGCTCGACGCCCTCGCCCGTGAGCTCAAGATTGAGGTCACCGAGGACGACATCAACGCCGAGTTCGAGAAGGCCGGCGTCAAGGACGTCGAGGCTTCCAAGGCCGAGTTCATCGCCGATGGCCGCATGCCTGCCGTCCGCGAGTCCATCCGTCGCTCCAAGGCCGTCGACCACCTGGTCGAGAACGCCAAGGTGACCGAGGTCGACGAGACCGCCAAGGACGCCGAGTAATTCTCGCCACCTTGCCCATGAGCGCATGCATGCGCCCGTGATGGGGTAAAGTTATAAGCCGGTTATCCGGTTGCTTCGTACGGTGCCAGCCAATGCATAGCATGCGGGCACCGTACGTTTATCTAGAACCAATTTGGTCCGCAAGAGAGAAATGGAGATGCGTATGATCGCTAAGTTCGATTCCGCCCTCGTGCCATACGTTATCGAGCAGACGCCGCGCGGCGAGCGCAGCTACGATATCTATTCGCGCCTGCTCAACGACCGCATCATCTTCTTGGGCGAGGAGATCAACTCCGTCAGCGCCAACCTGGTCGTTGCCCAGCTGCTGCATCTTGAGAGCCAGGATGCCGAGAAGGATATCTCGCTCTACATCAATTCGCCCGGTGGCGAGGTTTACTCCGGCCTGGCGATTCTTGACACCATGAACTTTATCAAGCCGCAGGTCTCCACCATCTGCGTCGGTATGGCCGCGTCCATGGCCGCCGTGCTGCTTTCGGCCGGCGCTAAGGGCAAACGCTTCTGCCTGCCGCACTCCAAGGTCATGATTCACCAGCCCAGCGGCGGTGCCCAGGGTCAGCAGACCGAGATTGAGATCGTGGCCGAGGAGATCAAGAAGACCCGCCGCGAGCTCAACCAGATCTTGTCCGATGCCTCGGGCCAGCCCATCGAGAAGGTCCAGGCCGATACCGAGCGCGACAACTACCTGACCGCCGCCGAGGCCCTCGACTACGGCCTGATCGACCGTATCGTCACCTCGCGCGATCTCGCCGCGAAGGACGCCTAGGATGGCAGGAAACATGCAGGACAACTTTGACGAGAATGGCAACCCCATCCGCTGCTCCTTCTGCGGAAAAGAGCAGGGGCAGGTTCGCCGCCTTGTAAAGGGTCCGACCAACATCTTTATCTGCGACGAGTGCGTTGCCGCCTGCTCCGAGATCCTTGAGGAGTCGCTGGCTTCGGACTTTATGGACGCTGCCCGCAACGGCAAGCTGCCGGGCTTCCTCAACGACCACGGCCAGGCTGCATCCCAGCCCGCCGCGGACCCCGAGACCGAGGGTTTTGAGCTCGAGGACGATCGCCAGGTCATCACGCACGTGCCGACGCCGCACGAGATCTATGACGAGCTTTCGGCCTATGTTATGGGTCAGGAGGACGCCAAGCGCGCCATGTCGGTGGCCGTGTACAACCACTATCGCCGCGTGATCGAGGGTGGCGCCGCGGTGTCTGCCTTTGACGGCGGCATGGGCTCGCAGTTCGACGACGATATGGACGAGGTAGAGCTCGCCAAGTCCAACATCCTGCTGCTCGGTCCCACCGGTACCGGTAAGACCCTGCTCGCCCAGACGCTCGCGCGCATCCTCGAGGTGCCGTTTGCCATTGCCGACGCCACCGCGCTTACCGAGGCCGGTTACGTGGGCGAGGATGTGGAGAACATCCTGCTCAAGCTCATCAACGCTGCCGATGGCGATATTGAGCGCGCACAGGTTGGCATCATCTACGTTGACGAGATCGACAAGATTGCCCGCAAGGCCGAGAACCTCTCTATTACCCGTGATGTCTCGGGCGAGGGTGTTCAGCAGGCGCTGCTTAAGATTCTTGAGGGCACGGTGGCAAGCGTTCCGCCTACCGGCGGCCGCAAGCATCCCCAGCAGGAGCTGCTGCAGATCGACACGACGAACATCCTGTTCATCTGCGGCGGTGCCTTTGTGGGTCTGGATAAGATCATTGCCGATCGCGTGGGCAACAAGGGCGTGGGCTTTAACTCCGAGATCGCCGGCCCCACCTCGGTCGACGAGAACGACCTGCTGCGTCAGGTGCTCCCGCAGGACCTCAACGCCTTTGGCATGATCCCCGAGTTCGTGGGCCGTACGCCCGTTGTCACCCAGACGCAGGCGCTCGACGAGGACGACCTGGTGTCGATTCTGACCGAGCCCAAGAACGCCGTGGTGCGTCAGTACCGCAAGATGTTCCAGCTCGAGGACGTTGAGCTTGAGTTTGAGGCCGCGGCCCTTCACGAGATCGCCCGTATGGCGCTCGCCCGCAAGACCGGCGCCCGCGGCCTGCGTTCCATCTGCGAGGACGTGCTTCAGCAGACGATGTTCGACCTTCCCAGCGAGGAGGGTGTCGCCAAGGTCATCGTGACCGAAGCCTCCGTAAAGGGCGAAGAACAGCCCCAGCGCATCTACGGCTAGACCTGCCTAAAACGTGTTTGCCAATAGCCTCCGACCACCTGCGGTTGGAGGCTATTTTATATATACGCAAAACACCCAACTACCTGTGTTATTCTGTGTGTTTGTTTAAGCCTCAGCGAAGTCATATCAGACTGAAGTAATCGATACCTAAGGGGAGGAATGCAGACCCTAGCGGGCCTACATTCCTCCCCGATGGGCAAGGGAGAGATATATGGAAGAAATGCCCAAGAACTACGATCCGTCGACCAACGAGCCGGCGATCTTGCAGAAGTGGCTCGACGGCGGCTACTACAAGCGCCGCGAGGGCGTGGGCGACTGCACCGTCACCATTCCGCCTCCCAACGTAACCGGCAAGCTCCACATGGGTCACGCTACCGACGACTCCATCCAGGACGCCATCATCCGTATGGCCCGCATGCGCGGCAAGTCCACGCGCTGGGTGCTGGGCACCGATCACGCCGGTATCGCCACGCAGACCAAGGTCGACAAGAAGCTCAAGAGCGAGGGCATCAGCCGCCTGGAGATCGGTCGCGATAAGTTTGTCGACGCCTGCTGGGACTGGACTCACGAGTACGGCGGCATCATCGTCGAGCAGATCAAGCGCATGGGCTGCTCCGTCGACTTCGACAACGAGCGCTTCACCATGGACGAGGACTATGCCCAGGCCGTGCGTAAGGTCTTCTGCGACTGGTACCACGACGGCCTGATCTACCGCGGCAAGCGCATCGTCAACTGGTGCCCCAACTGCACCACTGCCATCTCGGACGACGAGGCTGAGTACAAGGACGAGAAGGGCCACCTGTGGCACCTGCGCTACCCGCTGACCGAGCCGGTTAACGGCCAGGACTACATCGTCGTCGCCACCACGCGCCCCGAGACCATGCTCGGCGACACGGGCGTCGCCGTCTCCCCGAAGGACCCCGAGAAGGCCGCCTTTGTGGGTAAGACCGTCAAGCTCCCCATCGTCGACCGCGAGATCCCCATCTTTGAGGATTGGCATGTCGACGCCAACTTCGGTTCCGGCTTTGTCAAGGTTACCCCGGCCCACGACCCCAACGATTACGCCATGGGTCAGGCCCACGATCTGCCGCAGATCAACATCTTCGACGAGCACGCGGTGGTCGTCGAGGGCTATGGCGAGTTCACCGGCATGAACCGCGACGAGTGCCGCGAGGCGGTCATCAAGTGGTTCGAGGAGCACGACCTGCTCGACCACGTCGAAGAGCTCGACCACTCCGTCATGCACTGCTACCGTTGCGACTCCGCCCTGGAGCCGTGGCTGTCCGAGCAGTGGTTCGTCGCCGTCGACAAGCTCAAGGGACCGGCACTCGACGCCGTCAACTCCGGCAAGGTCACCTTCCACCCCGCGCGCTGGACGCAGACCTACACCACCTGGATGGAGAACCTCAAGGACTGGTGCATCAGCCGCCAGCTGTGGTGGGGCCACCGCATCCCCGTGTTCTACTGCGAGGACTGCGGCTGGGAGGACGCCCTCACCGAGGACACCGACGTGTGCCCCAAGTGCGGCGGCCATCACGTGCATCAGGACGAGAACGTGCTGGACACCTGGTTCAGCTCGCAGCTGTGGACCTTCGCCACGCAGGGCTGGCCGCAAAAGCCGGAGCTGCTCGAGGGCCATCATCCCACGACGGCGCTCGTCACCGCGCGCGACATCATTGCGCTGTGGGTCGCCCGCATGGTTATGAGCTCGCTGTACTTCTTGGACGAGGTGCCGTTTAAGGACGTCGTCATCTACCCGACGATCCTTGCCAAGGACGGCAGCCGCATGTCCAAGTCCAAGGGCAACGGCGTTGACCCCATGGACCTCATTGGCATGTACGGTGCCGACGCCATGCGTTACAACTTGCTCACGCTGTGCACCAACAACCAGGACGTCAAGTTCGACGCGAACATCGACAAGAAGACCAAGAAGCTCATCGACAGCCCGCGCACCGACCAGGCCAAGTCGTTTGTGACCAAGATCTGGAACGCCAGCCGCTTCCTGCTCATGAACATGGAGGGCTACACGCCCGGCGAGCCCGTCGTGGAGACGCCGGCCGACGCCTGGATGTTCAGCCGCCTTGCCAAGGCCGTCAAGATGGTTACCGAGGGTATCGAGAACTACACCTTTGGCGACATGGCCCGCGGCGTGCAGCAGTTCTTCTGGAACGAGGTCTGCGACTGGTACGTCGAGGTCACCAAGGCCCGCCTGAAGGGCGAGGGCCGTCTGCAGGCCCAGCGCAACCTGATCTTTGTGCTCGACACCTCCATTCGCCTGATGCACCCGCTTATGCCGTTTGTCACTGAGGAGATCTGGGACAACATGCCGGCGAGCGTGCTCGACCTGGACGCCGAGGGCAACGTGAACCGCGCCGAGGCGCTCATGATCGCCAAGTGGCCCGAGCCCGCCGACTACGCCAAGTATGTTGACGAGGACGCCGAGCGCGCATTTGAGCTGTGCCGTACCGTCGTGTCTGCCGCCCGCGCCACGCGTTCGCGTTATCGCTTGAGCCCCAAGGCTGAGCTCGACGTGGTCGTGCGCGCCGGTGCCGAGGATATCGAGAAGCTCGAGAGCCTGCGCTCGACCATCGAGCCGCTGGCCAACACCGCCTCGCTGGTCATGGGTACCGACGTCGAGAAGCCGGCCGCGAGCATTGCCGTGGTCGACAGCGGCGTCGAGGTCTTTGTGGTGCTCGAGGGCAAGGTTGACCTTTCGGCCGAGAAGGCGCGCCTGGAGAAGGAGATCGCCGCTGCTCAGAAGGAGCTCGCCGGCTGCGAGAAGACGCTCGCCAACGAGGGCTTTGTGGCTAAGGCCGCGCCCGCGGTGGTTCAGAAGAAGAGGGACCGTGCAGCTGAGCTCAAGGAGATCCTGGTGGCGCTGACTGCTCAGGTTGCTGACTTCTCGTAAGGTTTACTCGGGGGCGCGTCCCGACGCTTTGCTCGCTACTGCGGACAGTCCTGCGCAAGACGGACAGCACATTTAGTGCTGTCCTTTGCGTGCGGAACTTGTATCGAGCAAAGCGTCGGGCCGCTCCCAGTTCGTTTACGTGGTTGTTTGCATCTGGCGTGTAAGGGCTACTTGGTTGTGGCCTTGATCTTTAAGAAAAGCGTTGATTGGCAGAAATATTGAATGGGAGGCGATAGTTGTATATTTAGGGCCTCATTTTATGTTTAGAGCACTTTGCGTTATAACTAAGCGTTCTGTGTCGTATACTGTG
>CAKXKM010000013.1 GCA_934876235.1 Collinsella sp. AF02-46-1 | reverse complement strand
GCTAGAAATCATATGACGGGGCGCGGGCCGTGTTCCGCTATGCGGTTGTCAATTTGCGAAAGAAATTATGCGTCACCGAGCGGTTTTGCTATCAAGCAGAACGGGAGGCCAATGAACGCACCAGCGATAAAGCTATCAAAAGTTTCAAAACGCTACGGGAAACGGCACGTTTTGCATGACGTTTCCTTCGAGGTGCATCAGTCTGAGCTCTGTGCCCTTGTCGGTGCAAACGGGGCGGGTAAAAGCACGCTTATTAAAATAGTGCTGGGCCTCTGTGAGCCATCGTCGGGGAGCGTAGAACTCTTTGGGGGCAAGTCGAAAAAAGAGCTAAGCCTGATGCGGACGCGTGTCGGCTATGTGCCAGATTCCAGCGGAGCATACCAATCTCTCAGTGCGGTTGAGAATCTTCAAATCCGATGTGCGGAATGGGGGCTCGATGAGAAGCGTGAGATTCCTCGCGTTTTGAGCCTAGTCGGGCTGGATGCCGATGAGAAAAAGAGCGTGAGCAGTTTTTCTCTGGGAATGAAACGGCGACTGGATATAGCTACGGCTTTATTGGGCGACACCGACGTACTAATTTTCGATGAGCCGGCAAATGGGTTGGACCCGCTGGGCATCGAGAGTATATGGGCCCTTATCGGCCGATTGAATCGAGAACAGGGTAAGACCATGCTCATCTCTAGCCATGATTTGGATGAGTTGGCATCGGTTGCAACAAGTTGCGTGTTTATTCATGACGGCGAACTGCTAAAAAAGGAATCGATGGACGTCATAAGGGATGAGGCGTCGTCCCTAAAAGAGTATTACAGGCGCTTGATGAAGGCGGTCTCGCTATGAAGCGGGCGATCCATTCCATAAAGGCAGATATGATGCGTTTGCACGGGATGTTTCCAGCGAAGTTTGGTCTTGCGCTTATGCTGGCGTTCGGCCTTCTCTTCGGTGTCTTTCTAAAAGGCGGAACAACGTTGCTCGCCTTTGGCAATAGCGTTTTTGGGGAGGATATTGGATTCTTTTGGAATGTAATCGACTCTTCTGCGCCTGATGAGTCCCTAGTGCGCAGTGCTTTTGCCGGCACCTCTCTGTTCGTTCCGCTCATCGTTTGCCTGGCGATTTTACAGGAGCGCGGCTATGAAGAGGGATGCCGAATTTCTTCAGCAAGAGGTCTTGCCCGCTTTAACGGGGCTCTGGCACATGTACTTTCGTCTGCTTTAATAATCGGCGCAGCATATAGTGCGCTCTGCCTTCTTCTTTTTGCTATAGCCATAATACGTGGTGAGCAAAGCTGTGCGCACGACATACTGGCTGCATTTTTGCCTGCGATGATAATCAACGCCGTATTGGTGATATCAGTTGCGTTGGAGACGGTGACCATCTATCGGATTACAAGCAGCGCCGTATTGAGCGGGGCTGTGGTAATAATCGGATTTGTCATGAGCTTGACGCTCTACGGAGCCTTCCTTCAGGCACCTATACCATCCTTGCGATGGATCTTCTTCCTTCCTGGGCCGTATCTTGGAGTCGGATGCGCCCTTGGGTATAGCGATATGGGCCAGCTGACGCTTCTGGGATATGGCGTGGCGGTCAGCTGTCTATCGGTTTTGGTTTACGTTCTCGTGAGCTTTCATGCTGGGGGTGTGCCCAATGGCTCATCAGATTAAAAGATTCCTCCATTCAGAATGGAAGCGTGTGATCAAATGGACGTACGCCTTAATCCTGGTAATTTATGCGTGCATGGTGGTATTGCAGCTTAATTCTTTCCCGATGTGGTTCTGTAGCCTCCGTGAGAACAGTTTCTTGGGCTTTTTCCCGGACCCGACGCTTCCGCTATCGGCGGAGGATGTCCTTCTATTTGGTAATGCAGAGGTTTTTCGTGGTCTGCTGTTCAACGTAGCCCCGTTGGCTCATGCATTGTTCTTTCCGTTCATCGCGGCTTGCATTGTACCGCGCTTTGTCAGTTCGGGCTTTATTGAGGAACCGTGGGGGTTGTCGGAGGCTCGGGGAGGGAAGCGTGTGTGCGCTATCGTTGCGCGAGCGATGCTGTCTTCGTTCGCCCTTTTGGGCGCGTTTATCCTGACGAGTGTCGTTTTGTACTGTCTTAACTGCGCGATCGTTTTGGATGCTCAGCAGTATTTCAACCTGCATGTATTTTGCTATCGACTTGTTCTTGCTGCCGCCGCCTGCCTTGCATACGTGGTTTCTTGCGTAATCGTTGTTTCCTATTTTGGGTCCGGCTTCGGTCCGATTGGCATGCTGTTGCTTGTCAACGTCGTAGCGATCTACATACAGATCGGGGCCAATTCCATGCTTCCGCTTCCAGCCTCGATGCTCATGTGGATTTGCGGCGTGACCCCGTTGGGGGACGGTCAATGCGTTTCGATTTTAATTGACTGCCTCATAAACGTAGCAAGCGTTTTTGCCATCTGCTTTACGGTCGACCGATTGTGGTCGAGATTTCTTTGATTGTTTGTGAGGGATAAACATACCGAGCGTATCAAATACAGGGGGGCGGGCACCGTGGCTGGTGTCCGCCCCCCCTGGCATGGAAGGTTTAAGCCTGTGTGATTCGCGAGCTAGCGGGCTTGCTTTACCTTTGCCGCTGCCTCGACAAACGACTTCCACAGGTTAAAGTCGGTCTCGAGCGTCTGCCAGGTGTACTCGGGATGCCATTGCACGCCCAGGCAGAAAGGCTGGCCTTCGACTTCGATGCACTCGGGAACGCCGTCGGTTGCCTTGGCGACCAAACGCGTGCTTTTGCCCAGACGATCGACGCAGCAGTGATGTGCCGAGTTGGTCTGGATCAGCTTGTGTCTGCCAACCACGCGCTCCAGCAGCGAGCCCGGCATGACCTCGACAGGGTGCACGGGGTCGTTGAGCACGTGGGTATGGCGCCACTGCGTGCGGCCTTCGCGCGCACCCAGGCTTGGCACGTCCATGCACAGGGTGCCGCCGGTGGCGACATTGAGCAACTGCGTGCCGCGGCAGGTGGTAAAGAGCGGCTTTTTGGCGCGGAGCACCTCGCCGACCAGCTTAAACTCAAAGCTATCGCGGATCTCGCAACAGAGGGTGGGGTCGTAGGGTCGATCATCGCCCCAACGTTTGGGATTGACATCGGGGCCGCCGGGAATGGCGATGCCGTCGGCGATATCGACGTAATGACGGATGACCTCAATGTCCTCGGTGATGGACATCTGCAGCGGCAGGCCGCCGGCGGCAAGGATGGCATCGACAAAGACACTTGCGATTTCCTCGTTGGGGGAGAGCGTCTCGCTCAAAAAGGGCTTCGCTTCTTCCCAGCGCGGTGCTACCAGGATAAGCGGGCGGTCGGCGGGGTCGACGTCGACGTGCGGAGTGTATGACGATGAAGTGTGAGTTCCGATCATAGGTGTTGCTTTCGAGTTTGGATGGTCATGGCGAGCAGATATGGCAATTGGGCTAGTGGCCCTTGATGGAGTTGAGGAAGTCTTGGGCGCGCTTGGTCTGGGGGTGGTCGAAGAACCCGTCGGGCGTGCCGGTCTCCACGATCTGACCGTCTGCCATAAACACGACACGGTCGGCCACGCGACGGGCAAAGTTCATCTCGTGCGTAATCACGATCATCGTCATGCCCTGCTGGGCCAGACGGACCATGACCTCGAGCACCTCGTTAATCATCTCGGGGTCAAGGGCGCTTGTGGGCTCGTCGAAGAGCATGGCCTTGGGCTGCATGGCGAGCGAGCGGGCGATGGCCACGCGCTGCTGCTGGCCGCCCGAGAGCTGTGCGGGCACCTTGTCGGCCTGCTCGGCAACGCCCACGCGGCTCAACAGATCCATGGCGCGCTCGCGGGCCTCGTCCTTGGAGACGCCCAGCACATCGACCGGTCCCAGCATGACGTTCTGCAACACGGTCATATGCGCGAACAGGTTGAACTGCTGAAACACCATGCCCAGCTCGGCACGCATGCGGGCAAGATCCTTGCCTTCCTGCGGCAGGGGCTCGCCCTCGATGAGAATCTCGCCCGAGTCGATGGTCTCCATGCGGTTGATGGTGCGGCACATGGTCGACTTGCCCGAGCCAGAGGGGCCGATCACGACGACGACTTCGCCGCGGTCGACCGAGAGATTGATGTCGTTGAGGACGTGCAGATCGCCATAGTGCTTATCGACGTGCTTGAGCTCAATCAGCGGCTGATTGCCGGTGGAAGAGGTGCTCTGTGCCATGGTGCTCGACTCCTTATGACTCGAAATGGTAAAGCGTTAGCGGATGATGGCCGCGCCGGTCTTGTGCGAAACGTAGACAGCGGCCTTGTTAATCGCGACGTTGATGAGGATGTAGATGACCGCGATAACCAGGTAGACCGACACGAGGGCGTCGTAGTTGGTAATGAGCACGCGGGCATTTTGCATGAGGTCGGGGTAGCTCACCACATAGGCGACGGTGGTGTCTTTGACTACGACCACAAGCTGCGAAATCAACGACGGAATGATAAACCGAATAGCCTGCGGCAATACGATTTTAAAGGTGATTTTAGCCTTGGAGAGACCGAGTGCCTGGGCGGCTTCGACCTGGCCGCGCGGCACGGCGTTGACGCCGGCGCGGAAGATCTCGGCCAGCACGCCGGCCGCAGCGAGCGCGACAGGCAGCGTGAGCATCCAAAACGACGGCAGTGCGATCTTGTACTGGGGCAGCACCAAAAAGAAGAAGTAGATGAACAGCAGGCTCGGTACGCCGCGGAAGAAATCGGTGAGCACGCGGCAAACCAGCTGGAGCGGCTTAATGTCGCTGGTGCGGCCGAGCATGAGGGCCAGACCCAGTACCAGCGCGATAGCGCCGGCGGTGAGCGCGACCTTTACCGTGCCCTCAAAACCGGCAAGTAAGAACTTCCAGGTAGTGAGGTGCGTAAAGAAATACCAATAGTGGACCGAAAGCTGACCGGTCACATAAAAGCGCTGCAGCACGAGGACAACGAGCGCGGCGACGGCAACAAGCGAGATGACGGTGCCGATGCGAATCTTGGCGCGCATCTTGGGGCCGGGAGCCTCGTAGAGCGCATCGCGCATGGTAAGTGCAGGGGAGGAATGTTTGCTCATCGGAGGATCCTCACCTTCTTATCGATATAGTTGCCAATGTGGCTCACCACAAAGGCCGTGCCCAGGTAGCCGAGTGCCGAGATAAAGAACGCGGCGACGCCGCCGAGCGAGCGCGTGTTGATGTAGCTCACCACGCCGGTGAGCTCCTGCGGTTTAAGCGGTACCTGACTGCCGAGCGCAGTGGTGAGCATGACCGCGATAAAGAGGTTGGTCATGGGCAACACGCTCGAGCGCAGCGCCTGCGGAATCACGATCTTGGCGAGGATGCGGCTGAAGCTCATGCCCAGCGAGCGGGCGGCTTCCACCTGGCCGACACCGACGGTGTTGATGCCGCTCATAAAGTTCTCGGAGCCAAAGGCAGAACCCAAGAGCACTGTGGCGACGATGACGCAGGTGCGGTAGGGCAGGACGACCTTGAGCGGCGGCAGCGCATAGACGACGATGATGAGTAGCGCGATGCCGGGGATGTTACGGAAGACCTGAACATACAGGTCGCCAAAGACGCGCAGCGGCTTGAGCGGCGACACGCGCATCACGGTGACGGCGACGGCCAGCACCATGGCGATGGCAAACGACTCAAGCGTCATGCCCCAGGTTGCTAGCAGCGCGTCGATATAGTTCTGGCCATAGAGCGACCAGAGCTCGGAGAGACTCATGCGGACCTCCCGCCGGTAAGGAAAGGGGCTCCCGTGTGTACGGAAGCCCCGACAACTCAGTGAGGAAACAGTTTACCGCAATAAAGCGCATCATGCGTTTCCGTATGGTTTCGTTGCGGTCGTTACCAGGCTCGCTGCCTAGGCGCCGATCTCGGGCAGCTCGGGAACATTGGTGTCGCCCGTACGGTCACCGATGCAGATCTGCCACAGCTCGGTCCAGGTGCCGTCGTCCTCGATCTTCTTAAGGAAGTCGTTGACAAAGGCGACGCCGTCGGAATCGAGCGGCAGGCCGATACCATAGGGCTCCTTGCTGCCGAAGGGCTTGCCGGCGATCTTGTACTTACCGGGCTCGCGGACCAGGGCGCTCTGCTGCATGTTGTTATCGATGACGTAGGCATCAACACGGCCCTGCTGGAGTGCCTGGCGGGCCTCCTCGTCGGTCTTGAACTCCTGCTGGCTGGCCTTGGGGGCGAACTCCTCCAGGATGGCGGGGCCGTTGGAGCCGGACTGGACGGCGACGTTCTTGTCGGCCAGGTCGTCGACGCTCTTGATGTTGTCGTTATCGGCGAGCACCAGGATGGCCTGCTGCGTGTAGTAATAGGGACCGGCAAAGGAGACGAGCTTCTTGCGCTCGTCAGTGATGGTGTAGGTGGCAAAGACGGCGTCGACCTGGCCGTTCTGCAGGACGGACTCGCGCGTGTCCGAGGTCACCTGCGTGATCTCGACCTTGTTCTCGCCCAGAATGTAGTTGGACAGGAGCTGTGCGATACCGGCATCGAAGCCGCGGGTCTGACCGTCTTTCTCGTTGAGGAGGGAGAAGAGCGTGGAGGTCTGAACGCCACCGATCTTAAAGACGCCGGCGTCCTTGACGGCCGTGGCCCAGGTGCTGGCGGCGATGGCATCGTCATCGGCCTTGGGGCCGTTGTCGACGAGCTTGTCGAATGCCTTGGCGTCGAGCGTGGTGGAAGCCTCGGTATCCTCGGAGCTCTTGGAGGAGGCGGCGGAGCCCTTGTCGGCCTCGGCGCTGGTGTCAGAGCAGCCGGCAAGACCAAGGCCGGCGACGGTTGCGAAGGTGGCGGCGACAAAGCCGCGGCGGTCGAGAACGACCTGCTGGGAGAGGTTCTTGCTCATGGTAGAACACCTTTCTCAATAAAATCCCTAGCGGTTGAGTAGAGTTATACCCTATCCCGCTCAGACGGGTCAACACGAAATAACTCAGAAACATACTTACCTTATGGGTAATTCTTCCTACCAAAAAGGGACAGGTTAATTTTGGCAGGTTTTATCTGGGCAAACGTCAGTTATTACAGCTGAGAAAGCGCTTTGCGGACGGCGTGGTCGCTCGCAGCGGTCGCTATAATGGCGGCAACGCGACGCATATATAAGTAAGGAGATCGCGTATGAACGGTTATTCGTTTTTCGCGCCGACCATGACCTAAAACCGCCACAAAGGGGACAGGCACCTTTGTGGCGGTTCTTGCAGATGTAGCTGCCTGCCTCGCTGTTTTGTCTCGATCTGTAACATCTGCAGCCATTTTTGCCGAGTAACTGTTACAGATTGAGATTTTCTCTTCAGGGGAATTCGAATGTCTCGATCTGTAACAGTTAGACGGCCAAAAGGTCTCTATCTGTTACAGATTGAGACAAAGGTCAGGGGCAAAGACGGTTTGTCTCAATCTGTAACAGGTAGACGAGAATTCGGGCCATAGATGTTACAGATTGAGATAATCGCGTCGCGAAAATAAAAACCTCCGCAGGGGTGCTTCCCTTGCGGAGGTTTTTTACTCATTGAGTAGCCTTATAGCTTCGGCGGCCATGTTCTCGACCGTCATGCCGTTCTGAGCGAGCAGCTCGTTGGGGTTGTAGCGGTCGGGGAAGCCCTTGGCGATGCCGAAGGTGCGCGTGCGCAGCGGTGTGCAGGCCAGGTAGCACGCCACGCGCTCGCCCCAGCCGCCGTCCAAGATGCCGTCCTCGAGGGTGACGACAACGCGATGCTCGGCGGCGAGGCTGTCGAGGAACTCGCGGTCGAGCTCAGTTGCATAGCGCGGGTTGACGAGCGTGGCCTCGATGCCGTACTCGGCAGCCAAGCGGTTTGCCACGCGCTCGCCCAGCTCAAAGAAATCGCCGAGCGCGAGCACGGCCACGTCGCGACCCTGGCGCACCACGTTGTAACGAACGGCGCCGTAATCGGCGTCCTCGGCAGGCGCCAAGTCGGGGCGGCTTACCAAGCCAATGCCCGGCACGCGAATCGCCACGGGATGCTCGCGGTGATCGAGCGACCAGCTCAGCATGGACAGATATTCCTCCATGCAGGCCGGCGCCAAGTAGTGCATGTTGGGAAGACCGCCCAGCATGGAAATATCAAAGAACGAAAGATGCGTCTCGGATGTGGTGCCAAAGATCGACGCGCCAAATACCAGGATGGTCGCCGGGGCGTCGTTGAGGCACAGGTCGTGCCACAGTTCGTCGTAGGCACGCTGCAAGAACGTACCGTACACGCCAAAGACCGGCTTGGCACCCGAGCGGGCGAGCGCGGTGGCAAAGGTGACGGCGTGCTCTTCGGCAATGCCCACGTCGACAAACTGCTTGCCTGCCGCGGCGCGAAGCTCGGGCGTAAAGCCCATGATGTAGGGCGTGGCGGCCGTGATGCCCACAACCTGCGGATCGCGCTCTATGGCAGCGCTCAGGGCCTCGCCCGTAATGTCGGCATAGGTGCGCGGTGCGGGCTCGCTCGGATGACCCGGGCAGAGTTTGCGCCCAGTTGCCATGTCAAACGGACCCACGTGGTGCCAGCGCTCGGGGTCGCTCTGGGCTGGTTCAAAGCCCTTGCCCTTTGCGGTGGAGACGTGCAGCACGATGGGATGATCGATATCGCGCAGTTCCTGCAGCGCGTCGACGAGGGCCAATACATCGTTACCGGTGTCCAGATAGCGGTAGTCGAGCCCCATCGCGCGGAAAACGTTGCGCTCACAGGTGCCGTTGCTGGCGCGTAGCTCGGCCAGATTGCGATACAGGCCGCCATGGTTCTCGGCAATGGACTGGTCGTTATCGTTGACGATGATGATCAGGTTGCTGTCGAGATCGGCGGCATTGTTAAAGCCCTCAAACGCCAGGCCGCCCGAAAGCGAGCCGTCGCCAATGATGGTGATGACGTTGTACGCATCGCCCGCCAGGTCGCGCGCGTGTGCGAGGCCGCAGCCCAAGCTCACCGAGGTCGAGGTGTGGCCCATGGCGAACAGGTCATTTTCGGACACGTCGGGATTGGCAAAGCAATAAGCCACGACGTAGCGTTCCGGGTCGATATAGGTATACGCGCGCCCAGTCAGCGCCTTGTGGGCGTAGGTCTGGTGCGAAACGTCAAAGACAATTTTGTCGATGGGGGAGTTAAACACGCGATGGAGCGCGACCGTAAGCTCGACGACGCCCAGGTTGGGGGCAACGTGTCCGCCGACAGCAGCGGAGCTTTCGAGGATTGCCTGGCGGATCTCGCCGCAGAGCAGCGGAAGCTCGGCGCGGTCGAGAGCCTTGACGTCCTCGGGCGTTGTCGTTTGCGTAAGCAGCATCGTTGTGGGTTACTCCATGCGAATCGAGCGCCGGCGCTCCCTCGGCCGGCACAATTGCACAAGACAGTCTCGCACATTTTGGCGTTTGATATGTGACGGCGGCGCGGTAATTCGCCAACTGGCGGGGCAAAACGTTTTGCCCGATGCCATACTGATAAGTTCCATGGTGATTTTATTCATTGCGTGCAGGCTGTGGCTTGCCGTCGAGAGCCGCTGGAAGGAGGCCGCATGTCCGAAACCGTTCGTGCCGAGAGCATCGCGCGCGAGGTCGACGATGCCGCCCGTCAGCTGGCCCATGCGGGCCGTTTGGACCTGACGCGCGAGTTTATCCAGCATGGCGATGTGACGGTGTATACGCATGTGACCTCGGTGGCGCGGACAAGCCTGTCCGTTGCCGAACGCTTGGGCCGTGCTGGCATTTCGGTCGACCGCGCCTCGCTGCTGCGCGGCGCCCTGTTACACGATTACTTTCTCTACGATTGGCACGATCCCGATCCGAGCCATCGACTGCATGGATTTCGGCATCCGTATTTTGCCCTGGCACGTGCGGAGGAGGATTTTGAGCTGACGTCGCGCGAGCGGAATATTATCGTGCGGCATATGTTTCCGCTGGTGCCGGTGCCGCCGACGTGTCGTGAGGCATGGATTGTGTGTTTGGCAGACAAATGGTGCGCGCTGCGCGAGACGGTCACCGGTCGTCTGCGGCGCAAGGACGAGCCGGACGATGGCGTGAGCAGCGAATCGAGCGAAAAGAGGAGAGGGTAGACGGTGGGGACCGCGATCGACATGGCATTTGACGGCGCGACGCTTGCCGCCTGTCCGCTTTCGGCACTAGTGCTCTCGTTTGCCTTCTACGGGTTTTGCGGCTGGGCGTGGGAGTCGACGGTCTGCGCCATGCTCAATCACGGACGATTTGCCAACAGTGGCTTTTTGCTGGGGCCGTGTTGCCCTATCTATGGTGTGGGCGGTATAGCCTGCTGGCTTTTGCTGCGCGGGATTCCGGATGCCTCGAGCCAGTTTGTTGCCGCGGCGCTCGTATGCAGCGTGATTGAGTACAGCGTCGGCGCACTGTTGGAAAAAACAACGGGCGCTCGCTTTTGGGACTATTCGCACCTGCCGTTTAACCTGCACGGACGCATCTGTCTGTACTGGGCATGCGCGTTTGGCTTGGGTGCGTTGTGCATTTGTCGTTTAGTGGAGCCGGCATTGCTGGGGCTGCTTGGCCATCTGCCGGTGCTGATTGTGCGGCTGTCCGCCTTTATCGTCGCGGTCGCGATGATGGTCGACGCGGTGTGCTCGTTGGCGAGCTGGCGCCGCCTGTCCGATCAGCTTGAGCGTGTGCGCGCCGACCTTGCTGACCGCATCAATGAGTCGCTTGCCGATGCCTCCGACTCCATGCTCGAACGTATTCCCGATTCGACGATTGACTCGGTGGCGCAGACGCATATCCGTAGCCGTGCCGTTAACGCGTGGCTGGCCGAGCTGGGCGACGCGGCACTCGATGCCCTGCGCGAGAAGGCTTCGATGCCGACGTTTATCGCGGATGGTGCTCGCGGCCTGGCACTCGCTGCCCGCCGCGTGGCCGATGCCGCGCCGAGCATGCCGCGTCCGTCGCTCAGTCGTCGCCTTGCCGGCAAGCGCATGAGCCGTCCGGTGCCGAGTGTGTCACTCAGCCGCCGCGACCTACGCTTCTTCAATGCCTTCCCGCGCTTGCGCATCAACCGCTACGAGGGCGTCATCCGAGCCACCAACCTCCGCGATCGAGCCCGCGAGCTGTTCCGGCGCTAGCCAGAGTGGGGCCAAGCGCGCCCTTCTCGTTCGCACATTTCCCGTTCGTTTCGCGCCCGTTGCCGCGCCGTTTCCAAGATTGCGGCACCGTTTCCATTCGACAACGCAGCGTTTAACAACGCCGTATCTGGTCTGCACCAGTTGCCCCTCGGCCGCATGATGGGCGCCGACAACGTTCATGCGACCAAGGGGGAGCGAATGTACGATACGGGATCGACAACGTTTATGCTCATCTGCACCATGCTCGTGTTTTTAATGACACCGGGTCTGGCGTTTTTCTATGGCGGCCTGTCCAGGCGCAAAAATGTCATCAACACCATGCTTATGTGCTTTGGCGCCATTGGCCTGGTTGGTGTGCTGTGGATTGTTGCCGGCTGGTCGCTGGCCTACGGTGGTGACGGTTCTAGCCCGTTTATTGGCGGCTTTGACCAGCTGCTGTGCCTGCCGGTGCTCAACCAGGTGCTGCAGGCGGCCGAGGGCAATGCTGCGGATGGTGCCGTCTACCCTCAGATCATCAACATCGCCTTCCAGATGGCGTTTGCCATGATCACCGCCGCTATCGTTACGGGCAGTCTGGCAGGCCGCGTTAAGTTTGGTGCCATGACGGCCTTCCTGGGCATTTGGCTGCTCGTGGTCTATGCGCCGCTCGCCCACATGGTTTGGGGCGGCGATGGTTCCTTTATCGGCGACATCATCGGCGCGCTCGACTTTGCCGGCGGCGACGTGGTGCACATTTCGTCCGGTCTTACCGGCCTGGTCCTCTGCTTAATGCTCGGCCGTCGTCGCGGCTTTGGCATGGTGAGCTACCGTCCGCATAACGTACCGTTTGTGGCGCTGGGCGCCGGCCTACTTTGGTTTGGCTGGTTTGGCTTTAACGGCGGCAGCGAGTTTAAGGCCGACGCCGTGGCGGCGCTCGCCATCCTCAACACCGTGACGGCCAGCGCGGCAGGTATGGTCTCGTGGCTTGCCGTCGAGCGCGTGCACACTGGTCGTCCCACGCTGGTGGGTGCCAGCACCGGTCTGGTCGCGGGCCTCGTGGTGGTCACGCCGGGCGCGGGCTTTGTCGGGCCGTGGGCGGCGCTGGTCATGGGCCTGATCGTATCGCCCGTCTGCTACCTGGCCATCAGCCATCTTAAGACCAAGTTCGGCTACGACGATGCGCTCGACGCGTTCGGTTGCCACGGCATCGGCGGCATCTTGGGCGGCGTGCTCACGGGTCTGTTTTGTGTGCCGGAGCTCTCGTGGACCGGTAAGGGCGGCCTGTTCTACACGGGCGACGTGTCGCTGCTCATCTCGCAGATCCTGGGCATTGTGGTGACGGTCGCTATTGTGCTGGTGCTCGACTTGGTGATTGTCGCGGTGGTCAAGGCACTGTTCCGCGGCAGCCTGCGCGTGGACGAGGCCGACGAGGCCCTGGGTCTGGATGCGAGTCAGCACGGCGAGAGCGCATATCCATCGTTTGGCGGCTTGGATTAACAAGGGGAGTGATTTGGTATGAAGAAAATTACGGCTATCGTGCGCCAGGAAAAGCTTGAGGTTCTCAAAGATGCGCTGTTTGCTGCTGATGTTCGCGGCATGACTATCAACCAGGTGCAGGGCTGCGGCGCACAGCATGGCTGGAAGGAATACGTGCGCGGCAACGAACTGCTCGTCAATACCATCCCCAAGGTACAGTTCACCCTCATCTGCGCTGATGAGCACGTTGACGGAATTGTCGACATCATCTGCAATGCCGCCCGCACCGGTGCCGTCGGCGACGGCAAGATTTGGGTCGAGCCGGTCGAAGAAGTCATCCGCATTCGCACCGGCGAACACGGCCCGGCCGCGGTGTAGAATCGACCGTCTGCCATCCGCAACGTTAAAATGCTGCAATGAGGCACAAGACTTGCGTTGCGGATGGGCGGATTATGGGTCGCAATAAATATCCCGAGGAGACGGTCGCGAAGATTCTCGACGCGGCACTGGAGCTATTCTGCGCACAGGGTTATGAGGGGACGAGTATTCAAGATATCGTTGACCGTCTCGACGGCATGACCAAGGGCGCTGTCTATCATCACTTCAAGAGCAAAGAAGAGATTTTCAACGCCGCGTTTGATCGGGCGATGACTCCGATTGTTGAGCACCGCCGCTCGATGCTTGGCGTCGGTAATATGACCGGAGCCCAAAAGCTCAAGCGACTGTACGCTCCCGAGTCCGTTGTTCCACAAATTGAGCTATGGGCACGTATGCGTCCTGCAGCAGATCCGGTAAAAAGCTCGCGCCTACTGGCGATGCAGTACCAGGGCTCATTTGACGAGTCGGCCGATGGCTGTCTCTTGCCAGTGATCGAGGAGGGCATCGCCGACGGCTCCATTGCGTGCGAATGCCCGCGCGAAGCGGCGGAGGCCGTATCGTTGTTGGCGAATCTTTGGCTGCTGCCATTGTTCCGTCCGCTCGAGCCCAAGGAGCGAATGCTCGCTCGCGCACAATGTTTGGCGCAGATGGCTGCCGCGGTGGGGCTCGATTTGGGTAATGAAGTGCTTCAGACAACGGCGCAGATTTGGGACGTATGGGACCGCGCCGGGTGGTAATATAGATACCAACGGTATGTAATTGATTTGTGAGGGTAGCCACGGCTGCCCTTTTCAAGTCATTAAATACATACTAGTGGTATGTATAGGGGGTGGGCTTATGGCTGGGCTGAGAGACGTCGGCGTCTCGTTGAAATCAAAAACAGTGCGGTCAATCAGGCTCGCGGAACTTCTGGTTGCGCAGCTGTGCACGTATTCGATGCTGTCGGCGCTGTGCTTTGCGTATCCACTTTACTTGTTCGATTGCAGTGGATCGTCAACGTTATATGGCGCCGTCGTGGCGACGGCGTTCATACCCGGCGTACTCGCAACTCCGGCTGGTGGGATCTTAGCGGATCGGGGAAGACACCGCGAGGTCCTCGTGTCCCTCGGCATTGCTCTGATGACTGCATCACTGCTGTCTGTCCCCATGAAGCGCTCGTTGCCTCTTGCGGTCGTCGTAGTAGCGATACTTTGTGTTCAATATGGTGTTCAATCGCTGCTAAAGCCAATGCTCCAAATTGAGACGGTGCGTATGGCGGGTGAAGAGAAGGTTGAGCGGGCCACTGCATTGGTTTCGCAGATGACCATGGTGAGCAATATCTTGGGTCCTGTGGTCGGGACGGCAGTCTATGGGTGCTTTGGCATCGATGCTCTTTGCACAACCGCGTCGGTGGCGTTTGCGATTTCAGCTCTCTTGTTTGGGGTCGCACTCAAGCAAAACGCCTCATCTGAAACGATGAGAGACGGCGCGACTCGCACGACATGCCGAAACGATTTTCGGGAGTCGATTCGGTATCTGTTGCAAAATGCATCATTGGTCGCTGTGATTTTGCTTGCGGCAGTTTTGAACCTTGCGTTGGTTGGGCTAACGATTGGCGCTCCCATTATTGTTACAAAGCATCTCGGCATGCAATCGTCCTGCGTTGGGATAGTTGAGGTTGCTCTGGGCCTGGGTGGTCTTACCGGCAGTGGCTTGGTCGGCATTTGGCCGCATCGTTTTTCTTTCAATGGCATATGCCGATATGTTGCGATGATCTGTTTTGGAGTCGCGCCGATTATTGTTACGCTGCTGTTCGGCGTAGATGTATGCGTGTTCACCGTGTTTGCGGTTGGTTCGGCATGGGTCATGGTGTGGGCGAGCATTACGTCGGTTGAAATCATCGCGTTTGTTCAGCGGGTAGCGCCGACTGAGCTCTGCGGAAAAGTGCTTTCGGTCGTTTACATGGTCCTTTCCTGCGCAACGCCTATCGGCCAATTGACGTACGGGGTTGCATATGATCGATGGACACCGGCGATTGTATTCGCAGCCATGTTGGCGGTGCTGACGTTGACGACGGCTCTGTTTTATCGGCTGAAAAATCGATTGCGGCGATTGTCTTAACGCGCTGGGGCACCGTGAATTTGTGAAGGCGGTGGTACGCCGCGCCGGGACGGCATTGTTTGGACATGCCTCTCCTTCGTCTACAATATCGGGCAGACGAAGGAGAGGCATGTCCATGATCAAGATGTTCGCGAGTGACTTAGACGGAACGCTGCTGAACGCCCTGCACGAGGCGGATGGGACCATCCGCCGCGCCATTCGCGAGCTGACTGAGGCTGGCCTGCACGTGGTTCCCGCGACTGGACGCTCGACGTTGCCGATCGGCGAGCATGGCTTTACGGGCTTGGCGCTTGACGCCTGCTGTTCCAATGGATCCATCGTGCGCGACAGCCATGGCGAGGTGCTCAAGACTTGGACCATCGACCCGCAGGTCACTGAGGAACTGCTCAAGGCGTTCCCGGACATTTGCTTTGATTGCTCCACGCCCGATGGCATGTTTTCGAGCGGTTCGTTCGAGATGCATCAGGCGGGCTTTAAAAAGGACAGCCCCATCAAGCGTATTGTGATGCGCGGCATGCGTGCGCGCGGCGGGTATCACGAGGAACAGTATTTCGACCAGTCGATCGGCGATATCTTGCGTCACGATGTATGCAAGATCAATTGTCGCGTGACCTCGCCCGAGCTGGAGCGTGACCTTAAGTCGTATCTTGCCGAGCGATCGGACCGCGTGGTCAACGCGCCGTTCGATCCGGTGATGTTCGAGATCACGGACGTGGCGTGTAACAAGGGCGAGAGTGTGGCCTGGCTGGCGGGCTACTACGGCATTGCCGAGGACGAGGTCGCGGTTTATGGCGACGGCGGAAATGACATCGCCATGCTCAAGCGTTTCCGCCACAGCTACGCGACCAAAAACGCTAGCGATACAGCTAAGGCTGCCGCGAGCGCAACTATTGGCAGCTGCATGGTCCACGCCGTCCCCAAACACATGTTCGCCACCATGCGCAAGCAAAACTCCCGCACCGTCATCGAATAATGTGACAAAGGGACTGCCCCCTCGTCACATCCAAAATATTGCCTTTACGTGTTGATGCACACGGTGTGCAATAATACTCGCACTGTGCAATAGCGCACAGGCTGAGTAACAAGGAGGACGCTTGTCCCAGCTCGAGAAATGCGATCGCCGGTCCCTTCGCTCGCAGCGTGCCCTTCGCCAGGCACTTGCCAGCGAGCTTGCCGAAAGCGGCGACCTTTCGCGCATTAATGTCGCGTCGCTCACCGAGCGCGCTGGCCTTACGCGTCGCACGTTCTATTCGCACTACCGCGATATCCCCGACTTTATCAATCAAATCGAGGACGGCTTGCTGGCCGAGATCCGTGAGCGCATTGAGTTCATTACCGCAGCTCAGCTGCCTGATCTCTATCACAATATCGATGAGCTCGAGCCGGCGCCCGGTTCGGTTGAGCTGCTGCGTTATCTTGCGGCCAACCGCGACTTAATCGGTGCGCTGCTGGGTCCGGGCGGCGACCAGGCCTTCATTAAAAGGATCATCGACACCGCGCGTGAGGCTGTGGTGCCGCGTGCGCAGACGGGCATTTTGGGCCTGGCGCTGGGCACGTTCTTTGACTACTACGTCACCTACGTCGTGAGCGCCGAGGTCGGCATGATTCAGCGCTGGTTTGAGCGTGGGCTCACCGAATCGCCCGAGGCCATGGCGCGCATTATGACGGTGCTCGCTTTTGTGCGCCCTGGTGACCTGTATGGCCAACCCATCGATATCAACGTGCCGGAATACGGCATGAAGCTATTGAACTTGCAGCTCGAGGACGCGGCCGACACCGCCGCAACCGTCGAGTCCAACAACTAAGAGGAGAGACAATGAGCAAACTCGTCGAGGGCATCAAGGATCGTATGGTCGCTGCCGCACGCGAGGCCGCGCCCGCCGTGGTGGACGCCGCGCAGAAGGCCGCGACCGCGGCTGCCGAGAAAGTTGCCGAGGCAGTTGCCGATGCCAAGAACGCGGCAGGGGAGACGCTCACCGCTGACGCAGCCACGCCCAACGTTGCCGAGTCCGTAACCGCCACCGCCGCCCACGCCCCCGAAGGCGCGATCTTCAACCCCGAGAACGCTCGTGGCAACCTGCACCTGGGCATCGACGTGGGCTCCACCACCGTTAAGCTCGCCGTGCTCAACGATGACAACCAGATCGTCTACGCCAAGTACCAGCGCCACCACACCGACGTCCGTGCCTGCGCCCGCGACCTGTTCGAGGGTGCTGCGACTGTGCTGCCGGCTGCCCAAATGACCTGCGCCATCACCGGTTCGGGCGGTCTGCTGCTCTCCCAATGGCTCGACCTGGAGTTTGTCCAGGAAGTCATCGCCAGCAAACGTGCCGTCGAGACCCTCATCCCGGCCACCGACGTCGCCATCGAGCTGGGCGGCGAGGACGCCAAGATCATCTACTTCGACAACGGCATCGAGCAGCGCATGAACGGCACCTGCGCCGGCGGTACGGGCGCCTTCATCGACCAGATGGCAACCCTGCTGCACACCGACGCGAGCGGCCTCAACGAGCTCGCGGCCAACGCCACCACCATCTATCCCATCGCCAGCCGCTGCGGCGTCTTTGCCAAGACCGACGTCCAGCCGCTGCTCAACGAGGGTGCCCGTCCCGAAGACGTGGCCGCCTCCATCTTCCAGGCCGTCGTGACCCAGACCATCTCGGGCCTGGCGTGCGGCCGCCCCATCCGCGGCAACGTCGCCTTCCTGGGCGGCCCGCTGCAGTATCTCTCCGAGCTGCGCCACCGCTTCTACCTCACGCTCAACCTGGACGAGGAGCACCGTATCGTGCCCCAAAACGCCCACCTGTTTGTAGCGAGCGGCGCCGCCATGGCGCACGAGTCCAACAAGCTCAGCACGTTCCCACAGCTCATCGAGGCCATCGACAGCTTGGGCGACACGCAGGGTGCCGAGGTCGAGCGCCTGGATCCGCTCTTTGCCACCGACGAGGACTTTGCCGAGTTCAAGGGTCGCCACGACACCGAGGTCGTCCCCAAGGGCAAGCTCGACGGCTACACCGGCCGCGTGTTCATTGGCATCGACGCCGGCTCCACCACCATGAAAGCCGCGCTCGTGGGCGAGGACGGTCAGCTGCTGCACACCTGGTACGGCAACAACAACGGCGATATCCTGGGCACGGCCAAGGTCATCATGGCCGATTTCTACAACCACATCCCCGCCGGCTGCACCATCGGCCACGTGACCACCACGGGCTACGGCGAGGCGCTGCTCATCGAGGCCCTCAAGGCCGACTCCGGCGAGATCGAGACCGTCGCGCACCTGCGCGGCGCCAAGGCATTCCTGCCCGGCGTCGAGTTCATTCTGGACATTGGCGGCCAGGACATGAAGTGCCTGCGCGTCAAGGACGGCGTCATCGAGCACATCATGCTCAATGAGGCCTGCTCGTCGGGCTGCGGCAGCTTTATCGAGAGCTTCGCCGTCTCTATGAACATGGACGTGCGCGCGTTCGCCGACGCCGCCATCCATGCCAAGGCCCCCGTCGACCTGGGCAGCCGCTGCACGGTCTTTATGAACTCGCGCGTTAAGCAGGCGCAAAAGGAAGGCGCCACGGTGGGCGACATCGCTGCCGGCCTGTCCTATTCTGTCATCAAGAATGCCCTGTTCAAGGTCATTAAGCTGCGCGACCCCAAGGAGATCGGCAGTCAGGTGATCGTCCAGGGTGGCACCTTTATGTCCGATGCCACGCTGCGCGCGTTTGAGCAGCTCACCGGCGTGCATGCCGTGCGCCCCGACATCGCCGGCTGCATGGGCGCCTACGGTGCGGCCCTGCTCGCCCGCGATCGCGCCGGCGCCGACGGCACCTCGACCATCCTTTCGGCTGAGGATATCGCGCACCTCACCGTGACGCAAAAGCATGTCCGCTGCGGTCGCTGTTCCAACAACTGCCAGCTCACCGTCAACGACTTTGGCGGCGGCAGGCGCTTTATCACCGGCAACCGCTGCGAGAAGGGCGCCGGCCACAAAAAGCAGAAGACCGAGGCCCCCAACCTCTTCAAAAAGAAAAACGAGTTGCTGTTTAACCGCGAGGTGCTGAGCCCCGACGAGGCCCCGCGCGGCACCGTGGGCATTCCGCGCGCGCTCAACATGTACGAGAACTACCCCTTCTGGCACGCGTTCTTTACGCGTCTGGGCTTTAGCGTGCAGCTGTCCGACCAGTCGAGCAAGAAGACCTACCAGGCGGGCATCGAGTCCATGCCGTCCGAGAGCGTGTGCTATCCGGCCAAGATGAGCCACGGCCATGTGATGAACCTTATCGACCGCGATGTCGACTTTATCTGGATGCCGTGCGTGCGCTGGGAGCGCAAGGAGGATCCGACCGCCGGCAACTGTTACAACTGCCCCATCGTCATGAGCTACCCCACGGCGTTGGCACTCAACATCGACGAGATCCGCGAGCAGAACATCGAGTTCCTGTACCCGTTTGTGCCCTATCATGACAAGACCGAGCTCAAGCGCCGTCTGTACCAGGTGCTCGCCGTCGACCGTGTGGCCGATGCGCAAGCCGGTCGCGGTCGCGTGCGTGGGCCCAAGATCACGCGCTCCGAGGTCGATGCCGCCGTCAACGCCGCCTTTGAGGCCGATGCGCGTTTCCACGAGGACATCCAGACCATGGGCGAGGAGGCTCTTAAGTGGGTCGAGGACCACGGTGGTCACGGCATCGTGCTCGCCGGCCGCCCCTACCATAACGACCCCGAGATCAACCATGCCCTGCCCGAGCTTATCTCGAGCTTTGGCTTTGCGGTCTTTACCGAGGATTCGCTCGCGCATCTTGTAAAGCCCGAGCGTCCGATTCGCGTCGTCGACCAGTGGATGTACCACAGCCGCCTGTACGCCGTCGCCCGTTTTGTGACGATGCGCAACGATTTGGACCTGATCCAGCTCAACTCTTTCGGCTGCGGTCTGGACGCCCTGACCACCGACCAGGTGCAGGAGATTCTGGAAGCCAGCGGCAAGATCTACACCGTGCTCAAGATTGACGAGGTGTCCAACCTGGGCGCCGCGCGCATCCGCATCCGCTCGCTCATGGCCGCGCTCAAGGACCAGGAGGCCGAGCGCTTGGCCGAGGCCACGGCCGCGGGCGAGGCCTACGAGCAGGGCGATGCCGCGCCGGTGGCGCCCTCCACGGATGCTCCCGCGTTCGCGAGCCGCAAGTACACGTTTGAGGCTCAGCGCGAGAGTGCTTCGACCGCGTGGCCCAAGGTGCCCTTTACCGAGCAGATGCGCGACGAGGGCTACACCATCCTGTGCCCGCAGATGGCGCCGATCCACTTTGACCTGGTCAAAGAGGTGTTCCGCGGTGCCGGCTACAACTTGGAGCTGCTGCCCTCGACCGATCACGATGCCGTCGAGGCCGGTCTGCGCTATGTGAACAATGACATTTGCTACCCGTCGATTCTGGTAACGGGTCAGATTATGGAGGCCATCGAGAGCGGTCGGTACGACCTGTCCAAGACGGCCGTGGTCATCAGTCAGACCGGCGGCGGCTGCCGTGCTACCAACTACATCGCGCTCATTCGCAAGGCCCTGCGCGAGAGCGGCCACCCCGAGATTCCGGTGATCTCGCTTTCGGCTGTGGCGCTCGGCGAGGACAACCCCGGCTTTAAGATTACGCCGGCGCTGCTTAAGCAGGCCGTGTACGCGGTGCTCTTTGGTGACGTGATGATGCAGATGCTCTACCGCTGCCGCCCGTACGAGGCCACGCCCGGTGCCGCCAACGCGCTCTACGAGGAGTACATGGCGCGTGCCCGCAAGCTGGCGCCCAAGTTTAACCGCCACAACTACACCAAGCTGTGCCGCGAGGCCATCCGCGCGTTCGACACCATGCCGCTCGTGGGCGAGGGCACCAAGCCGCGCGTGGGCGTGGTCGGTGAGATCTTGGTCAAGTTCCATCCCACGGCTAACAACCACGTGGTCGATGTCATTGAGCGCGAGGGCTGCGAGGCCGTGGTGCCGGGCCTGCTCGACTTCTTCCTCTACTCCATGAGCAACGCGGAGCTGCAGAAGGACGAGCTGGGTAGCTCTGCCACTACGCGCGCGGGCATGCAAGCGCTCATCAAGCTTGTGGACTGGATGCGCACGCCGGTGGAGGAGATGCTCGAGAAGTCCCGCCGCTTTGAGGCGCCCGAGCGCATCGGCACCATGGCCGACAAGGCCCGTACGGTACTTTCGGTGTGCAACAACATGGGCGAGGGCTGGTTGCTCACGGCCGAGATGCTCGACCTGATCGACCATGGTGCGCCCAACATCATCTGCACGCAGCCCTTCGCGTGCCTGCCCAACCACGTGGTGGGCAAGGCCGTGATCAAGGAGCTGCGCCGGCAGCACCCTGAGAGCAACATTGTCGCGGTGGACTACGACCCCGGTGCATCCGAGGTCAACCAGCTCAACCGCATTAAGCTCATGATCAGCGTGGCCAAGGAGAACATGCGCGCCGGCAAGGGCTTTAAGCTCGAGAAGGTGGCGCCGCTCGCGATGGACGAGGTCACCGGCCAGATGCGTGCCCATGATGGCTGCGTGAGCTGCGGACCGGCCAGCGAGGAGGCCGTTGCATCGGTCGCCAAGCGTCTGGGACGCGGCATTAAGAAGTAGCTTGCCCGCTATGGGCTAGATATGAGACAAACGGGTGGCAGCCGTGCCGGCTACCACCCGTTTTTGCTGGACATATGTTGCGTAAACGCCCCAACTATCACCCTTTGCGAACTTAGATTTCGGAAGTATGCGGCAAAATCTGAATAGGCCGAGCACACCGGATATGTCCAAGCTCTGTACCTGCGGTTTTATTGGCGAAAAACCAGGATGTGCTCAAGAGTTCCGGAATTTGCCGCATACTTCCGAAAACAACGTCTCGGTGGCACCAACAATTGCCTCCAGAACCCTGAGATAATGAACATATGTAGCCGTTCGCCGCAAATTATCGTCCGTTCATGGAACCTATCTCCAACGAGTTGTAACCATATGGTTTGATGTTGGAAACATATGATTGCCGGCAGGCCGTAGGTGACGTTTGCCCTGATATCGGAGGTACCAAGTATGTTTCGTGCTCCGTTAAACAAGTATCGGGCTGGCTAACATGAGCCGCCGTTTTGTCTCGATAACCCTTGCAGTGGTCTGCATGGCTGTGCTCCTGGGCGCTACGGGGATGTTTGCTATAAGTCGAGAAACATCCTATATGCAGGAATGTGCTTCCGAAGGCTTTGCCATTGATGGTTACTATCGGGATGACAAAACGAGTCGGGAAACCCTGGCTTTTCTTGAGGAGGACAACTGTCGATGGCAGCTGGTCGACCAAGACGGAATCTGCACAGACGGGCAGTTTAAGCGTACGGATGACCCCAACATCCTGATATTAAAGAAGGAAAACGGTGAAGAATTCGGTACGGTCCACGTGGCGTATATATCGCGTCGGCGCAATCAGGGGCAGATTTACCTAATTAGAAATACTAAGGTGACCCGATTTTATCTTGTGAGCACCGATCCGGCGTTTACGGTGGAGTCTGGCGATGTCGATCCGGCCAGTTGATTCACGGCAATAAAACAGCGAGTGGGGTGCGGGTGTGAACTGCACCCCGCTATTTGCTCGTGTCCGTATCGCGTCTGTGCCTTGTCGTAGCTTGCGTCCGTGCGAGCATTCATCCCGCGCCGGCATCACTTCACATCAAACTCAACGCGATCGAGTTCGGGCACGTTGAGGTCGATGAGCTTGCGAGCAACGCGGCGGTCGTGCGCCCCGAGCGCCTCGCTTGTCGTTACATGGGCGACAATCTCGCGCTCGACGATGCCCTCCTCGTCGCCCTCGGCGGCCGAGGTCTCGACGGCGACGGTGTAATCCCTAAAGCCCGGCAGCACCGCGGCAAGCTCGCGTGTGGTCTCGGTGACGCCGTAGCCGTCCTGCACGCCGGCCTGTGCCGAGCCAATGGACCCCGCGGTCATAACGATGCAGGGGATGGCAAAGATGATCGTGCCCACGATGATGCGACGGCGCACTTTGCGTGACAGCTCGTCGACCGCGGCGTTTTCCTGGGCGGTGACAACGCCGTCGCCGTTGAGGTCGCGCTTGAGCGGCACGCGCAAAAGAAGCAGCACGGCTTCGGCGGCCAGTGCGATAAAGACCACGTTGATGCCAAACTCGTAAAGCGCCGAGAGAAATAGCGACCCGCTTGCGATGGCGATGCCGTAGCCCGCCGCACACAGGGGCGGCATGAGCGCGGTCGCCACGGCCACGCCGGCGATGAGCGTTGCGGGCTCCTGGTCGCGTGAGTTGCCTAGGCCGCCCGCAAAGCCGCCGGCGAGCGCGACAGCGAGGTCCCACACGGTGGGCGTCGAGTTGTCGATAATGGCGGCTGTGGTGGTGCCAAGGGGCGAGAGCTTAAAGTACAACGTGGATGTGACCAGGCAAAAGGCCATTTGCAGCGCAAGACCGGCGACGGCTTCGACGGTAATCTCGCGGTCGAGCGTGGCGATGCCATATGCCATGGCAAGGACCGATCCCATAAGCGGGCAGATGAGCATGGCGCCCACGATGGCGATGTCCGAATCGATATCGAGGCCGATGCTCGCGATGAGCATGGCGATGATGAGGATGCACAGGTGAGAGCCGGTCAGGCGTGCCCCGTTTACAAAGCGCTTGCGGATCACGTGATAGGGTGCGCGTCCCTCGCGAATGTTGAACGCGCGCTTGAGGAAGCGGGTGACGTTTTCCATGGCTTCGCTATGAGCAGGGCGGATGCCGTGACGCCGATGATGACGCTCACGCAGTCGTTCGATCTGTTGCTTGTCGAGTTCCATGTCCACCTCGTTCTGACACGGGCCGCGCAACGCGCCCGTTGTCCTAACTCTACACCGTGGCGGACGAGGTGTCTGTTGGATGAGGAATCCGATAGGGCGGATGACGCGGGAGCAAATGCAAATCACAGGTTCAATTTGATCCCGCAATAATATGATGCACCAGCTCCTACATATGTGACGAAATTGTGAAGCACGAGAGTGCGAGTTTCAAAAAATCCGCTGGTGACCAATGTTGCGCAACAGAATTCAAAAATCGGCACCTACAGTTTGAAGCGTATGGATAAATCCGTGTCAAAGGGAGAAAGCCATGGCAAACTACAGTCCACAACACTTTGAGCCTCGGGCTAAGGCCGTCAACGTCAAGGGCGTTGCCAACCGCGCCGTCGCAACCGTTTTGACGGCGGGCCTCATCGCTCAGCCGCTCATGTCGCCGCTGGCGGCAATCGCCGCACCGTCAACCGGTAACGGCGATTCTGTTCAGGGGGGGGGTAGTTCTGTAGAGAATACCGTTGCCGCCGGTAACCAAGCGGTCGTAAAGACGGCTGCCCAGCTGGCCGAGGAGTCGGCAAAGCAGCTCAAGGACGCTCAGGCCGCCTACGATGCCGCCCAGAAGAAGGCCGACGCGGCGGGCCAGTCTCAAAAGCAGGCGCAGCAGCAAAAGAATCAGGCCTCGCAGGCCGTGACCGATAACGCCGCCGAGCAGAACGCAGCAGAAGTCGCCGCGCTCCAGGAGAAGATTGACGAGCTCAAAGCCGCCGTCGAAAAGACCGAGCAGCAGCAGAAGAAGCTGGGCGACCTGAACGATCGGCTCGAACAGGCCAACAAGAGTGTCGAGGATAAGACCCAGGCGCTCAAGGACGCCAAGGCAAAGCAGGATGAGGCCAAGAAGGCCCTCGATGATGCCCAGGCCAAGCTCGAGGCCATGGGTATGGACGAGTACGAGGCCGCCAAGAAGGCCGTCGAGGACGCGCAGGCAAAGCTCGATGACGCCAATAAGGCCGTTACTACTGCACAGGCCAATCTGGACCAGGCCAAGGCTGCCGAGGCCAGCGCCCAGCAGGAAAAGCAGAATACCGAGGCGGCTTTGACGACTGCCCAGGCCAAGAAGCAGGAGACTGCCGCTGCTCTCGCAGCCGCAACCACCGCGCGCGATAACGCCCAGCAGAAGTTCAACCAGGCGCAGGCCGCGCTCGATGCTGCCGTCTCGGGTACGGGTGTTGACCTGAGTGCGCTTGAGGCCGCCAAGAAAGCTGCTGCTGGTGAGCTCAAGACCGCGCAGGCGGAGCTCAATGCCGCGACGGATGCCGACGCCACCGCACAGACAAATCTGCAGGCCGCCCAGGCTGCCGTCGCTGCCGCGCAGGAGAAGGCCAACGCCGCCAACGCTGCTGTGGCATCTGCCAAGTCTGCATACGATGCGGCAAACAAGGAGTACAAGGACGCGGCCAGTAAGCGTGACGCCGCGAAGACGGCATACGAGCAGGCCCAGCAGACCGAGGCCGACAAGAAGGCGGAGTACGATAAGCTTGTCGAAGTTCGCAAGCAGAAGCGCAGCGAGTGGGAGGCAGCCTGCGCTGCTTCGAACGCCGCGGAAAAGGCTTATGGCGCTGCTAATGTCCAGGTTGAGGCTCTTGAGCAGCAGATTGCTGACCTCAAGTCCAACATGACCGTTGACCAGGAAGTCATCAGCCAAGGTATACTCGGCTTCATGAACTATATTAGCGACGGCAGCCAGTTCACAGCCACGCAGAAAAAGAACGCCCAGGATGCCGTATCGATGCTGACCGGTGCCGAGGACAAGGCCGAATGGTATGACCAGTACGTCGATCATGACATGTCTCGCGACACCAATCCGCTTTCCTTGGAGCAGATGCGCAACGCCCTGACTTACCTCGATACCCAGAACAACCTCCGCAAGGCGAACGGTCAGTCGGCGCTCAGCGTCAGCCTCCGCATGACTGCGGCAGCCGCCCTTAATACATCATATTCATCGAACATCTGGGGACACTCAGGCTGCTACTGGGATAACGGTGAAAATCTTGCCGGCGGAGGCGGCGCATATACCGGCGGCGAGACCGAGGATACACTCGGTTGGCCCTACACCGGCTTCTACACACAGGAGAAGGAGGCATTCGATAAGTACGTCGCACAGTATGGCGATGACCTCGATAGCCACCGATATGATGCCTATTACATCTACCAGAACTACAACAGCATCTACCATGAGTGTGGGCACTATCTCAACATCATCGATTCCGCCACGGAAGCTATCGGCATCGCGACCGGTAGCGGTAAGAACACCGATTCCGAGGTAACCGTATTCGATTACAGCGCTGATAGCACTCAGGCTGATTTCACTGTCCCCGAGTTCAAGAAGCTCCTCAACGACTACATCGACTCTGCCTATAACGCTGGCGGCACGCAGGCGCAGAAGGCGCAGCTCAAGGAGCTTCAGGGCAAGCTCGCCGAGGCGCAGAAGAACTTTGGAACTACTAGGGAAGCTTACTTCGCAGCTGTAAACGGGCAGGATGCCGCCCAGGACGCTTTCACCGCAGCAGATGTGAACATGAACACCGCCAAGGGTGAGTACGAGAAGGCTAAGTCCGGCACTGCCGCCGCGAAGACGGCATACGACGCCGCGAAGGACGCACTCGGCGGAATCGACATCGAGTCCCTCAAGCAGAACCTCGATGCCGCCAAGGGCGAGGCCGCTACTGCCCAGGCAGCTCTCGATAAGGCAAACGCCACGCTTGCTGACAGCAAGACGAAGGCAGCCGATGCCGCTGCTCACAAGGCGAAGGCTCGCAGCGCCCGCGACGCCGCCAAGGTAAAGTCCGATCAGGCCAACGAGGCGTATGACAACGCTACCGCTTCGGTCAAGGACCTTGCCGCCAAGTGCGATGCCGCCAAGACGGATCTTGCGAACAAGCAGGGCACGCTTAACGATGCCAAGAAGGCCGACGACGCTGCCCAGGCTGGCGTTGACAAGGCTCAGGCCGCAGATGTGCACGCCGCGACCGCTCTTTCGGGCGCCAAGCAGGCAGTTGCCGCCAAGACGCAGACCCTGTCCGACGCACAGGCGAAGGCCAAGGCCGCCGAGGACGAGCTTGCCACCGCAAACAAGGCCTTCGAGCGCTTCGCCGGTGCCCAGAAGGCGGTCGACGACGCCAAGGCCGCCTATGACGCTGCCGTCGCCGGTGTCGCCGATGCCCAGAAGCAGCTCGAGGCCGCCAACGAAGCCGTCGTCGATGCGAACTTCGAGATCGTCAAGGCCAAGGCCGAGCTTGCCAGCGATGAGGCACTCAAGGCCGATCTTGAGGCTGTCGACCATAAGGCATCCCTTGCCGCGGGCACGACGGGCAACGAGAAGCTGGTCAAGCTGAACGCTGCCTACGCTCGCTATAAGGCTGCCGTCGATGCCGCCGCTGGTCTCAAGGCTGCTCTGAGCGATGCCGATGCCAAGCTGTCCGATGCCAACGACGCCTATGCCGCCGCGCTTGCCGAGTTTGGCGATGCCAAGGATGCCCTGGCTGCCGCTCAGGCCGAGTACGACAAGTATCATCCCAAGGCTGAGCCGCAGGCCAAGCCTCAGGTTGCGCGGGCCGCTGCAAAGGCTCCTGTCGCCAAGAAGAAGGCCGCGTCGGCCGCGCTCGCTCAGACTGGCGATGACTCCGCGCTTGCAGGCGAGGTGTTCGTCATTGGCGGTATTACGCTCGTGGCCGCGGGCGTGACGCTGGGTGATCGTCGTCGCAAGCAGGTGTAGCGTTTCGAGCGTAGATTCTGCAACGAACTTCGGTTCATAGCAGGAGCGCTTCGATAGCTTAACCGATAAGGCCGGCGCGCTGTTAAACGCAGCGCGCCGGCCTTTCTTTTCGTTGGCATCAAAAAGCCCGGTCGGTAGCCGCGAAAGCTACCGACCGGGCAAATCGTAGGCAATATGGTTGCTGTCGAGCAGCTGCTCGACTTAGCCCAGCAGGCTCAGGCCCACGGAGACAAACGCCAGGATAACGCCGACGATGGACTCGCCGCCCAGCAGGCCGCTGGCGACAACCAGGCCCTGCTCCTGGAAGGCGGCGTCCTTGGCAGCCTTCTCCTCGTCCGAAAGACCGGCAGTGGCGTCGCGGCGTGCGGCCCACTTGTCGTAGGCGAGCTTGACGCAGGAGCCCAGGAATGCCGTGAGTGACATGTAGAACGGCAAGTACACGCCCAGGCCGATCATCATGGCCGGAATGCCGAGCCAGTACATGACGATGCCGGCGATAAAGCCGCCAACGAACCACGGCACGCTCGGGATGCCCGAGACCATGGTGGCGACCACACTTGCCTGCGCGGCCACAAAGCTCTTGTCGGGACCAAAGGCGTCCGGACCATAGGCGGTGACAAGCGCGACCATGACGGCGGCGGCGACCAGGGCGCCCACGATGCCGCCAATGGCTTGGCCGATCCACTGCGCACGCGGATTGGTGCCCAGCACGGCGCCGGCCTTAAAGTCGTTCATGACGTCGCCCGCAAGGCCGCACGCCACGGCCACGATGCCGGCGATAAAGAACAGCTTGACCTGGGCGATCTGTGCGAAGGCAGCCACGATGAGCATGACGATGAGGCCAAAGATCTCCATGGGGTCGATGCCCGTCTGGCCGCAGCTCTGTGCGCTCATGATGGTGGTGACAAAGGTGAACAGCGTCACGATGACGGCCGGAACGGGGCCAAGGTCAAGCACGATGGCGATGATCACGGCGATGGCGGCAGCGCCCAGGCCGATGATACCGGCGTCGAGCTTAAGGGAACCCGAGATGAGCGACTGCTCGTCGGTGTCGGTGGAGCTGTCGGCGGCGAGGCCGCGGACGATACCGGCGACCTGCGGCAGGATGTCCTTGAGGACGACGGCGACACCAAAGCCCATCATGAGGCCCATACCCAGGGACTTGACGATGCCCTGCGCAGTCACAACGTCGAACAGACCGGCAGCGGTGCCGCCCACAATGATGCCAAAGTTGCCCAGCAGGGCGCCGGCAAACCAGAAGGCGACGGGGGCGAAGCCCACGAGGAAGCCGACGGAGAGCAGCATGGGCGAGTTGTAGATACCAAAGGTCACGCCGGGAATGTTGAGCGTGCACAGCATGCTGGGCACAATGCCCAGGGCGTCGCGCAGCACGCTATAGATGCCGGCGATGGCCATGGAGCCAAAGAGCTGCTTGCCGGTCTTGCCGCCGGCCTCGGTCGCGCGCAGGGTCTGAGCTGCGGCGTTGCCAGTGGGGAACTCAAGCGCGGCGTCCACGATAAAGTGACGGTGGATGAGCGCGGTGGCCAGCAGGCCCAGGATAGTGCCGGCGAGTGCCACGATAAACATGTCGAGCCAGCTGATCTGGTTGGCATAGCCCAGCATCCAGGCGCCCGGGATGGTAAACGCCAGACCGCCGGCGACCATGGCGCCCGCGGACATGATGGTGTGGGTGACGTTTGCCTCGTTGAGGCTGGCGTTGCCCATGAGCTTAAGGAAGAACAGCGAGATGACGGCAGCGAAGACGATTGGCCAGGGGAGTGCGCCCATCTTGAGGGCGGTGTAGGCCGAGCTTGCCGTGATGATCACGCAGCCAAGGACGCCGATGACGACGCCGCGCAGCGTGAGTTGCCCGCGCATCGAAGCGCGGTTCGAGGGATTGCTCATATAAAACTCCTTTGCGTATATCCGCTTCCCCCGGGAGCGCCGTTACGGATACGGCGCGGGAAGTCGGGTTACCAAGGGCCGCCGCGTGAGCTCGCAAACGACCGCGCACCAGTATAGCCGCAAGGCAGTTCATTTGGGACGGGGCTTTTTTAGCTGGCCCCGTCCCAGAACAATCATCGGGATATACTGCTGGGCAGACGAAAGGAGCGCCGACGATGCTTAATGGGTGTGCATATATATTGACGGTCGACGTGGGCAACACGTTCATTCGCTTTGGCCTGTTTGCCGAGGATTCAGCCGCGGCACGGGAATGCCCGCTCGCGACGTGCGAGATCACCACGCCGTCGAGCATCACAGCCGACGAGGCGCACATGAGGCTCGCGCAGGTCATGGGTGCACTGGCAGCCGATGCGGGCATGCCGGGCGCGCTTGTGCCCACGGCTGCCGTGCTGAGCTGCGTGGTGCCGGCGCTCGAGCGCCCGTGGAAGACGGCGCTTTCTCGCACCTGCACGGGGCGCGTGCTCACCGTGGGGCCGGGTCTCAAGACCGGTATGCCCGTGCACTACGACGATCCAGCAGAGATCGGTCCCGACCGCATCGCCGACGCCGTGGCGGCACGCGCCGTCTACGGCTCTCCCTGCATCGTGATCGACTTGGGTACCACGACCAATATCGAGGTCATCGACGCGCGCGGCACCTTTGTGGGCGGCGTCATCGCGCCGGGTCTGGCGCTTGGCGCCCGCTCGCTTTCGGCTGCTGCGGCGCGTCTGCCGCAGGTCGAGCCCTCGGCACCCACGCATGTAATCGGCCGTAACACGCGCGAGGCGATGCGTTCGGGCGTGGTTCTGGGCGAGGTGGCCCGCATCGACGGCATGCTCGACATGGTGCTCGCCGAGATGCGCGCGACCAAGGCCGCGGGGGAGGGCGACGTGCCCATCGTCATTACCGGCGACGACGCCGAGGCACTCGCGGCGTTGGTCGGCTACAGCCTGACGGTCGACGACGCGCTGACGCTGCGGGGTCTCGCCGAGCTCTACCGCATCAACCAAAAGCCCCGCCGCGTGTAAAAGTGAGGGCGCCGGTGGGACAAACGCCTCCACCTTTCACCTGCTACAATGGGTCAAACTATTGCGATTACGGAGGTGTCTGCCATGTCGGACGATCTTCATCAAACTTCGTCAGGCAAGCGCCTGGACGTCATTAGCTGGGACGAGTTCTTTATGAGCGTGGCCATCGCCGCACAGCGCCGCAGCAAGGACCCCAACACGCAGGTGGGTGCGTGCATCGCCAGCACCAACCACCGTATCCTTTCGGTGGGCTACAACGGTACGCCCTCGGCGCTCAACGACGACTTTTTCCCGTGGGGTACGAGCGACGACCCGTTGCAGGACAAGCACAACTACGTGGTGCATGCCGAGGCAAACGCCGTGCTCAACTACCGTGGCTCGCTCAAGGACCTCGAGGGTTCCACGGTCTACGTCACGCTGTTCCCGTGCCACGACTGCGCCAAAATCCTGGCGCAGGTGGGCGTGGGCGAGGTTGTCTACCTGGACAACAAGTACGCCGACACCGATGATGGACGCATCAGCCGCCGCATCCTCGACTCCTGTGGCATCAGCTATCGCCAAGTTATCGTCGATGTTCACATCGGTACCGAGGGGCAGGCTCAGCAGTAGCGCGTGACAATGCCAGCTGGTAACAACAGGCAGCTAAAAGATCCCCGTCCCAAATTGACTGCTCGTGAAAGTCGTGTCCGCGCGCATGGATGGCTCGTGAGCGGGTACATGGCTGTAGTAACATAGCCCCTGTCCGCGGGCGTGCCCGCGTTATTGTGAGAAAGGAGCCCCTGTGGCTGTTAACGAAGAGCTGCTTAAGAAGGTTCTTGAGGAGATCCGCCCCAACCTGCAGGCTGACGGCGGCGATATGGAGTATGTGGGTGTTGACGACGAGGGCGTCGTCAAACTGGAGCTGCAGGGTGCCTGCGCCGGCTGCCCTATGAGCGCGCTGACCCTGTCCATGGGTATCGAGCGTATCCTCAAGGAGCATGTGCCCGGCGTTACCCGTGTCGAGCAGGTTAATGCCTCCGGCGAGACCGACGACCTGTACGACGAGTACGCGCCGTTCTAAGATGCGAAAGCTGCGGACGGCATACTCCGCATAGACGTTACGCCCAAATATGCGGCTGCGAGCGCAAGGCCCGCGGCCGCATTTGTATGTAGGGAGTAGGAGGGTCGACATGCTCAACGACTTCTACCATATGCTTGATCCCGTCGCGATTTCGGCGGGGCCCATCACGATTTACTGGTATGGTCTGGCCTATGTGGTCGGAGCTCTGCTCACGGCGGTCGTCATGTATCGCACGCAGCGTCGCTGGGGCTTTAGCATCACGATTGACGACCTGACGAGCGTCGTGGTCGGTGTGGTCTTTGGCCTTATCATCGGCGCCCGCCTGTTCTACGTCATCTTTTACGGCGACGGCTACTACTGGGCACATCCGCTCGAGATCTTTGCCACCAACGAAGGCGGCATGAGCTTCCACGGTGGCCTGGTCGGCGGCATTATCGGCGGCATCATCGTTTGCCGCATGTATAAGCTCGACGCATGGACTCTGGCAGACCTTGCTGTCATCGGCGCGCCGCTGGCCTTGTGTCTGGGCCGTTGTGCCAACTTTGTCAACGGTGAGCTGTGGGGCAAGCCGACCGATCTGCCCTGGGGTGTGGTCTTTGGCGGGACTGCGGGCGATATGCCGCGTCACCCCTCCCAACTCTACGAGGCATTTCTTGAGGGCATTGTGCTCTTCTGCATCCTGCAGGTGCTCAGCCGCAAAAAGCCGTTGCTGCCCCAGGGCACGTTTATGGGCGTGTTTGTGATGGGTTACGGCATCGTCCGCTTCCTCGTCGAGTTCGTGCGCGTGCCCGATGCCCAGCTGGGCTATCTGCTGGGCGGCGTCATCACGATGGGTCAGCTGCTGAGCCTTCCGCTCGTGATTGCGGGCCTGGCGCTCGTCATCTTTGCCCTCCGCCGCAACCGTCCCCAGCGCATCTACCTCGACTCCTAACCACCACAAAGGGGACAGGCACTTTTGTGGTGGTTTGCTGGGCAACGATGACAGAACCGTAACGTTTCCCCAGATAAAACCTGCCAAAATAAACCTGTCCCTTTTTGGCAGGTTTCTAGAAAGGCTCTTTGGACTGTGAAGGATTCCGATCTCTCCACAACGGCTGCGCGCGACGCGGCCCGCATCGTCTGGTTTAAGCGCTACCCCGCCAAGCAGACGCTCATCGCATTTCTGCTCGCGCTGTTGGCGACCACGGCGTTTTCCATCGATCCCGCCCCGGTGTCGAGCAACGCAGTCTTGGCGATTGACCCCAAAGCCTCGGGCATGCTGTACGTGTGCTACGAGGTGCTCCTCTCGTTTGCCGGCCATACCGACGCGGTCATGCTGCTTGCGCTTGCCTGCCTGCTCACGCTGCCGTTTCGCTACGTATTCTTTGGCCGTGGCGACACCTGGCGCCCATCGATTATTCTGCCGTCGCTGTTTTTCGCCATCTGCATGGTGTTCGGCCGCAGCTACGACCTCACCGACTCGGCCGAGATTGTTCTTGGCGACAAGGCCCGCATCATCTGCGCCTGGATTGGCGGCGCGGGCTGGATGCTCCTAGCGATCGTGGCCTTCTACCTTGCCTTTGAGTGCCTGGATTGGCTGAGCTCTCGGCGCATCCCGTTTTCCGAGGCGCACTTTGGCCGCATATGGCGTGTGGCTCACGCCGTGCTCTCGGTCCATCCCTTTGCCGGGCCCTTCCTGGTGCTTATGATCGCCTGGGCGCCCACGCTTATCGCTTCGCTGCCCGGCCTTTTTATGGGAGATACGGGCGCGCAGATTCGCCAGTGGTTCAACTATCCCAACGGCACGAGCGACTACCTGCGCCTACTCAACCCCAACGTGCTGCTCAACGGGCATCATCCCATAGTGCACACGGCCATTATCGGCTCGTGCGTTCAACTGGGGCTTTCGCTGTTCAACAGCGCTAACGCGGGCCTCATCATCTATACCTGCGCTCAATTTGTCATCACGGCTGCCTGCATGGCCTATTCCATTTCGTCGCTGCGCAAACTGGGCGTGAGCCTGCCGGTTCGCGGTGCGATCCTGCTGTTCTTTGCGTTTATGCCGATGTTCTCTAACTACGCGGCGTTGCTCACCAAAGACGTGCTCTTTGCCGACGCGTTTTTGGTGCTGCTGGTACAGACCGTCAAGCTCGTGGCATGTGGCTTGCCCCGTCGTGATGCCAATGCCGAGCGTGCGGGCGAACAGAGGCCCGTGCTCTTTGCGCGCCACGACTGGCTGTTGCTTGCGCTGGCTGCCATGGGTTCCACGTTTTTGCGCAATGGCGGTCTGGTCTTTCCGTTGGCGGCCTGCGTGATTGCGGCGGCGTTTTGCGCATGGGATGTACATGTCGCCCGTCGTGCGGCTAAGCAGACGGGCACCGCGGTCTCATGCGCCACGCCGCGCTTCCGCTGGGTTGGCGTCCTCGCGGTGCTTGCACTCTGCCTTGCCTCTAATATGTACTTCACCAAGGTCTTTATGCCGGCGCATGACATCACGCCTGGTTCCAAGCGCGAAATCCTCTCGATTCCGTTCCAGCAGACGGCTCGTTTCGTCCAAAAGCACGACGGCCTCAACTCGGGTGTCAACCCCACGGTTAAGGAGGACGGCACCATCGTGGAGGCTCCTTGCGACGGCTTGGTGACCGACGAAGAGCGTGCCGTGATCGACCGTGTGCTCAAGTACGACAATCTGGGCCGCCGTTACAACCCCGACAAGTCCGACGCCGTCAAAAATTGCTTTAACGAGTACGCCTCGCAGGAGGACATCAAGGCCTATTTTGAGGTGTGGGCCCAGATGTTCAAAAAGGATCCCGAGTGCTATATCTCGGCCCTCATCAATAACTACTACGGTTACTTTTATCCGAGTGCCCGCGATGCGTGGGTCTACAGCACGTCGCGCAGTGCCGAGATTATGGCGAAGCCCGATAACCTCAAGTACTTTGACTTCCATCCGGTCGATAGCAAGGTCGTGCACTGGTGCGACCACCTGATCAACCTGTATCGCGTGGCAGTACAGCGCATCCCGTTTATCTCGCTCACCATGAGCTCGGCTACCTACGTGTGGATTATGATCGCCGTGGTGGTCTACCTGTTGCGCCGCCATTCGTGGCGCGGGCTGGCCATTTGGGTGCCGCTGCTGGGCGTGCTCGCCGTGTGCCTAATCGGTCCCTGCAACGGCTCGACCTACATGCGCTACCTGTATCCGGTCATCGCCTGCATGCCCTTTGCCATCGGCGCCACCATCACCCGCAGCGACCTCCTCTGGTCCTAATTTGGTGCAAAGGGGACAGGTTACTTTGCACCAACCCCTTGCACCAAGGGGCTGTATCATCACGACGCCTTCATTTTGGGGTTTATCTCGCAGGCCAGTAGGTATATCATAACGACGTTTGTTTATATTGCCCGAGCATCTGCGCTGGGCTTTAGGTCGAAACCGATAGGAGACACGTATGTCCGGACACTCTAAGTGGGCCACAACCAAGCATCGTAAGGGCGCGCAGGACGCCAAGCGTTCCGCCCTCTTCTCCAAGCTGAGCCGCAACATCACCGTTGCCGCCCGTCTCGGCGGCGACCCGCTGCCCGAGAACAACGCCAGCCTCGCTGCTGCTGTTGCCAAGGCCAAGGCTCAGTCCATGCCTAAGGACAAGATCAAGTCCGCTATCGACAAGGCATTTGGTTCGGGTGCCGACGCTGCCGTCTACGAGAACATCGTGTACGAGGGCTATGGTCCCGCCGGCGTTGCCGTCTACGTTGACTGCCTGACCGATAACCGCAACCGTACTGCCGCCGATGTCCGTTCCGCCTTCTCCCACGCTGGTGGCAACCTGGGCACCTCCGGCTCCGTCGCCTTCCAGTTTGAGCGCAAGGGCCAGATCGTCGTCGCCAAGGAGAT
>CAKXKM010000012.1 GCA_934876235.1 Collinsella sp. AF02-46-1 | reverse complement strand
AGCACGAGGTTCGCGCACATCTGCCCCAGATAATCCCCCTCGAGCGCCCACACCTCATCGTTGTCCGCGAGCTCGGCCGCGGGCTTTCCCCAGCGCGCGGCGATGGCGGGGCCGGAGGCGAGCCCCTCGAGACAGCTCGCGTGGCTCGGGCAGACGCAGCGTCCCTCCTCGGTGGGACGGGTCCTTACCAGCATGTGACCGGCCTCGGGGTGCAGCATGCCGTGAAGGAGTCTGCCCGCGCACATGACGCCCGCGCCCACGCCGGTGCCGATGGTCACGTAGACGGCGTCCTCGAGCCCCTTGCAGCAGCCGAAGACCACTTCGCCGAGGCAGGCAACGTTCACGTCCGTGTCGTAGGCCACCGGAATCCCGAGGGCGTCGGCGAACGCGGCGCGAAGACCATGGCCTCGCCACGCGAGCTTGGGCGTCTGGAGGATGGAGCCGTAGCGCTCGTCGTTGGGGTCGACGCAGGTCGGGCCGAAGGCGCCGATGCCCAACGCGTCCACATCGCGGGCGGTGAACCACTCGATCATCTGCGGGACGGTCTTGGCGGGCGTAAGCGTCGGGGTCTCCATACGGTCGAGGACCTCGCCGTCGCCGGACACCACGGCACAGACCATCTTGGTCCCGCCGGCTTCGAGGGCGCCGAGCCTCATTTGCTTTTCGCTCATGTGATCCTCCTTACAAAGGGACGCCCGCAGTCATGGTCAACCGCGGGCGCCCATAACGTTGGCTTGTTTCGAGGCGACCCTACCTGGGCACGCGGTCCTGCCTTGCGGCAAACGGGGCGAGCACGGCATGCGGCTCGCTTTGGTACCAGTAGGCGACGGTGGAGATGTCGTCCTCGCGCTCGTAGAGCTTGATGTCGTCGTTGCCGAGGTCCTGGAACGTCACGCGCAGGTCCTCCTTGAACGAGATCGGGTCGGGAAGGTGCCACCTGTAGAGGCCGTGCCTGGGCAGCGCGTCGTCGTTAGTCGCGAGCATCGGATTCGGGTTCGGCTTGCCCGCGCTGAAGCGGTCGCGCGTGGCGTCGCGCGTCGAGCGGTACGGGTAGCCGGCGAACAGCGTGTTGAAGCACTGCGCCTCGGGCAGCGCGTGGGGCGGCCTGTCGAGGAAGGCCCAGGCACCGCCGAAGTAGTCCTCGGCTCCCGTCGAGGTGACCGTGGGGAACTCCTCGTCGCCGTCGAGGAAGAACTTCATCTCGCCCTCGCCCCACCAATAGCGCTCCAGGGCGCACAGGGCCATGTAGGTGCCGACGTAGTAGCCCTTGCCGCGCACGCCGTCGAGCACGGTGTAGTCGACACCCCTGCGGGTGCTGCGCTCGCGGTTAAAGCGGGCGTGGAAGTACATGGCGTCGTCCGGCACGTCGGTGAGCGCGTAGTTGAACGTGTAGAAGATGTACTTAATGAACCCGGGGTGCTCGCTCGTAAGCGTGACCTTGGCGTGCTTCCTGAAGGGCATCTCGAAGTAGCAGTTCATGCCGCCCGTCGGGTTCACGCAGATGGGCATCGAGTTGACGATGGCGCGCTCACCGAAGCCGTTGCAGAAGAAGTCGCCGACAGGGCACTCGACCGAGGGGGTCTCCTCGTCGTCCCAGTAGAAGCGCAGCACGAGGTCACGCATGACGAAGCTGCCGGCGGCGGTCTTGTCGGGGACGGTCATCCAGATGTGGCGGATGATGCCGGGGCCCTCGATGTCCGCGAGCGTGATGGTCTCGCCGGACTCAAGGGGCACGCAGCACGAGCCCTTGCGGCCGACGCCGAGGTGGCTGGCCGACATGGCGGCGCGGCCCTTCTCGCCCGTGATGTTCTCGGGGGTGATGGCGCGGCTTTCCTCACCGCCGTGCATCCACACGTCCTTAAGGAACTCTCTCATCGTCGACCTCCTCTATTCGTCGTCGTCGCACTCGGCGGAACTGGCACCGTTCACGTAGATGATCTGCTGGCGCGCCTCGTTGACGAGGGCGTCGAAGTCGAGTTTCTCGTCGGGGCGCGCGAGCGCGACCGTCATGGCGAGCGGGAGGTTGACACCCGCGATCACGTGGATCCGGTCGGAGGCGAAGCGGGAAAAGCGCTGGTTCACGCTGCCGCCGTACGCGTCGGTGAGGACGACGACCTCGTCAGTGCCCGAAAGAGCCGCCTCGACCGCCGCGTCGAGCCCCTCGCCGTTGTCGTTCACGTAGGCGCACACGGCGTTGACGGCGTCGCCCTTACCCGTAAGGAACTCGAGGGTGTCCTTGAAGCCCTGGGCGAGAAGGGAATGGCTCGCCACAACTATCTTTCTCATTGATTCACCAATCTCTTGGGTCGAAGCTAGGCGAGGATGCCGGCGGCGGAGGCGACCATCGCGAGGACGATCACCACGAGGATGAGGGCCGTCATGCTCGCGTTCTTCTTGGTAAGAAGGTAATACGCGCTTCCCGTGATGGCGGCGGGGATCATGGCAGGCAGGATCTTGTCGAGCAGCGGCTGAATCTCCATCGCGACGTCGCCGAAGCTGAAGCTAATCGGGCAGGTGACGCCGATGACCGAGGCGATGAGGCAGCCGACCACGGTGAGGCCGAGCACGGAGGCGGCGGCAGTGAGGTTGGGAAGCTTCTCGCTGAAGTCGGTGACGAGCTTCACGCCCTGCTTGTAGCCGAACTCGAGGGCGTGCATGCGGACCCAGAAGATGGCCAGGATGAGCGCGAACCAGATGCCGGCTCCCACGGGGTTGCCCTCGATGGCCATGTAGGCGGCGATGGAGCCCATGATGGTCGGGATCATGGTCATGAGCAGGGAGTCGCCGACGCCGGCGAGCGGTCCCATGGTGCCGATCTTCAGGTCTTGGACGGCGTCCGCCGCCGCTAGGCCGTCGCGCTCCTCCATGGCCACGCAGGCGCCAAGGATGATGGCGGCGAGCCAAGGCTGGGTGTTGTAGTAGCGGAAGTGGTTGTTGAGCGCTTGCTTATAGTCCTCGTCGTTCGTGTAGATCTTCCTCAGGACCGGCGAGAGGGCGTAGGCGACTGAGGCGCCCTGCTGGGTCTGGTAGTTGAAGGTGCACACGCTCATGAGCCAGCGCCAGTTCGCGTTGCGCAGGTCCTTCTTGGTGACCTTGTAGCCGGAGGGCTTGCCCTCGGCGACGGCGGTGATGTTCTCGTTTTCCATGGTTACTCATCCTCTCCGATGAAGGCGTCTGCGGAAGCGTGGGCGGCGAGCTCGGTGTCCCTCTCGGCACGCTGGTAGAACGCAATCGCGAGGGCAACGCCGACGATGGCGGCGCCGATGATGGGCACGTTCAGGAAGGCCGAGAGGAAGAAGCCGGCGAGCAGGTACTGGAAGTACTTGGCGGTTGGCATGTAGCGGAGCAGCATGGCGATACCGACGGCCGGGAGCATCTTGCCGGCGAGGGTGAGGCCGGAGAGGAACCACTGGGGCATGACCTCGAGGAGCCAGTTGACGGCGGGCTGGCCGAGCGTCACGGAGACAAAGACGGGCAGGGCGGCGCACAGGCCGAAGAGCGCGGGGCAGACCCACAGGATGGCGTTCATCTGATTGAACTTACCCTCGTTGCAGAACTTCTGGGACTTCTCGACGACAAAGCCGTTGAGGATCTTGGCGACGACGTCGAGCTGGATGCCGAGCATGCCGACCGGCAGGCCGATGGCGAGGCCCGTGTCGGAGCCCAGGGTCACGCCGTAGGCGGTGGCGATGATGGCCATCGTGCCGTAGTCGGGAATGGAGGAGCCGCCGAAGCCCGCGACGCCGAGCTGCATGAGCTGAATGGTGCCGCCGATGACAAGGCCGGTCTTCCAGTCGCCCATGACGACTCCGGTGATGAGGCCCCAGAAAACGGCGTAATTGACGAAGATCATCGGGATGCCGTAGTAGTCCACGTGCTTGATGAAGGCCAGCAGGGTCAAAAGGACGACCTGCAGGATAGTGAAGTTGACCATATTTCCCCCTTAGATGAGGTCTGCGACGGAGACGGGCTTGTCGGCGGGCACGAACTGGGCCGTCACCTTGACGCCACGGGCGATGAGCGCCTTGTAGCTCTGGACGTTCTCGGCGGAGGCGTAGGCGCGCTGGGTGAGCTGGATGCCGTCCTCCTTGACGAGCGAGCCGCCGACGACCAGCGACGGGAGCTCGACGCCCGACTCGACCAGGCGAAGCATCGTCTCGGGCTCCTTGGCGATGACGAAGACCTTCTCGCGGTCGTACTTGCCCGCGGCGAAGTTCTTGAGCGCGGTCTGCTCGGAGATGATCGAAACGGCCATGCCCGCGGGGCGCGCCATCCTCATGGTGGACTTCAGGACCTCGTCGCCGGCGACCTTGTCGTCGATGACCATGACTCGGGTCGCGCCCGACACCGGGGCCCACTGCGTCACGATGATGCCGTGAAGCAGGCGATTGTCGATTCGTGCCATAACAACACTCATGTTTGCTCCTATCAAATGAAGCTTTGCGTTCGGTACTGCCTCGGCGCTATCCGGATTCGCGCCGGGCAAGGGGTTATCGGATTATTGAGGACGCGCGGTCAGCTTGCGGCGGCGCGGGGAAGGTCACTCGTCGAGCAGGAGGTCCGAGGAGCCGAGGCGCTCTTCTCGCGCCGGGGCGGCGCTCACGCTTATGTAGTCGAAGACATATGCGATCTCGCTTACGGGAACCTCTACGCGATAGCGCGTCGAGATGCTCGAGAAGCTCTGCCTGAAGGACTCGATGAAATCGGCGCGTTCCTCCTCGAAGCGGTCCTGGCCAACGTAGGTCTCAATGGGGTTTCTGGTAACAAGGCGCTCGACGAGACAGCAGAGGTGAACGTAGAGCCCAATGATGGCGTTGCTGCCGATCTTCTCGCCTGTCCTGCGCTGAAGCTCGTGCACGGCGCTCTCGATCTCATGGAATAGCCGCTCCGGGTCGAGGATGGTGATGGAGCGGATGACGTTCTGCAGCGTCATGTTCGAGAGCAGCTTCTCGTGGAAAGAAGAGAGCTCGGAAGCGTCAAGCCACCTGCCGAACACGGCATCAACCTTAGAGGCGGACGCCGTCGACATGATGTCCTCGAGGGCGACGAAGGGGACGGAGGCGACCCCGGGGTCTCCCGTGCCGATGACGGCGCAGACGCGGTGCTCGGAGAAAACGGCGTCGTTCGACCCGTTCGCGACGAGCTGCTTGAAGGGCCTCGTGAGCAGGCGCGCGCCTATGGTGCGCGGGAGGCTCTGCGAGACGAGCTGGCGTATCCTCTCCGCGGCGTCGACCCCGGACTCGGAGCAGAAGACGATGGCGTCCTCACGGTTGACGCGCTCGATCACCTTGCAGTGCGTCACGCACGCGGCGGTCGCATCGCCAAGAACCTCGGCGATGGACTTGCCGCCGAGCAGCCCGACCCCGATCTCGAGCGCAAGACCGGTAGAGACGTTGTTCACCACGCCGATAGTGGAGTCGGTAACGTTCTCGAGGGCCTTATAGGCCACCTCCAAGGAGCCCATGTCGACGAGGAACACGACCCCGGTGCAGTAGGAATGGCGGTCGACGAGGCGCTGGAGCGGACCGACGATGTCCTTCAGCTGCTGGTCGTAGGGCATGTCGACAGCCTCGTACACATGCATGCCGAGCATACGGTTCGCCGCGTCGGCGATGCTCGTCGCCGTTGAGTAGCCGTGGGACAAGATGACGCAGAGCGTCCGAAGGGCCTTCGCATCGCGAGACTCCGATGCGACGCACAGCGTCAGAAGCGTCTTCGTGAAGTGATCGAGCGAGATTCCCAGCGCCCCTTCCACGTCTGCGGCGACCTGATCGGAGACACTCGAGGCAAACGGCAATTCGGAGGTCACGGCACCGAGGAGATGGGAGATTTGCTCCGCACAGGCAGACTTTCGCTTAGCCAGGCCGATACCCGGCCACAACTGCAGGCAAATCTCCTGGGCCAGTAGAAAAGCGACCTTCCTCGAAAGCTCGATGCCATAAGAAGAGCCTGCGTCGGCAAGGACCGCGCCCACGACGCGCTCGAAGGCGCGCGACCTCGAGGAGGCGACGCCGTGGTCGAAGATCAAGTGATCCTCAACGCCGCGCACAGCGGAGACAGCTTGCGAGACAAGCTCGGAGACAGAGAGCTCCCCGGCGCAGAATCGCTCATCGAGGAAGCACAGGGCATCGAGCGCCTGCTCGACCGGCCCTGTGCTCTCGGCGGCATCCAGAGACGCGTCGATCAGAACGCCATCGTCGGGCTGTTGATCGATCTGCGCGGAGGAGAGGAGCCCGCTGGGAAGAAGATACGGGCGAACGACGACGTAGTCGCCCTCGCGATTGAGGAACGCTTTGGCGCAGCAGTTCGTCACGCAGGCGCGCAAGCCGGCGATGTTATCGGAAAAGTCCGCGTTCACGAGGCAACGGTATGCGCCGCGGCTGATCTTCACATCAGAACCGATTCGGCACCCCTCGCTGCGCAGGAAGCTCAAGATGAGATCCTCGCGCTCCTCGGGGGTCCGCTCCTTGAGTGAGGGGACGCGGGCACAGATGGGCATTTTGCTGTAGGCCGAGGAAACCTTCAGGTCATCGGCGGAAAGCGTCGTCGAAAGAACGAGGCGAGCGCGCGGCGCATCCTGGGAGGCATCGAGCCCGAGGGCCGTCGCAAGGCAGTGCTCCATCGCAGAGGGAGAGAGTGCCTCGATGCCGTTGACAAAGACCACACCCCCGCGCGCTTTCGCGATCGACTCGTCAAGAAGCCCGTTGAACGAGGCGGCGTCCGGGACCCCGGCGCAGTCGATGCGCACATAGGAGGAGTCGCGGGACAGCAAGCCCTGGTTCTTGCCGTACTCGTACACAAGGCGAGAAAGGAAAGACTTACCGACACCCACGCCGCCGCTCAAGAGGATGGGCAGGCCAAACGGAGGGTACTGAACCGCAGCCTTGCACTGCTCGACAACGGAGCTGAGGCTCATGTCGAAGCCCACGGCACGCGCGAAGTCGCGGTGATCGGCGATTCCCGTCGCCTGGATGAGGTCGGCGAGCGAGGCGTACTCGCTTGCAGAGAGCTTTACCTGAAAACGCTTCTGGAACGCGCGGCGATGAAAATAACGGACAGGCCTGCCCGCCACCTTAACCACAAGACCGGCGCGAACAAGGTCGTTGAGGTACTGGCTCGCCAGGCTCCTGGAGATGATGAGCGTCTCGGCGATGTCGGAGGTGGACAGACGGGCAAGGTCGTCGAGCGAGACGGCAGAGGTGAGGGCCTCGAGATGCTCGAGAATCCTGTCCCTCATGTCGACGGGTTTCTTTGCCAAGCTGTCCTGTGTGGTCTTGTCCATGACTTCTTACCTCCTCGTACAAGGAGTATAAGGGGAGAACAGAGAACGGAAGGGGGCGCGTGGGGGAATCAACAGCTCCGAGGAAAAGTCCACCACTTGAGGGGCAGAAAACAACGGCCATTGAACATTCAGGGCCGACGCTCAACACTTCGGCTCGACACTTCGCTTTGGAAAGGGCCCGGCGCGCCGGGGTCCCAACATAAAGAAGGGCCCCGGCGCGCAGGGCCTAAAGCTTAACCATGCGCGCGGCGATGCGGGCGCAGTCGCAGGCGGCCTTCTTCTCGAAAGTGTTGTAGTCACGACCCGGCCCTCGGCGCAGGGCTTGTCGCTGATGGCGCGCACGACGACGAGGGGCACGCTGTTGAGATAAGCGGCCTGCGCGATGGTGCAGCCCTCCATCTCGCAGCACAGGTCGCCGAAGGTCGCGAGGATTCGCTCCTTCTGTTCCGCGGGCGAGACGAACTGGTCGCCGGAGACGACGCGGCCCTTGAGGACCTTAATGTCGGGGGCGACGGCGGCCGCGGCGGCGCACGCCGCCAGCAAGGGCCGGAACGGATCGCGCAAGATCAAGGCGTCGCCCGGGAGGTCGGGCGTTACCGTCAGCCGGCGCCGCGTCTGCCGCATCATGAGGGAGAACGGCCTGGCCGGCGCATACGGCAGGAAGAGGTTCAAGGTGCACCCCGGGGCGGTCAACGAGGCCGACGTGTCGAACGTCGTCGCGCGCGGCTTCGGCGGCAGGGCGCCGTGCACCCATATATGCAGCGACTTGGTCTGCGTGCGCGTCGGGGCGTCGTGGAACTACGTCTGCCTGCTCGTCGACCTCTGCAACGGGGAGATCGTCGGCCACTCCGAAGGACCGAGGAGGGACGCGCGAGCTCCGAGCCAAGCTCTTGGATTACGTGCACTGGTACAACAACTTCAGGATCCACTCGACGCTGGGCTACATGTCGCCGGTCGAGTTCAGGGAGGCGGGGCCGTCCCTCCCGGAATCGTCCAAATAAGTGTTGCCAATCCATAGCCAATCCAGCCATCATCTTCGCGAAGGCGGACGTCAGGAAAAGCTCGGCTTGAGCTCGGTCGGACGCGGTCTGTGGGGCATCATTCAGGCTCAGGGGGTCTCCTTGTCTTCTTCGGTCGCAACCTGAATGATAGGGACGGCCCCCTCTCTCTTTCCCCTTCGTTTTCGACGCGTCACCCTCTCGGCGGGCTTAAGGCCCGCGCTCGCGGGTGCAGGGGCTACGCCCAAACCCCAAAAACGTAACGCCGTGCTCGAAGCGTTTCCGGACGTCAGCGTAATCTCAAATCCCGTTCGTCAACTCATGGGCAAGCCACCTGAGACTACTCATTTCTCCTACTGGCAATGAAGACCTGCGACCTGCAGTTTTGCAAACTGCTTGAAAGCCACCTGCGTTGATTCACTTCCTATTGCAGCTGGCGGCTTGCACGCGAAAAGGCATTTAAGTTTCAAAACGGGCGTTTTCGGCGCTATCGAGCCTCCAAAGGCATCCCGCCGCGCCCTTTGGGACAAAAACAAAAACTCAAAGCCCTGAGTTCGAAAATAGTTTTTGGAGTTGTCCCGACTTTTGTCCCCGAAGCCGACGAAACGCGACAGGGTGTCACCTGGCGGCACTCGATTCGAGACGGCACCGAAAACTGGATGCAACCGGAATGACAGGACGGCAGAACCGAAGCCATCGAGTGGGGATAGAAAAAGGCCCGGGTGCCATGGCATCCGGGCCTTTGCTAGCAACTTGATGTTGCGGGCAGCTTAGAACTTGTGGCCGCACTTCTTGCAGACGCGCAGCTTGTTCTTGCCGTCCTTCTCGTGACCGACGCGGGTAACCTTACCGCACTCGGGGCAGACGAGATTGACGTTGGAGGCGTCGATGGGAGCCTCCTGCGAAACGATGCCGCCCTGCTGGTTGGCAGCGTTGGGCTTGACGGCCTTCTTGACGACCGAAACGCCCTCGACAACGACCTTGTTCTCGGCGGGGAGAGCACGCAGGATAACGCCCTGCTTGCCGCGATCCTTACCAGAGAGAACCTGGACCTTATCGCCCTTCTTGATATACATATATCTCCCCTAACTACAGGGTCTCGGGAGCGAGCGAGACGATCTTCATGTACTTCTTGTCACGAAGCTCGCGAGCGACGGGCCCGAAGATACGGGTGCCGACGGGCGAACCATCGTTGTTGATGACAACGCAGGCGTTCTCATCAAAGCGAATGTAGGAGCCATCCTTGCGGCGGATCTCCTTAACGGTGCGAACGACGACGCAACGGACAACGTCCTTCTTCTTGACGTTGGCGCCAGGGGTAGCCTCCTGGACAGCACCGATGAACACATCGCCGATGCCTGCATAACGACGCTTGGAACCGCCAAGCACCTTGATGCAGCGAATCTTGCGAGCGCCGGAGTTGTCGGCGACGTTCAGCATGGTTTGCATCTGAATCATGGTAGATGTTCCTCCGAACTAAGAACCGAAGAGAGGTGCGCAGCCTTTATACGGCCCGTGGTATGCAGGCCAGGCATACGCACATCTTCGGAAACGTACAAGTCGTAAGAGCGACTGCTTATTTAGCGCGCTCGACGACCTCGATGAGGCGCCAACGCTTCATCTTGGACATAGGACGGGTCTCCATAACGCGGACGGTATCGCCCACGCCAGCCGTGCACTCCTCGTCGTGAGCGTGCAGCTTCTTGGAGCTGGTCATCATCTTGCCGTACTTGGCGTGACGCTTGCGCTCGGTGACGGTGACGACAATGGTCTTGGCACCGGAGACGGAGGTAACGACACCCGTACGGACCTTACGCGTGTTACGCGAATCAGTCATGTTCTCTCCTTAGGTCCTACTCGGCGACAGCGGACTTCTCCGCTGCGATCTCGCGGGCGCGCTGCTCCGTGAGGACGCGAGCGATGTCCTTCTTCACGGTGTTGACGCGAGCGGTGTTGTCCAGCTGGCTGGTGGCCATCTGGAAACGAAGGTTAAAGAGCTCGGCGCGCATTTCCTTCAGCTTCTCAACGAGCTGAGCGTCCGAGAGCTCACGAATCTCTGCGGGCTTCATTAGTTCTCCTCCTTGGCGGCGGCGGCGTCCTCAGCAGCCCACTTGGCCTCGAGAGCGGCCTCCTCAGCCATCTCCTTCTCGATGCGCTGCTCAGCGTTCTTGGCAGCAACAATCTTGGTCTTGATGGGGAGCTTGTGCTGCGCAAGACGCAGAGCCTCGCGAGCGACCTCCTCGGGAACACCCTTGACCTCGAACATGATGCGGCCGGGCTTGACGACGGCCACCCACTCCTCGGGGTTACCCTTACCAGAACCCATGCGAGTCTCGGCAGGCTTCTTGGTGATGGGCTTATCGGGGAAGATCGTGATGTAGACACGACCGCCACGCTTCATGTAGCGGGTCATGGCAATACGAGCGGCCTCGATCTGACGGTTGGTGATCCAATGGGCCTCGAGAGCCTGGATACCAAACTCGCCGAAATGCAGCTCGGTATTACCCTTGGCCTGGCCCTTCATGGAGCCACGCTGCACCTTGCGGTGAAGAATACGCTTAGGGGCAAGCACTACTGACCCCTCCTCTCGGAGTTACGACGACGAGGACGGGAAGAGCCCTCGAGTGCAGGGTTGGGAACAGGCTGGCCCGGGAGCTTCTCGCCCAGGTAGATCCAGACCTTCACGCCGCAAGCGCCCATGGTGGTGCTGGCGACAGCCGTGCCGTAGTCGATCTTGGCACGGAGGGTGTGCAGAGGCACGCGACCCTCGCGGTACCACTCACGACGGCCCATCTCGGCGCCGCCGAGACGACCGGAGCACTGGATACGGATGCCCTTAGCGCCGGCCTTGCGGGCGGACTGGACAGCCTTGCGCATAGCGCGACGGAAGGCAACGCGGCCCTCGAGCTGCTCGGCGATAGACTGAGCAACGAGGTTGGCGTCGAGCTCGGGGCGCTTGATCTCGACAACGTCGACGGAGAGCTGGCCCTTAGAGACACCAGCGACCTTCTCGAGCTCGGTGCGGAGGGTATCGATCTCGGCACCCTTCTTACCGATGACAACGCCGGGGCGAGCGGTGAGGATGATGACCTTCACCTTGTCGCCAGCGCGCTCGATCTCGACGCGGGAGACAGCTGCGCGGGAAAGACGCTTCTCGAGGTACTTGCGGATCTCGAGATCGTTACCGAGGGTCTTAGCGTAATCCTTCTCTGCGAACCAGCGGGAGCGCCAGTTCTCGGTGATGCCAAGACGGAAGCCGGTGGGGTAGACTTTCTGACCCATACAGCTTTACGCCTCCTTTCGAGGAGCAACGACGACGGTGATATGGGAAGTACGCTTCAGAATGCGAGAAGCGGAACCCTTGGCGCGGGGACGGATGCGCTTAAGCGTCGGACCCTCGTCAACATAGGCAGCGGCGACAACCAGGTTGTCGGCACGCAGACCGTTGTTGTTCTCGGCGTTCGCAACGGCGGAACGGAGAACCTTCTCGACATCCACGGCGACGGCGCGGTCGCAGAAGTGGAGGATGTCGAAGGCCTGAGCGACAGGCTTGCGGCGGATCAGATCGACCACCAGGCGGGCCTTGCTGGGGGAAACACGCACGTACTTAGCGATGGCGCGAACCTCGGTGGCCTCAGTTTCAATAGACTTAGTTGCCATTTACGGTTAACCCCCTATTTGGCCTTGTGGCCACGGAACGTACGAGTCGGCGCGAACTCGCCGAGCTTGTGACCAACCATGGACTCGGTAACATACACGGGCACATGCTTGCGGCCGTCGTGGACGGCGATGGTGTGACCAACCATCTCGGGGAAGATGGTGGACGCGCGGGACCAGGTCTTCACGACGTCCTTCTTGCCAGCCTCGTTCATCGCGGTGATACGCGAGAGAAGGCGAGTCTCCACGAACGGGCCCTTTTTGAGACTTCTGCTCATAAGTGCTTTCTCCTAAAACTCGGTATCCGAAATTACTTCTTACGGCGACGAATGATGTGCTGGTTCGAGACCTTCTTCTTCTTGCGCGTACGAAGGCCCTTCGTCGGCTTACCCCAGGGGGTAACAGAGGGACGACCAGAGGTGTGGTTCTTGCCCTCGCCACCGCCGTGCGGGTGGTCGACAGGGTTCATGACGGTACCGCGGACGGTCGGGCGCACGTTCATGTGACGCTTACGGCCGGCCTTGCCGATGACGATGTTGGCGTGATCGGCGTTGCCGACCTCACCGACGGTGGCGCGGCAGGTAACGAGGATGCGGCGCATCTCGGAGGAAGGCATACGGACGATAGCGTACTTGCCCTCCTTACCCATCAGCTGGCAGGAGTTACCGGCGGAACGAGCGATAGCGGCGCCCTTGCCCGGCTGGAACTCGACGGCGTGGATGAGCGTACCGACGGGGATGTCGGCGAGGGGCAGAGCGTTACCCGGCTTGATGTCGGCGTCAGAACCGGACATGATGGTCTGACCGACCTCGAGGCCCTTGGGGGCCAGGATGTAGCGCTTCTCACCGTCAGCGTAGTGCAGCAGAGCGATGCGAGCGGAACGGTTCGGATCGTACTCGATCGTGGCAACCTTGGCGGGCACGCCATCCTTGTTGCGCTTGAAGTCGATCACGCGGTAACGACGCTTCACGCCGCCGCCCTGGTGGCGGGTGGTGATGCGGCCGTTGTTGTTACGACCGGCCTTCTTGGGCAGGGGCTCGAGAAGAGACTTCTCGGGCTTGGTGCAGGTGATCTCGGAGAAATCGGAGATCGTCTGCCAACGCCTACCAGCGGAGGTCGGCTTAAGGTGCTTTACAGCCATTACAATCCCTTTCAATAGGAATCCGTTAGCCATCGCAGACAGGGATTCGAGGTTCTGCCTCGGGTGCGATGACACCGGACGTATACACGGTTCCGGGCGTGTCCATTTTATACGCCCGAAACCTTGAGCTCTCGCCTCCCCTATTTGGGAGGCATGAGCTCACTCAACAGCAGCGAGTCTTAGGCCTGGTTGCCAAAGACCTCGATGGTGTCGCCCTCGGCCAGCGTGACGATGGCCTTCTTCCAAGAACGGGTCTTGCCGGCGACATAGCGCACGCGCTTGGTCTTGGGCTTGACCGTCAGGGTGTTCACGCGAACGACCTTGACGCCGAAGATCTCCTCGACAGCGTCCTTGATCTGATACTTGTTAGCATCCTTGGCGACCTCGAACGTGTACTTGTTCTGCTCCATGCCGGAGAAGGAACGCTCGGACACGATCGGACGGATGATGATCTCGTGGGCGGTCATTTATGCAAGCACCTCCCCGAAGTGAGCGGCGATGTCGGCGGGCATCAGCACGGCGTTGTTGTTGACGAGATCGTAGGTGTTGGCCTCGTCGGCAGTGATGATGAACGTCTTGGGAATGTTGCGGAACGACAGGTAGGCGTTGACGTCCTCATCGCGAACGATGATGGTCAGACGCTTGCCCTCAAGGCCGAGAGCCTTGAGCATGGCGACGGCAGCCTTGGTGGAAGGCTTCTCGAAGCCGTAGTCGTCGACGAGCACGAGCTCGCCATCGGCCAGCTTGGCGGACAGCGCGGAGCGCATAGCCAGCTTGACCTCCTTGTTGTTCATACGCTTAGCGTAGGAACGGGGCTTGGGGGCGAAGACAACGCCACCGTGACGCCACTGGGCAGCACGGATGGAACCCTGGCGGGCACGGCCGGTGCCCTTCTGACGCCAAGGCTTCTTGCCGCCACCGGAAACCTCAGAGCGGCCCTTAGCGGACTGGGTGCCCTGACGCCAAGAGGCCATCTGGCACTTGACGATGTGGTGCATAACGTGGATGTTCGGCTCGATGCCGTACACCTCAGCGGCGAGCTCGGCCTCGGCGACCTTCTTGCCCTCGCTGTTCTTTACTTCAAACTTTGCCATTTAAGTGTTCTCCTTGGTATGACGCTGGGCTAAATGGGCTGGGCCCTTAGGCCATACGGATGGCGACGAGACCATTCTTGGCACCCGGGACAGCGCCCTTGACCAAGATGAGGTTCTGCTCGGCATCGATGCGGACAACGGAAAGGTTCTTGACGGTAACGCGCTCGTTACCCATGTGACCGGCCATCTTGACGCCCTTGAGGACGCGCGCAGGATAGGCGCACTGACCGATAGAACCGGGGTGACGCTGGAAGTGAGAACCATGCGTCATAGGACCGCGGCGCTGACCCCAGCGCTTGATGCGACCCTGGAAGCCCTTACCCTTGGAGGTACCGATGACGTCGACCTTCTCGACATCAGCGAAATCAGCGACGGTGACGACCTCGCCGACCTTGTGCTCCTCGCCGTTCTCGACGCGGACCTCACGAAGGAAGCGGACAGGCTCGACGCCAGCCTTGGCGAAGTGACCAGCCATGGGCTTGTTCACGTTCTTGGCCTTGATGTCGCCGAAACCGATCTGGACGGCGTCATAGCCGTCAGTTGCCTGAGTTTTAACCTGCGAGACAGCGCAGGGGCCAGCCTGGATGACCGTGACGGGAACGACGTTATCGTTCTCGTCCCAAACCTGGGTCATGCCAATCTTGCGGCCGAGAATCATGCTGATCAAGATATGATCCCAACTCTCGCGTGGTCTTGGGACAATGCGTACGCCACCGAGCGTACGCCCCTAGAGGACCACTACTTACACGACGTGCTCCCCAGCCTTGTATTTCGCCCGGACTACCTGACAACCCTATTAAGCAGGCATTTTGTCCAGCCAGAATACTCCCCTGGTTACACACAGCTGTTTAGTATACACGGCTGCGGGCGTATCCATCGAGATTCATATTTCACTCACATTGTTTACGCAGGTAAAGTGCGTGGATGGCTCCCGAGCACGGCGGAGGGCCGGAGAAATATATTAAGGTCCCTGCTCTACAGTCCTGCGCAAGACGGAGAGCACATTAAGTGCTCTCCTTTGCGTGCGGAACTCGCGATGACCTTAATATATTTCTCCGGCCCTCCGCCGTGCTCGGGAGACGACACGTTGATGTCTGCTTAACTCTGCTCGCTCAGCTAATTACTTTGTTGAGGATCGATGATTTGCTGCAAGATGAACTTGGATTGGGGCGCGTCGCCTTCTTCTCCCGACTTTGCCTCATCAAAATCGAAGATCATGATGGCGCAGTTGGGGAGTTTTGTTGGGAGCTCGAAACCCTCTGGGGCTGCAGCCTTGATGAATTGGCGGCTGGCACTGCCGTGGCTTACTGCTAGGAGGGTTTCGATGCCCTCGGCGCCCATGAGATTGGTGAGGGTGCCTACCATGCGCTCCTGCAGTGCGCGGCTTCCTTCTCCTCCGAAGGGGACCAGGTCCTCGCCCGGGTCCCAGACGTCGGTGGGCAGGGCGTCGTGGGGGCCTTCTTCGAAGGTACCGTAGCTGCGCTCGATGATGCCTTCGCAGGGCTCGACTGCTGCGTCCGGGCCAAGGAGTTCGGTAGCGACGAGCTGAGCTGTGTCCATAGCTCGGCCTAAGGGCGAAGAGACCACTTTGTCGGGAACGACGCCGTGGTCCTTGAGCCATGCGGCCGCCATTCCCGCTTGTTTGCGGCCCAGGTCGGTCAACGGAGAATCGCAGCGGCCCTGGACCAGCTTTTTAACGTTGAATTCTGTCTGGCCGTGGCGGAGTAGATATAGACGCTTCATGCTCTCCCCTTCTGTATAACTTGCTTTACCGGCGCAGCCCTACTCGTGGGTATGGTCTACGTAGTCTTCGTCGATCGTAATCTTGGCAATCGACTTGGGATATTTGGATTCGACACGTTTCGCCAACGCGCGCTTTAGGTCCTCGGCGCTCATCGCCAAATCCGAGGGACGTACGCAGTCAAAGATCACGTTGGTATGCGTGGGACCCGGAACACAGCGCAGGTCGTGAATCGAAAGGCGGCTATCGATCTCTTGAACCATAGCGTTGATGCGCAGACGCATGCTCGCCACTTTGGGGTCGTCGGTCACGATGGGATCGTAATGGAGCGTGACAATCATTCCGTCTTCGTTTCTAAACGACTGCTCGATGTTATCGAGCGTGTCGTGACATTCCAGCGGGCTGGCCTCGGCTGCCATCTCGGCGTGAGCGCTTGCGAACTTCCTGCCCGGGCCGTAGTCGTGAACCATCAAATCGTGAACGCCCAAAACGCCGGGGTAGCTCATGATCTTGTCTCGAATGTGCTTGACCAGCTTAGGATCGGGCGCCTGGCCCAAAAGCGGGCTCACCGTATCCTGGATAAGCTCAAAGCCGCTCCAGCCAATATAGGCGCCAACGGCAAGGCCGACCCATGCGTCAAGATTGATGTGCGTCACCTGCGAAACAATTGCGCACGCTAACACGGCGCCCGTGGCTAGGACATCGTTCTTTGAGTCCTGAGCGGTCGCATGCAGCGTCTCGGACTCAATGCGATCGCCGAGCTTTTGGTTGAGGGCCGCCATCCACAGCTTAACGACCATCGAAAGCGCAAGGACTGCCACCAGGGCAAGCGAGAACTCGACAGGTTCGGGGTGGATGACGCGCTCAACCGAGGACTTGATAAGCTCAAGGCCGATCAGCAGCACGAGCGCCGCCACGACCAGACCCGAGAGATACTCGTAGCGGCCATGGCCGTAAGGATGCTCGGGGTCTGCTGGCTTGCCCGCCAGCTTAAAGCCCAGCACGCTCACGATGTTCGAGCTGGCGTCGGACAGGTTGTTCATGGCATCCGCCACGATCGAAACCGATCCCGACAGCACGCCAATTGCACCCTTCGCAGCGCATAGTGCCACATTGGCGAGAATACACACCACGCCCGTCAACGTGCCCACGCGCGCACGGTCGCCCTGCGCACGACGAACAATCCACTCGACCATCCTCATCAGTCCCCACGGTACTACCTAATATCTATTGCTCAAACGGATTGTAGTGTAGCCACTTTGTCCTCCAGATACAAAAAGGCCGCAACCCACACGAGCCACGGCCTTGGAACATGACAAAGGAATCGTCCTTTGTCGCACAGGTTTATGCGCTTACTTCAGCAGCGCTCGCCACTGTTTCGGGCGAATCGGCTTCGTCTTCTGCCGCCCACCCCTTCGCCGGCACCACGCCAAAGCAGTAGCTCAGCGCCGCAGACACCGCAAATGCCACACCGCCGGCAACGCAGCACCACAGCAGGTTCGAGATGCCGCCCGTGGCAAAGCCAATGACCATGAGGACATTTGTCATGCCGATGGTATAGGCCGTAACGTGGCCCACGGCTGCAACAAGGCCTCCGACGGCGCCGCCAATGGCCATGCACGTCAGGCACCTGCCATATTTAAAGCCGCAACCGTACAGCGCCGGCTCGCTTACGCCGCCAAGAACACCCGAGATTGAATAGCCCAGCATGAGCGCCTTCTCGTCCTTATCCACAACGCGGAGCGACGCGCCAAGGGGCATGCCCCAAACGGCGAACGTTGCCATCGTCGCGGCGATCAGGATGCACGAATCCGTTCCCACACTCATAAACTGCGCATAGGCGAGCGATAGGACAACGTTGCTGACGCCCGCGATCTTTAGGAACTCCCAGCCCGCGGCAAGCCCCATGAGCGTGAGCAGCGACACGATGCCACCGGAATTGCCAAGCATAAACATAAGCTGGCCCAACAGCATGCCCAGATAGCTGCCCGCCGGCGCCGTAATACACAGCGAAACCGGAACCATGACAAGCATGGTCGCAAACGGAACGAACGAAAACGCCACGGCCTTAGGGATAACGCGCCGAAAGAAACACTCCACTCGCCATAGCACGGGCACCGAGATGAGAACCGGAATAACAGTCGTCGTGTAATCGTTGACCGGCGCGGGAAGCAGACCATACACGTAAGTCATCGATGCCCCCGTCGTCGATGCGGCATCGACGAGCTTAAGCAGATCGGGCGCAATCAATACGCCGCCCAACATCATGCCCAGCTGCTCCGAGCAACCGAGCTGGCGGGCGGCCGCCCAACCAAGATAAATGGGCAAAAAGTAGTAGCCGGCGTTATAGAGCCAACTGTAGAACAGGCGATAGATTTCGGAATCGGCAGACCACAGGCCCAGCATGCCTTCGCCCATAATGACGGCGACGGTGCGGAATAAAGCCGCGCAGACAATAAACGGCAGCGCCGACATCATGCTTTTGGACAGATAGTCCACCACGGCCATGGCGTTTGATGAAGCCGTCGTTGTAAACGAGGTGTTAGAAACTTGTGGCATGGAACGCCTTTCCCAATGTGACATGCGGACTGTCCCTTTGTCACATCGTGCGGTACTGACCGGTTGCGCGGTACTTTTCGTAGCGGAGGTTCGTGAGGGTCGCGTCGTCGAGCTGCTCAAGCGTATCGAAGGCATCAAATGCCGAGGACATGACGGCACCGGCGATCTCCTCATGCGACAGGCCCCTATCGTCAACAATGCCGTCGATGATGCCGAGTGCCAACAGATCGGGGGCCGTGAGCTTCAGCGCCTCGGCGGCCTCATCCGCGCGCTCGGTATCCTTCCACAGGATCGATGCACAGGCCTCGGGGCTCACGACCGAATAGGCCGAACTCGAGAGCATCAGGATGCGGTCGGCCACGGACAGCGCCAGCGCGCCACCAGAGCCGCCCTCGCCTGTCACCACCGAGACAACCGGCGTCTTAAGGCCGCTCATCTCCATGAGATTCTGGGCAATCGCCTCGCCCTGGCCGCGCTCCTCGGCACCGATGCCGCAAAACGCGCCCGAAGTATCGACCAGGCACAGAACCGGTCGACCAAACTTTTCGGCCTGGCGCATCAGGCGACGCGCTTTGCGGTAGCCCTCGGGATGCGCCATGCCAAAGTTGCGGCGCATGCGCTCTTTGGTCGTGGTGCCGCGCTCGATGGCGATAACCGTCACGGGACGTCCGTCTTTCCAGCCAATGCCACCCACCACGGCGGCGTCGTCACCAAAGTAGCGGTCGCCGTGCAGCTCTACAAATCCGTCGAGACCCAACGAGATCATCTCGCCTGCCGTGGCGCGGTTCGCCGAGCGAGTCTGTTTGACGATTTCGAGCGCGCTTTTTGGTGCGGCCGAGCGCTTAAACAAGTGTCCCAGCTTTTTGCCGCGACGACCCGTATGCACGATCTCATGCGGTGCCCCCAGGCCGGGCGCGTGCCCTTCGTGCAGCGCCAGCAGCTCGCCTACCGTGAGCGCAATCTCACCACGCGGAACAACGGCATCGCAAAAGCCGTGCTCCAGCAAAAACTCGGAACGCTGGAATCCCTTGGGCAGACGCTTGTGCATGTTCTGCTCGATCACGCGCGGGCCGGCAAATGCCGTCAGGGCATCGGGCTCGGCCAGGATAATGTCGCCCTCCATGGCGAAGCTCGCGGTTACACCTCCGGTCGTGGGATCGGTAAGCACCGTGATATACAGACCGCCCGCCTCGCTGTGGCGCCTAACCGCCGCAGAAATCTTGGCCATCTGCATAAGCGAGGTCACGCCCTCTTGCATGCGCGCGCCGCCCGAAACGGTAAAGCCAACGACCGGAAGCCCCAACTCGGCCGCGCGCTCAAAGACACGACAGATCTTCTCGCCCACCACGGAGCCCATCGAGCCCATCATAAAGTTGGCATCCATAAAGAAGAGCGCGGTATCGCAGCCGCAGATTTTGCCCCTGCCGCACACAACGGCATCGCGCTCGCCCGAACGCTCGCTCACGCTCTTAAGCTTGTCGGCATAACCGGGAAACGAGAGGAAGTCCTCTGACGCCAGAGTGGCATCCCATTCCTCAAAGGTACCCGCGTCGACCGTCATGCGCATGCGCGCGCGACCGCTCACGCGAAAGTGTTTGCCGCAACGAGGGCAGACCTCGAGGTTGTCGTGCAGGCGCGCCTCATCGATCACACGGCGGCACTCCGGGCATTTGACAAACACGTGGCGCGCGGGGAACTCGGCGCACGACTCGGTTATCGGCCCCTCAAGGACATTGACCGTCTTCGCTTTTCTATTCATCAGCATAGAGATGCCCCATCAGATCGGTGTGATACATGCCCGACAAGAACTCGTCGTTTGCCAGCACGTCGAGCTGAAGCTCGCTATTTTCGCTCACGCCCTCAATCACGAGCTCGCCCAGGGCCGAGCGCATCTTGCGAATGGCACCGTCACGCGTGGGCGCGCACACGATGAGCTTGCCGAGCATGGAGTCGTAGTACGGCGGAACTTTCGCTCCGGTAAACATGGCGGAATCCCAGCGCACGCGCGGACCACCCGGCACACGCAACGCGGTGACCGTTCCGCATGACGGCAGAAAGTCCGGCGTTTCGGCATTGATGCGGCACTCCATGGCGTGGTTGCGCACCGGCATGTCCTCCTGCTCAAAGGGCAGAGGCTGGCCGGCAGCCACGCGCAGCTGCCACTTGACCAAGTCGGTATCGGTCACAAACTCCGTGACCGGATGCTCAACCTGCAAGCGCGTGTTCATTTCCATAAAGTAGAAATTACCGTCATCTGAGTACAAAAACTCAATGGTACCGGCGCCCTCATAGCCAACGGCACGAGCCAGGTCGCGCGCGGCCTTGTGCATGCGCGCGCGAATATCATCGCGTCCGTCGAGGCACGGCGCGGGGCTCTCCTCGATCAGCTTTTGGTTGCGGCGCTGCACCGAGCACTCGCGCTCGCCGAGCGAAAACACATGGCCCTGCTTATCGGCCATAATCTGCACCTCAACGTGGTGCGCCGGCGCGACGAACTTCTCCATGTAGCACTCGCCGTCGCCAAAAACGGCCTCGCCCTCGGCACGCGCCTCGATGAACGCCTTTGCCGCATCTTCCACGCGCTCGACCTTGCGAATGCCGCGACCGCCACCACCTGCACGCGCCTTAATAAGCACGGGGCAGCCAATGCGCTCGGCCTCGGCCGTCGCCTCCTCGGGGCTTTTGAGCAAATCGCAGCCCGGCACGATGGGCACGCCCGCCGCGGCAGCCGTTCGACGTGCGGCATCCTTGTCGCCCATGCTGTCGATGACCTCGGCCGAGGGACCAACAAACGCCAGACCGTACTTGTCGCAGTCGCGCACGAAGCTCGCCTTCTCGGAAAAGAAACCGTAGCCAGGATGGATCGCCTTTGCCCCCGACTTCACGGCACAGGTGAGCACAGCATCGTCGTTGAGGTAGCTCTCGGCAAGACGCGGGCCGCCGATGCAATACGCCTCGTCGGCAAGCTGCACGTGTAGCGCGTCCGCATCGGCCGTGGAATATACGGCGACGGTCTTGATGCCCATATCGCGGCACGCGCGGATAACACGGACCGCGACTTCGCCGCGGTTGGCGATGAGCACTTTTTCGAACATGAAGCCTTCCTTAACTTTCGTGCATGAGTGCAAAAGACATATCGGCGCGGCAGCACACCTCACCGTTGACGCTCGCAGTACCCGTCGCAAAGCGGAACGGCCCGCGCGCACGCGTGATGGAGCACACCAGATCCACCGTGTCGCCCGGGCGCACCGGACGCTTAAAGCGCACCTTGTCCAGACTCGTGTAGAACGGCGTCGCGCCGCGCGCCTCCTCATCGCCCATCAGCAGTACGCAGCAGTTCTGGGCGAGCATCTCGCACTGAATCACGCCGGGAACGACCGGGTTTCCCGGAAAATGCCCCTGCAAAAAGTACTCGTCGCCCGTAATCGTGATCTTGCCGTGGGCCTCGTCGCCCACCAGCTCGGCTTCGTCGAGCAAAAGCATCGGCTCGCGATGCGGCAACAGCTTCTTGAGCTCCTCTTTGTTCATGGATATCACCTATCCGATCCTCATGAGGCAGCTGCCAAACTCCACGAGGTCGCCGTCGGCCACGCAGATCTCGAGCACCTCGCCATCCGCCTCCGCCGTCACCTCGTTGAGAACCTTCATGGCCTCGATGATGCAGAGGGTCTCGCCGGCTTTGACCTTGGAGCCCACGTGCACAAACGGCTCGTCGCCCGGCGCCGGGGCAGCATAGAAAACGCCGACCATGGGAGCAGTCACCTCGGTGCCCTTAGGCTCCGACGCGGCGGCAGGTGCCTGCGCGGCAGGTTCCGGTGCGGCAGGCGCGACTGTGGGAGCTGCAACTTGAGCGGCCATGGCGCTCGGCATGGGCATGGGCACGGCAACCGGCTGCGCGGCGCTCGCGCGCTCGAGCTCGACCGCGGTGCCATCGGGCTCCTCAACACGTACGCGCGTGAGGCCGCGGTCCTCCATAACATCGGCTATCTCGGCAAGTCTTTTGGAATCCATGCTCTAGCTCCTCGTATATCTACGCAGCGCAATGGCGGCGTTGTGCCCGCCAAAGCCCAGGTTGGTCGAAAGCGCCCAGGTAAGGTCGGCGCGAACCGCTCGATTAGGCGTGTAGTCAAGATCGCAGGCGGGATCGGGCGTGTGGTAGTTAATGGTCGGGGGCACCACGCCCTGCTCGAGCGCCATGGCGCAGGCCATGACCTCGATGGCACCCGTGGCACCGATCATGTGACCGGTCATCGACTTGGTCGACGAGATATGCGCGGTGCGTGCCGCGTCCTCGCCAAGCGCCCGCTTAATGCCCGCCGTCTCGGACGAATCGTTGAGTTTAGTCGAGGTGCCGTGGGCATTGATGTAGAGGCCCTCGGAAGGCTTGACGTCGCCCTCGGCCACCGCCAGCGATATCGCGCGGGCAATGCCGGCAGCCTCGGGATCGGGGCTCGTGATGTGATAGGCATCATCGGTGTTGCCGTAGCCCACGACCTCGGCATAAATGTGCGCCCCGCGAGCCAGCGCGTGCTCCATGCTCTCCAGTACGAGCACGCAGGCGCCCTCGCCCATCACAAAACCGTCGCGATTCGCATCGAACGGACAGCATGCCGTCGACGGGTCAGGATTAGTGGTGAGTGCACGGCAGGACGTAAAGCCCGCAACGGCATCGGGGATGATTGCGGCCTCGGTACCGCCGGCGAGAATCGCATCGGCATAGCCGTGCTTGATGGCGCGGAACGCCTCGCCCACCGCATGGGCAGAAGTCGCGCAGGCAGTCACGACGGGCAGGGTCGGGCCCTTTGCCTTATGGCGAATCGCGATATTGCCCGAAGCCATGTTGGGGATCATCATCGCAATCATGTAAGGCGATGCGCGGCGGGGCCCACGATCGGCGATCGTGTGGACGTTGTCGACGAGCGTCTGCATGCCGCCCACGCCTGAACCCACGTAGACGCCCAGGCGCTCGCGATCGATGGCGCCTTCGACATCAAAGCCCGCATCGTGCATGGCCTCGTCCGACGCCGCCAGTGCAAACTGAACGCAGGGGTCCAGGTGCTTGGCATCGTGCTTGCCAAAGTAGTCGTTGCCGTCAAAGCCCTTGACCTCGGCCGCCACCTTTACGGCAAACGCATCCGTATCAAAGTGAGTAATCGGGCCGATGCCGCAGGTCCCGGCGCACATGGCCGCCCAGGTGGCAAGCGCGGTGTTGCCGAGCGGCGATACGGCACCGATGCCGGTGATTGCAACTCTCTGTTCCATCATGCTCTCCTCATCCAAGCCGTTCTTCGGCCCTGGTTTCTACATCGCCATTCCGCCGTCGACGCGCACGACCTCACCCGTAATGTAGGCAGCCGCATCACTCGCCAAAAAGCGCACCACGCCGGCCACTTCCTCGGGGCGTGCCATGCGCTTAAGGGGAATCTGTTCCTCGGTTGCCGCACGCACCTTCTCCGAGAGCTTTGCCGTCATATCTGTCTCGACAAACCCGGGAGCGACCGCATTAACCCTCACGCCGCGGGGCGCAAGCTCGCGTGCCACCGCCTTGGTAAGCCCTATCACGCCCGCCTTGGAGGCAGCGTAGTTGGCTTGCCCGGCATTGCCCATTAGGCCCACGACCGAGCTCATGTTGATGACGCAACCGCCGCGCTGACGCATAAAGGTCTTGGTGAGCGCGCGCGTCGTGTTGAACGTGCCCTTGAGATTGACATCGAGCACGCGGTCGAAGGCATCGTCGCCCATACGCATGAGCAGGCCATCGCGGGTGATGCCGGCGTTGTTGACAAGCGCCCAAATGGAGCCAAAGTCGTTGAGGACCGTCTCCACGCACGCGTTGACGGCATCGGGCTCGGCCACGTCACATTGATATGCGCGCGCCGTGGCGCCAGCCGCCTCGCAGGCTTCGCACGTCTCACGCGCCGCATCGACGCTTCCGGCATAGATGACGGCGATATCAAAGCCGTCCTCCGCCAGGCCCACGGCACAAGCGCGACCGATACCGCGCGAGGCGCCCGTGACCAGCGCCACGCGACGCGAGTCGATGCGCTCGAGCGCGCCGTTGTTCAAGTTGCCCATGTCATTCCTTTCGGGTTACAGCCCTATGGGCTATGCGAGCTCGTCGGCAATAGCTGCGACCTGTTCTGCCGTTTCGCACGAATACACGCGAACGTCGCTCAACGTACGCTTGACCAAGCCGGACAGCGTTTTGCCAGGGCCGACCTCAATAAACGTATCGATGCCTTGATCCTGCAGAGCATGCAGCGTGTCGACCCAGCGCACGGCATGACTCACCTGGTTGGCAAGCATCTCCGCTGCCGCCTGCGGGTCGGCCGGATAGGGCGCCGCTGTCATATTTGCCATAACAGGAATGAGCAGCGGGGACGGCGCGTGACCGGCCTCGATATATGCAGCAAGGCCACAGGTCGCCTCGGCCATATAGGGGCTATGGAATGCACCCGACACCGCGACCTTCATGGCGCGACCGCCAGCCTCTTTCACTAGAACGTCGAGCTCCTGCAGCGCCTCGGGCGCTCCGGCCACAACCGTCTGCTGGGGGCTGTTGTAGTTGACCGGCCAGCAGTCCTCGCCGGCCTGTTTTGCCAAGCCCTCGACCTGCGCCGCATCGAGTTTGATGACGGCGCGCATGCCGCCGGGGTGACGCTCGGCCGCCGTGGCCATCAATGCCGCGCGCTCACATACGAGCTCAAAACCCGCTCGCGTATCGAATGCCCCCGCAAAGGTGAGTGCAGCGACCTCGCCCAGCGAGAATCCCGCACAGGCGGCAGGCACCACGCCGCGCTCGCGCAGGGCGACGGCGACAGCCAAGTCGTGCACGAACACGCAAGGCTGCGTGTTCTCGGTCTGCGAGAGCTCCTCCTTGGAGGCGCTCCGGCACTGCTCGCTGGTCCCCGGGCGCACCTCGTCGGCAATGGCGAACACCTCGGCAGCCGCCGGCGATGCTTCGATGAGGTCGACGCCCATCGCGGGGTGCTGGGCACCCTGACCGGCAAACAGAAACGCTACGCTACCCATGCGGACGCACCCTTCAGGACATGCTCGGCGCCGCCGACCAGATCGTCGACGATTTCGCGAGCGCTCTGGCGCTCGTTGACCATGCCGGCAATCTGTCCGCACAAAAACGAGCCCTCTTCGTAATTGCCGTCCTTGGCGGCCTTGCGAAGGGCGCCCGTGCCCATGGCCCCGAGCTCCTCGACGCTTACGCCCGCCGCCTCGCTCTTGGCGTAGGCGTTGGTGAAGGGGCTCTTGAGGGCACGCACCGGGTGTCCCGTCGAGCGGCCGGTCGCACGCGTCGAGGTGTCGTTGGCCTTCAGGACCATCTCCTTGTACTGCTCCGATACGGTGCACTCATCTGCGATCAGAAAGCGCGTACCCACCTGCACGCCGGCGGCGCCCAGCATAAAGGCGGCCGCCACGCCGCGGCCATCGGCGATACCGCCAGCCGCAACCACGGGAATATCGACCGCATCGACAACCTGCGGCACCAGTGCCATCGTCGAGGTCTCGCCAATATGGCCGCCTGATTCGGTACCCTCGGCAACCACGGCAGTGGCTCCACGACGCGCCACGAGGCGCGCCAGCGCCACCGAGGCAACGACCGGGATGACCTTGATGCCCGCCTCGTTCCACGCCTTCATGTACTTGGTGGGATTGCCGGCACCCGTCACGACGACCGGCACCCGCTCGTCAATCACGACCCGCGCGACCTCGTCGGCAAACGGGCTCATGAGCATGACGTTGACGCCAAAGGGCTTATCCGTCCTGGCGCGCAGCTCATGAATCTGGTCGCGCAGCCAGTTGGCGTCGGCGTTCATGGCCGCGATAATCCCTAAGCCGCCCGCCTCGGACACTGCGGACGCCAGCGAGGCGTCGGCGATCCAGGCCATACCGCCCTGGAACACGGGCTTTTCGATGCCGAGCAGATCGCAGAGAGGAGTCTTGAGCATCTCTACTTCTCCAATGCCGCCTCGACCGTATCGGCGAACTCGCCGACCGTCTTGGGGTTCTCCTCGGTATCGAGCTGGATGCCAAACTCGTCCTCAACGGCGACGAGGATCTCGACGGTGCCCAGACTGTCGAGACCAATCTCCTCGAGCGTGGACTCGGGCTTCATCTCGACGTCGTCAAGACCGGCGGTCTCGCGGATAACATCGCAAACGCGCTCGAAGGTCTTCTGATCTGCCATGGTAGTTCTCCTTTGTTTGTGCCCTAGGGGCGTTTTTATTTCCTATGTGCGACTACTTCCAACGAAGTAGATAGCCACCTATATCCAGACCGGCGCCAAATCCAACGAGGGCGATGGTATCGCCCGCATTCAGTGCGTCGGTGCGTGCCAGCCGGTCAAGCGCAAAGGGAATGCAGGCGCTCGAAATGTTGCCGGTCTCGCGCAGCGTTCGAACCACGCGCTCGCCTGGCACGCCGAGGCGCTTGACCGCCTGACTCAGGATTCGTTCGTTAGCCTGATGGAATACAAAATGGTCGATGCCCTCGACCGAAATGCCCGCATCGCTCGCAAGCTTATGGACCGTGTCGCAGATGGCGTTGACGCCGAACTTGAACACGCGGCGGCCATTCATGGACAGCACGCTCTCGCTATCTGCGGAGGCCTTAAACGGCGAGGTGCCGACCAGACCGGGAACGCACAACGTCTCGACGTCGGGCGCCGTCGAAAGCTCAACGGCAAGGGGGCTGTCTCCCCCAGCCTCAATCACCGCGGCGCCTGCCCCATCGCCAAAGAGCACACAGGTGGCGCGGTCGGTCCAGTCGAGCGCGCGCGTCATCTGCTCGGCAGCAATGACCAACACACGCTCGGCACGACCGCGGGTGATATAGCCCTCGGCGACATCGAGCGCAAATACGAAGCCGGCACAGGCCGCCGAAACGTCGAAAGCAGGACATGTGGCACCCAGGCGCTCAGCAATGGCGCACGCTTCGGCAGGAACGAGATGATCGCCCGTCGTCGTCGAACAGACGATAAGATCCAGCTGGCTCGCATCGATTCCGGACGTCTGGAGCGCTTGCTCGCTCGCTGCCACGGCAAGGTCGTCGAGCGACTCGGTGGTGCACACATGACGGCTCTTGATGCCTGTGCGGGTAAAAATCCACTCATCCGAGGTATCGAGGAACTCGGACAGCTCGTCATTGGAAACACTGCGCTTGGGAAGCGCCGAGCCTGTTCCAAGAATCGTGAAACCCATCACTAACCTCCTTTGAGTTGTTGACGTGTTTACATCGACCAAGAGAGGATAGCGCATTTCAGTCGTTGTTAACGTGTTAACATTAAATTGTCCAAATGCGACAAAGGCTTCACATTGTGTCTCTCTCGACACCATTGCGTTATTCACTTATTCATTAAGGAGGTAGCAGCCGTTATGGATGCCAAATTAACGATAGTCGACGTAACCGGATCGACCAACGATGACCTGCTCGAAGCAGGAAAACAGGGAGCGCCGCACGGCACAGGACTTGCCGCCCGGGCTCAGACAGCAGGACGCGGCCGGCGCGGCCACAAGTGGGATTCAACCGCCGGCAACCTATTGCTTTCGATTGTCCTGCGTCCATGCGTTAATCCTGCGAAGTACTCTGGTCTTGCTGCCGTCAGCGGCCTAGCGGTGCTCGAGGCGCTCGAGGCGCAAGGTCTTGCTAACGAGATCGGCCTCAAATGGCCCAACGACCTCGTCGCACGAGGACATAAGCTCGGCGGCATCTTGGTCGAGGCGGCTCGTGACAACGAGGGCAAGCCCTTTGCCGTCTGCGGCATTGGCGTCAATGTGAACTATGTGCCCTCGGAGGTTCCCGATAGCGGCCTGTCGGCAATCGGTCTGTCAGACCTCAACGAGAATGTTCCCACCGTCGATGTCCTACTCAAGGAGGTCTATCACACCGTCGTAAACGCTGTGGACGCGTGGGTAGATCTGCTCAACGCCATGGAAGAAGACGCTGGTCCGATCGCGCCCGTCCACGATGATTATGTCGCTCATCTCAATTGGATTGGGGAGCACGTTATCGCCCGTTCCCCTGCCGGTGACGAGCTGGCACGTGGCATCTTTCAAACGGTCGATGCCTTTGGTCGCGCGTGTATCGAAACGGAAGACGGCTTACGTTCCTTCCATTTTGAGGAGGCATCGCTGCGTTCCATGGGTAAATAAGGCGCCACAGCCACCCGCTCGACAGCATTACCCGGCCCCCCAAGGTCATCATTCAAAACAAAAGAGCCCCGCTACCAAAATGGCAGCGGGGCTCTGTAAGCTATGAGCGATATCGCTTAGAGCTTGATGTCGATGTCGACACCAGCGGGGAGGTCGAGACGCATGAGCGAATCAACGGTGCCCGAGGTGGGGTCGAGGATGTCGATGAGGCGCTTGTGGGTGCGCATCTCGAACTGCTCACGGGAGTCCTTGTTCACGTGCGGCGAGCGGATAACCGTGTACAGGTTGCGCTCGGTGGGCAGGGGGACAGGACCGGAAACGCGAGCACCGGTCTTCTGAGCGGTCTCGACGATGAGCTTCGCGGACTGATCGACGACCTCGTGATCATAGCCCTTGAGGCGAATGCGGATCTTCTGGGTAGCCAACTTAAACCTCCAAAGAGTGCGAGAGATGTTCTCGCGGATTACGTAACAGGGAGCTCGAACTTAGGCGTTCTTGCTCATGACCTCGTCCACGATGGACTTGGGCGCGGGCTCATAAGAGTCGAACTGCATCGTGTAGGATGCACGGCCCTGGGTCTGGGAGCGAAGGTCGGTAGCGTAACCGAACATCTCGCCCAGCGGCACCTTGGCACGGATGAGCTTGCTGTTCTTGCGATCCTCCATGCCCTCGATCTTGCCGCGGCGACCGGAGAGGTTGCCCATAACGTCGCCCATGTACTGCTCGGGGGTCTCGACCTCGACAGCCATGATCGGCTCGAGCAGCTGCGGGTCGGACTTCTTGAGGGCGTCCTTGATAGCCATGGAACCGGCGATCTTAAAGGCGGCCTCGGAGGAGTCGACCTCGTGGTAAGAACCGTCGAACAGGGTGACCTTGACGTCGAGGACCGGGAAGCCGGCGATAACACCGGTGTTCAGGGCCTCCTGGATGCCCTTGTCGATGGACGGGATGTACTCCTTGGGCACGACGCCGCCGACGATAGCGTTGACGAACTCGTAGCCGAAGCCCTCCTCCATCTTCTCGAGCTTGATGACGGCGTGGCCGTACTGACCGCGACCGCCGGACTGACGGACGAACTTGCCCTCAGCCTTCTCGACGTCGTGACCAGCGGTCTCGCGGTAGGCAACCTGAGGCTTACCAACGTTAGCGTCAACCTTGAACTCGCGGAGCAGACGGTCGACGATGATCTCGAGGTGCAGCTCGCCCATGCCGGCGATGATGGTCTGGCCGGTCTCGTGGTTGGTGGACACCTGGAAGGTCGGGTCCTCCTCGGCGAGCTTGGTCAGAGCCAGGGACATCTTGTCCTGCTCGGCCTTGGTCTTGGGCTCGATGGCAACGTCGATAACGGGCTTAGCAAACTCGATCTTCTCGAGGACGATCTCCTTGCCCTCGGCGCACAGGGTGTCACCAGTGGTGGAGTTCTTGAAGCCGACGCAAGCGACGATGTCGCCGGCGGCAGCGTCGTCACGGTCGATACGCTCGGCGGCGTTCATCTCGAGGATGCGGCCGAGGCGCTCGCGCTGACCGTTGGAAGCGTTGACCACGTAGGAGCCGGACTCGGCGCGGCCGGAGTAAACGCGGACGTAGGTGAGCTTACCGACGAACGGGTCGGTCATGATCTTGAAGACCAGGCCGGAGAAGGGCTCGTCGAAGGAAGGATGACGCTGGATCTCCTCGCCGGTGTCCGGATCGGTACCGGTGACGGCCTCGACGTCGAGCGGGCTGGGCAGGTAGTCGACGACAGCGTCGAGCAGCTCCTGGACGCCCTTGTTCTTGTAGGCGGAACCCACGAAAACGAGGTTGAGCTCGTTGGCCAGGACGCCCTTGCGCAGAGCAGCCTTGAGCTCCTCGACGGTGAAGTCCTCCTCCATGAGGATCTTCTCCATGAGCTCGTCATCAAAGCTGGCAGCAGCGTCAAGGAGCTCCTCGCGCTTGGTAGCAGCGATGTCAGCGAACTCAGCCGGGATCTCGTCCATCGGCTCGGGGTAGGTCATGCCCTTCTCGTCGGCCTTGAAGTCCCAAGCAGTCATGGTGACCAGGTCGATGACGCCCCAGAAGTTATCCTCGGCGCCCATCGGGACCTGAGCGGCCACGGCGTTAGCGTCGAGACGATCCTTCATGGTCTCGATAGCGTTGAAGAAGTCAGCGCCCACGCGGTCATACTTGTTGATGAAGGCGATGCGGGGGACGTTGAAGGTGGAAGCCTGACGCCAAACGGTCTCAGACTGGGGCTCAACGCCGGCAACAGCGTCGAAGACGGCAACAGCGCCATCGAGGACGCGCAGGCAGCGCTCCACCTCGACGGTGAAGTCAACGTGGCCCGGGGTGTCGATGATCTGGATGCGGTAGTCCTTACCGTCCTTGTTCCAGAAGCACGTGGTAGCAGCGGAGGTAATGGTTACGCCGCGCTCCTGCTCCTGAACCATCCAGTCCATGGTGGCAGCGCCCTCATGGACCTCACCGATCTTGTGGGTCTTACCGGTGTAGTAAAGAATACGCTCGGTCGTGGTGGTCTTACCAGCATCGATGTGAGCCATGATGCCGATGTTACGGGTATCGGAAAGCTTGTACTTAGGCTTAGCCATGTTAGTTCCTTACCTTAACTTACCAACGATAGTGAGAGAACGCGCGGTTGGCCTCGGCCATCTTGAAGACGTCCTCACGCTTCTTGACGGAAGCGCCCAGGCCGTTGGAGGCGTCGAGGATCTCGTTGGCGAGACGCTCGGCCATGGTCTTCTCCTTGCGAGCGCGGGAGAAGTTGACGATCCAGCGGATACCCAGAGCGGTGGAACGACGGGAGTTGACCTCCATCGGGACCTGATAGGTAGCGCCACCGACACGCTTGGGCTTAACCTCGAGCGTGGGCTTGACGTTGTCCATAGCCTTCTTGAAGGTAGCGAGAGCGTCGCCACCCTCGGACTTCTCGGCAACGATCTCGAAAGCGGTGTAAACGATGCGCTCAGCGGTGGCCTTCTTGCCGTCAAGAAGGACCTTGTTGATGAGCTGAGTCACCAGGCGGTTGTTGTAAACGGCGTCAGGCTGAACCTCACGACGATTAGCTGCTGCACGACGCGGCATGTGAAATCTCCTTAAGTGTCTACCGTGCGGCCCTTAGGCGGCACACGGCGAAAGTATCAAAACGTTATCTGGCTTATTTGGCCTTGGGGCGCTTAGCACCGTACTTGGAACGGGCCTGCATACGGTTCTGGACCGGAGCAGCGTCGTAGGCGCCACGGATGACGTGATAACGGACACCAGGGAGGTCACGGACACGACCGCCGCGGACGAGCACGATGGAGTGCTCCTGCAGGTTGTGGCCCTCACCCGGGATGTAAGCAGTAACTTCGATGCCGTTGACAAGGCGAACACGGGCAACCTTACGAAGAGCCGAGTTCGGCTTCTTGGGGCTCGTGGTGAAGACGCGGGTGCACACGCCGCGCTTCTGGGAGTTGTGCTGCAGAGCAGCGTTCTTGGACTTCTTGGGCACGGAACGACGGCCCTGGCGAACCAGCTGGTTAATAGTAGGCAAAGCGTACTCCTTCTCGAATGATTCCAGCTTTCTGTAAAGTGCAACGGCTTGAATCGAGGGGTCAGCATCCCCCTACGAAACACGCAGTTCGATAGGATACGTGGCGTTAGCTGTGCCGTCAACAGACCACGCCGCCGGGCGTATCCCAAAATTGGCACATTTCCGCAAAGCCTACACAAAAGGAATCCCCTTCTGTGCGCGGGGGCGGATTCCCGGTCCGGGCGGTCCGCTGTTTAAGTCTGCTGCTCTACAGTCCTGGCTCGCACGGAGGCCACATTAAGTGGCCTCCGGCTCGTGCGGAACTCGCGACAAACTTAACCCCTGTGCCGCCCGGCCCGGGAATCCGACGTGCTCGTCGGGGCAACGTTCCCCGGTAAATAAGGGGGCGGGTCCATACGGCTCGCCCCCTCTATCGTGGTCTCGCGTGCACTAAGGCTTTAGCGTCGCCACCGTATTGTTGAGTCCGAGCACGTTTTGGTACTCGAGATCGGCGATCAGGGACCGCACGAGCTTGATGCCGATGCAGCCAAGGCTATCGCCTGCCTCAAGGTCGTAGTCGAGTGGGTTGAAGGCACGCCCGTTATCGCGGATGCGAAGCACCAGTGCGCCGTCGGCGCGCAGGACCACCTTGATATCCACCTCGGCCTCGCCCTTGCCCACGCCGTGGTCGGCCACGTTATGGGCCATCTCCTCGCAGGCCAGGGCCACCAGATAACTCCTTTTGGCATCGATACCCGCCTCGCGACACCAGGTGCCCACGCGATCCGACAGCTCAGGCGCCATCGAGGCATCTCCGCGCCCAAAGAACGAAGCAGAAATCTCGGCGGCATCCTGCATATCGGGCGGAAACGCCAGCGAGCGTTCCATCAGGTTGCCGCCACGCTCACCTGTGCGGGCGCGCTTACGCGCAGTCCAGACGAGCACGAGCACCAGAACTAAGAGCTCGCCCGCAGGGAAAGCAAGCCAGATGCCGTCGACTCCCAAGACGCCCACCGTGGCGGCGGCGACTGCGGCTTGGCCTCCCACCGACTGCCCAAAAGCGATCGCGTTGGACGCGGCGACGTTGCCGCAGCTGCGATAGAAGTTGCCGAGCACCTGGAGCACCAGGTCGATAGGCACCGACAGGCAGAAGAAGCGCACGGCGGCAACGCCATATCCAAACGCATCCGTCCCCGCCAAGCCAAAGATGACCACAACCTGCTCGGCCGTCACAAACACGACGCCGCACACGACGATGCACAGAACGAGCCCCAAACGGAGCGCCACGCGCGCCGTGGCGGTCAGCGACGCCCGGTCGCGCTCGCCGTAGAAGATGGAGAACAGCAGCACCGCCGTCTCCCCCACGCCCACGGTGATAGCAGAGAGGAAGGTGCTCACGCTCGAGAGCATCGACAGGGCCGTGACAGCCGAGGCCCCGGCCACGAGCATGAGCACGCGGTTGAAGAGAAACGTGCGCGCCGTGGCCGAGAAACGCATGACCGAATCGGGCATACCGGTGTTGACGACCTCGGCAAGCTCGCGCATATGCCCGCACGGGTTCACGACCTTGAGTGTGCACTTGGGACTCAGCATATGCGAGCAGCAGATAGCAAGCGCCACCACGTAGGCAAACGCCGTGGCGCATCCCATGCCAAACGTCCCCGCGTCGAGCACCAGGATGGCAACGAGGTTGCCGACCACATCGAGCACGCTCATCGCCACGATGGCCACAAGCCCAAGCGTTGCCGCCCCGTCAATGCGGGTGAGCCCCATCATCACCGAGGTGCCCACGATGGCGAAGCTACCCAACGAAAGCCCGCGGATAAAAGCCGCAGTGTCCTCGTGCAGCACGCCCGTGCGCGCACCAAAGACGTCCGCGATGGCGTCGGCGCCCACTACGCCCGCCACCGAGAGCACGATACCCATCACAAGCGAAGCGATGACCGTCACGCTAAAGTACGCGCGCACCGCATCATCGTCGCGCATACCGCGCGCACGGGCAACGAGCGTCATGCTGCCTGCCGAGAACACGCCCGCCAGACCCGAGATCAGGATGAGCAGCGAAGACGCCATGCCGATGGCGGCGACCGCGTCGGGCCCAATGAAGTTGCCCGCAAGCGCCGTATCGATCATCATGCCGAGCGTCGCGGAGAGCGTGATGAGGATGGTAATGGCCACATAGGAGCGAAACACGCGCTTGATGAGGGCGTCGTTGGCGCCCTCAACCACACGCGGCAGCTCCTCTCCCTTATGCGCGAACATCATGATCGACAAGCGCGTAGAAGAAACGACGCTTTTGCTCGGTATCGATGATATGGACGGGCTTGATCTGGTTGGGCGCCTTGCCGCGCATCACCAGCATATCGACCCACAGTTGATTGGTCTCATCATTGAGCACGAGAGCGCTCGCCGGGGCAAAGTCGCCGTCCTCAGTCATATAGTCCACATCGTAGTTGCCCGCGCGGAGCTCCTCGTCGGTCACGCGCGAGAGCTCGTCCATATCGATGGCGTCATGGTCGGCGTGATAGAACTCATACAGAAACTCATAGCGGGGCGGGTGGACGTCAACATCCGGATATACGCTAAAGTCGACCAGGTCAAGGCCCATGCGCGCCGACACACGATCGGCCACGCCGCGCAGCACTGCCTCGGTAGTCTTCTCGCCCTTCATGTTGACGGTCTGATCCAGACGATAGAGGAACTCCATCGTGGGACACGTTCCGCGATGTCCCGTCACGTGGATGGCATCGCGCATCTTGTAGCGGTAGAAGCCACTGCGGCTCGTGATGATAACCTCGTAATCCTTACCCTCCTCCAGGTCCTCAAGTCCAAGGGTATGGTCGTAATCGGGGTTTTCCACCGGCACAAACTCAAAATAGACCGAGCGGGGCAAAAAGACACTCGAGGGATTGTCGAGCTCAAAGGGCACCGAGAACGCGCCTTCCGATGCCGAGTAACCGGTATAGAGCAGGTGCACCCCATCGCCCAAGAAGCGGCGCAGGCGCTCCGTGTAGGGCGCAAAGCCGCCGCCCGCCACCGAGCGGATAAGAACAAGCTGGGGCCACATGAGGCTCGCCACCGGCGCATCAAAACCGCCCTCAAAGACCTGACGCAGTTCCGCCGCGCGCTCCGGCATGGGCCTGAGCGCACCCTCAAGCTGGGCACGCACGTCATCGGGCAGCTGAATCGAGGGATCGATCTCACCCGTCTCGATGTCGTGTACGAGCATCTGCCAGTTGTCCTCGACGTAGCGCATCAGATCGAGCAGGTTGGTAATGAAGACGCAGCTGATCTCGGTAATGGACTTCTCGGCAACGGCATAGCGCACATGGAGATAGCGCGTGTCGGTACCCGGTTTGGCGAAGACCGCCGCGTCGGGGCTCGTGGTTGTAGCCGAGAGGTACTGACGGTTGTCGCTCGTGGCCTTGCACGAGAGCGATCCAAAGGTAATGCCGCTCTTGAGCGTGTTGACGTGGCCCTCCATGGTGCAGAAGGCGCGCCCTCGGGTAAGCGCCTCGACGCCGCCGAGCTCCTTGGCGGCCATGCTGATGGTAAAGGCGCCGGAGTAGCCCATGAGTATCTCGGCCATGCGCTTGGTATACGGGATGCCCTTGGGGTTGCCCATGGTGCCCGAGGTCTCGTTGAAGTGGACGATCTCCTCGGTGGTCACCACGCCACGCGTACCGTGCTCCATGACTTCGTAGATGTAGCCCGCGTAGTCATCGTAGGTGGTATACGGAAGCTTCTTAAAGTCCTCGACGCTCTTGATGTCCGCAAAGCCATGCTCGCGTCCATAAGGAGTGTTCTTGTTGGTATCGAGCATCTCAAAGAGCAGCTCTTCCTGGACCTCCCGCGTGCGCTGCACGTCGGCCTCAAGTTGGCGGCCCAGCTGTTCTCCGGCCTCGAGCTGCATCTTCATCATCATGTTGCGGACCGTGCCCGGATCCATGACCTGCACTACCTCGCGCGCGGGCTCCTCGTGTTC